>CAVDLI010000035.1:8064-15162 GCA_963609725.1 bacterium | reverse complement strand
TCATGTTGCATTACACTTGCAAACATATAATCATTTTCTAATGCTACTAATTTTTCTTTTGCCATAAATGATACCTCAAGTAGTAAGTTTTAGAGTTTCAAAGTCCTCAAGAACCTCTTCTATGAACTCTTATTTACCAGATAAAAATTTTGAGATATTTTCATTCACAGCTTTTAGATGATTTACAAGATAACTTGTTACTAGCAAAAGAAAAAGAAATTTTTTCAGAGATTTTCAAGCATGGTTTTTAATTCTGCTGCTTTTTCAAGAGAGAATTGTGCGCCTGTTTGTTTTATGATTTGACCTGCTAAAGTTGATGCAATGAGACCACATTCTTCAACATCTAGACCCTTGCATAATCCATAAAGAAATCCTGCCGCATAAGTGTCTCCTGCTCCTGTTGTGTCTACTGGGATTTCAGGACCTTTGACTGGAATTTCATATATTTTGCGCTTGTAGCTTACATAAGAGCCTTTTTTGCCATTTTTTACTATGGCTGTTTCGCATAACTTGCCCATGCTTTTACAGCATTCGTAAGGGTCGTAATTATCAAATAAGACGCGAGCTTCTTCTTTGTTGGCAAAAACAATGTCGCAGTTGTTTTCAACAAGTTCCAAGAAAGAGTCATGATAACGACCAACTGCAAACTGGTCTGCAATATCAAAAGAAATGAGAACTCCGTTTTCTTTAGCAATTTTCATTGCTTTTTTTACTGCAGCTTTTTGGTTTGGAGTATCCCACATATAACCCGTAAAATGGAAAAAAGAGGCATGTTTTATTTCGTCTTCACAAATGTCATCGGGATTGTAATCGCGGTTAGCTCCCAAATACGTATTCATTGTTCTTTCAGAATCAGCCGTCACGAGGATAATGGAAGAGCCTGTCACGTTGGAAGAGATGGCAAGATTGTCTTTAACTCCCAACGAGGCAAGTCTTTTTTTGTAGATTTCACCATATTCGTCTGAGCCAACTTTTCCGGCAAGAGTTGTTTCAATTCCAATAGAAGCAAGGGTTATAACTGTGTTTGGGCACGAACCTCCGCAAGAAAAGACAGGTTCTTTTTTTGTTTTGATAAATTCTGTAAGCTCAAGTCTTTTTTCCAGCGGAATTAAATTCATTGTTCCTTTGTAAAGACCAAGTCTTGTGAGATCTTCATCATCAACATTTACAATAACATCAATGAGTGGATTTCCAATTCCATATACTTTTCCTGTCTTAGACGAAGTGTTCTGTGCCATGCCGTAAGTTTAACCCTTTGCTATTCTATATTCAATTAAAATTAACAATACAAGGATCGTAATCTTTTGGAGCCGCAAAGCCCAAAAGCTGTATACAAGTTGTTGCAATACTGCTAATTCCTAAGCCTTGAACAAGTTCTTTGGAGTATTCGCCATTGTAACATGGGTCATAAATGATACAAGGAACTGGGTTTAAGCTGTGGCTTGTTTTTGCTTTTGGTTCTCCATTCTCCTTAAGTGAGGGTTCTCCTTTTTTATTGTGTTCAATCATGTCATCTGCATTTCCATGGTCTGCTGTGATAACAAGAGTTCCACCGGCTTTTCGAACAGCTTCTGCAATTCTTCCAATTTGAATATCCAAAGCTTCCATTGAGCACACGACAGCTTCAAAGACCCCTGTATGACCTACCATGTCACCGTTTGGGAAGTTCATTTTGATAAATTGCCATTTGTTACTTTCAATTTCTTCAATGACTCTGTCTGCAATTTGAGCACATTTCATCCAAGGTCTTTGCTCAAAAGGAACTATGTCAGAAGGAATTTCAACATATTCTTCCAATTTGTCGTTAAATTTGCCACTTTTGTTTCCATTAAAGAAGTAAGTTATATGGCCAAATTTTTGAGTCTCTGAAATAGAGAACTGTTTTACGTTGCAAGCGCAAAGGTATTCTGCCATTGTTCTGTCTATTGATGGTGGGTTTACAAGGAACTGGTGAGGGACGTGTAAGTCTCCGTCATATTCCATCATTCCGGCATATTCTACATGAGGAACGCGTTTTCTATCAAACTCGTTAAGTTCTTTTGCTTCAAACGCTTTTGTAATTTCAAGTGCTCTGTCTCCTCTGAAGTTAAAGAGGATAACACTGTCATTATCTTCAATTGTTCCAACCGGTTTTCCGTCTTTTGCAATAACAAAAGGAGGGATATCTTGGTCAATAGCGCCAGTTTCTTGTCTTAATGTTGTTATTGCATCATGAGCATTGTCAAAATAACGGCCTTCTCCAAGAACATGAGTTTCCCAACCTTTTCTCACCATATCCCAGTTTGCATTGTAACGGTCCATTGTAATAACCATTCTTCCACCACCGGAGGCTATTTTTGCATCAAAACCATCAGTAGAGAGATCTTTTAAGAATTTCTCAAACGGGTCAAAATAATCTAAAGCTGATGTCTCTCCAACATCTCTTCCATCTAAAAGAGCATGAACACGCACTTTCTTAACGCCTTCTTTCTTGGCTTCTGTAATCATGTCCATGAGGTTTTTTATGTGACTATGTACGTTTCCATCACTGAGAAGTCCAATGAAATGCAATGTTGAATTATTGTTTTTGACATTAGAAATGAGTTTTTTCCAAGTCTCTCCTTTATACATTAAGCCTTCTTCTATTGAAGAAGCGACAAGTTTTGCACCTTGAGAAAATACTCTGCCACAACCCATTGCATTGTGGCCTACCTCTGAATTGCCCATGTCTGCATCTGAAGGAAGGCCTACTGCTGTTCCGTGAGCTTTAAGTTTTGTCCACGGAGATATTTGCATGAGATGGTCAAGATTTTTTGTCATTGCTTGTTTTACAGCATCTCCGTCAGAATATTTTCCAAATCCAACACCATCCATAATGAGAAGAACAACTGGTCCTTTTCTCTCAATCTTTCCTGTTTTTGCAAGTTTTTCAACCATATTTTTATTCCTTATCTTTTTATATTATAAAGGTTTTGTAGCTTTCTTTAGATAATCCAAAGAACTTACTTCAACTAAATCTTTGAGCTCTTCATAAACCCATTTATGATACTCGTTTATCATTGAAATCTCATCTTCTGTTAGCATGTCTTTACAAATTAAGTCTCTCTCGTATGGACAAGCTGTGAGAACCTCAAATGTATAGAATTCTCCAAATTCTGTGGTCATTGCAGGAACAACTGCAATAAGGTTTTCAATTCTTATTCCATGTCTTCCTTCTTTATAAAGTCCTGGCTCGTCGCTTATGACCATTCCTTTTTCAATTGCAACAGGTTTTTCAGCTCCAACATTTGCAGAAATTCTTTGAGGGCCTTCGTGTACACTAAGTCTAAAACCAACGCCATGACCTGTGCCGTGGAAATAGTTCATACCTTTTTGCCATAAGAATTGATGTGCAAGTATGTCCAACTGAACTCCTGTTGTTCCTTTTGGGAAAATTTGTGAGCATAAAGCAAGATGTCCTTTAAGAACTAAAGTGTAATCCTCTTTTTGTTCTTGTGTTGCTTTTCCAAAAAGAATTGTTCTTGTTACATCTGTAGTTCCACAGGTGTATTGACCGCCGGAGTCCAAAACCAAAAGGCCATTTCCTTCAATTGCTTTGTCTGTGTCCTCTGTTGCACTGTAATGGACTACAGCACCATGATCCCCAAAGCCTGCAATTGTTGTAAAAGAAGGGCCAAGATAATCTTCTTCAAGTGCTCTTTCATCTTCTAATGCTTGGGCTATGGAGAGCTCTGTAAAATCAAATTCATCTCTTTTGACCATTGCAAGGAAGTTCACAAGAGCAACGCCGTCAAGAATATGAGCTGTTCTCATGCCGTCAAGCTCAGCTTCATTCTTACATGCTTTGAAATCTGTTGAATATTCACGACCGTATGAAAATTTAATATTAGAAGCTTTGTCTAAAGCATTCTTAAGGCGCATGTTAATTTTTCTTGGATTAAGTCTAACAGTACAATCTTTTAGCTTTTCAAGTTCTGGTACTATGTCATCATAAGGGAGAACTTCAAACAAAGAAGTTTTTACACTCTTAAAGCGTTCTGGCGGTGTAAAAAGTTTAACTGTTTTGGGACCAATTAAAAGATGAGCCATGAAAACAGGTGTGTCTTCAATATCATTTCCTCTTAAATTCAAAATCCAAGCAATATCATCTAAACTTGAGATAAGAATGTAATCTTCTGAATTTGAAGCAGCTTTTTCTCTAATGCGAGCAATTTTTTCTGTTACAGACTCTCCACAAAGTTCATCTGAAAGACTTTCTACTGGATACTTTGGCATTGATGGTCTATCTTTCCATATTTTATCCAAAAGGTCGTCTGTAGGAATGATGTTAATATTGTTTTCGTCAAAATCGGTCTTCTCTGAAATCATTAAAGTCTCAGCTGAAATTCCTACTTTCTCATCGTTTTTGAATTTAGAGACAAGAAAGCTCATTGGGCTTGTGGCTTCTGGTCCATCTACTTTTCTCATTTCAAAGCAAGTGTTTTTGATTTGTTCTGCGCATTGTACAAAATAACGAGAATCAACCCAAATTAAGGCCTCTTCTTGCGTTACAATTACAGTTCCGGCACTTCCTGTAAAGCCTGAAAGCCATTTCCTTGCTTGCCATCTCTCACTTACGTATTCACTTTTGTGAGGATCTGTTCCGTTGACAATCCAAGCGCTTAAACCCGCTTTTTTCATTTCTTCTCTTAAAAGAGATACTTTTTCATTGACTTTCATTTTATTTATTCCTTTGAGGATATTTCCCCTTATTTTTCTTTTTTGTATATGTTATTGGGTTACTTTTTTTTGAATAAAGTAAGATGCAAAGACCGGCAATAATCATTAAAAAACATAAAATTTGGCCTAGTGATATATTCAAAACGGATTTGAACAAAGACAAAGGCTCATATTCTTTTCCCAATTTAATTACAAATCCAATTTGACTGTCTGGTTCTCTGAAGTATTCAAGTATAAAACGAATAAGGCCGTAACCTATAAAATAAGAGCCTGTGATAATTCCAGGGCCTTGTTTTTCTCTTTTTCTTTGGGATAAAGGCTTGATAACAAACCATAAGATTGCGAATAAGAAAATGCCTTCAAAAAAAGCTTCATATAATTGTGATGGGTGACGAGGAAGATTAACAATGTCTCCAGTTTCATAAGTTAAGCCAATTTTATCTGCAATGTCTCGTACCCAAGAGGTTGTTGTTGAAAATTTTGGAGCATCTGGGAAAATCATTCCATAAGAAGAGCCCGTAACACGGCCCCAAAGCTCGCCATTTATGAAGTTGCCAAGTCTTCCAAAAGTATAACCCAAAGGAATGCCTGCAATAACAGTATCTGATAAATCTAAAAGTTTATAATGATATTTGCGTGCAAAAAGCCATCCTCCAAAGACAGCTCCAATTACACCTCCATGGTAACTCATGCCGGGAAGCCCAATAAAGGCACCGTTTCTAAATGGCCAAAAAATCATCCAAGGATGTGTCCAATAGTACCAAGAACCTTCATACAATAATGTTGAAAAAAGCCTGGCACCCAGTAAAAGAAATCCTATTGTGTAGCAAAAAAGGGTCAAAGAGGTATCAGAATCCATGTAATTTAAGGCTCCGCATTTGCATTGTTTTCTAAAAAGTATATAGCAAGTTGCAAAAGCCAAAAGGTACATTACTGCATACCATCTCACAGGAAGGGATGGAAATACAAACGGAGAAATCCATTTGGGGAAATCCACATAAATCAACATGGCTGAATTTTAGCACATTACTTAAAAAGCGTGAATAAATGACAGCTTAAAAAGATATTTTTACGAAGTTTTGGAAACTTTTGGAAACTTTTGGGAAAAGGAACTGTAAAAAATTTCAAAAATATGTTTTTTATGTGACGATTACAATTATTTACAAGCCTTTAGAAGTTACGTATTTGAAAAAATGTTGTATATTTCAGCCATGAAGAGAACATTAGTTTTGTTTTTAATTGTGGCAATCTTCTCCGGACTCGTATTTGCAAACGGTTCTCCAGAAGACCAGGCTATTTTTGAGAACCTTTTGAGAAAACAACAGTATCAAAATGTCTCAACAACGGGAAATGTTATCCAGCAGTCTTCTTCTACAGTAGGCTCTGAGATTATCTCTAGAGATATGGCTTCTTTAGAGAGATTGTACCAATATGTAAACAAGAATTATCTCTATGACATTGACTATGATGCAGTTTATGATGCTATGGCTACAGCTTTGTTTGATGCTTTGGGTGACAAATATTCTTATTACATTACAGCTGATGACTCAGAAGAGTATGAAGAACAAATTACAGGTGTCTATGGAGGTTTGGGGATTTATTTCTCAAAGACTTATCTTGAGTATCAGGATCCAGAAGATGAAAGTACTTTGTATTGCAACATAACGCAAGTATTCCCAAATACTCCAAGTTCTAAAGCAGGCTTTATTGCTGGTGATATGATAACTCATATAAATGGTGAGCCTGTAGATGAAATGAGTGCAAACGAATGTGCTTCCAAAATGAAAGGAGAGGTTGGCACTACTGTTGATATAACAATAAAGAGAAAGAATTCTTCTTTTACACTCACCCTTACTCGTGAAGTAATCACAGTTCCAACTGTTGAATATGAGATGATAGATTCAAGTGTTGCATACCTTAGAATTCTTGAATTCTCTCAAAATACTCTTACAGCTGTACAGGATGCACTGAGTTCTTTGAGCGAACAGGGAATGAAGAGCTTAATTATTGACCTTAGAGATAATCCTGGTGGAGATGTTGATGTAACGCTTTCTATTGCAGATATGTTCATTAGTGGTGAAAAACTTCTTTCTGTTTCTTACAAAGACAGTTCTAGAAATGTTGTATACAAAGCAAGCGAAGGCACTGTAGTAGATCCTAGTGTGAAAGTTGCAATTCTTATTAATGAGGGGTCTGCAAGCTCTGCTGAAATTCTTTCTGCAACTATGCGTGATAATGGTAGAGCTGTTCTTGTTGGTTCTACAACTTTTGGAAAGGGTATTATGCAGCAAATTTCTTCATTTGGTGATGGTTATATTTCTGTCACAGTTGCAAGTTTTGTACCACCAAGCGGTAATGAAATTCACGAAGAAGGCGTAAAACCAGATATTGAAGTTGATT
>CAVDLI010000035.1:0-8054 GCA_963609725.1 bacterium | reverse complement strand
CTTATACAAATCTCTTAAATGGCGATGAGATAACAAAATTTGTAGAAGAAAATCCTTCTTATACTTCTTCTAATGTAGCAAAATTTGTCAAAGAATTCTCTTCAACTGGACTTAGAGAAAGCATTCTTCAAATACTTGCTAGAAATGAATATTATTCAAAAATGGATGCAGAAGACAGGCCTTTAGCCGATGTTAATTATGATCCAGCTTGTAAGGCAGCTTATGAGTATTTGCTGAATAATTAAAAATAGTGTTTGAAAAAATTTGAGCAGGGTTTCATAGTGTCCCTGCTCTTTTTTTGAGAAGTGCAATATTCTTTAGCTATTTTTAGATGTTATAAGAAAAAAGTTGCTAAATGTCCAATAATTACACACACTATTGCACAAGTTATGCACAAGGTGTTGTTGCTTTGTGTATAAGGGCATTTTTTAGTAAAAATTTTAATTGTTCCTTGTTTGGTACTAATCAAACAAGTAGTAGTATATAATTATTTACAGCATAAGAAATTATAGGTTTTTTCGTAGTTTTGTTTTTATTTAGAAGTTATATAAGTTTTTAAGTGTTTTTAATGTAGTAAAAAAGAGAAAATTTTTAATTTTTTGAATAAGTTATGCACAAGTTATACACAAGAAGTCTCTAATAGTGTTTGAATAGCGCCAATTGCGTAAATTGATGCTGTTTCACATCTTAGTATGTTTGTTTTAAGTATTATTGCATTAAAACCAGCATTTATGAGGGCTTCACATTCGTCATTTGTAAAACCTCCTTCTGAGCCTACTAAAATGCCAGTAATGCCTTCTTGTGTCTCTTTTTTGAACTCTTTTATACAAGAGACAAGTTCTTTTTGGTTTTCTTTTATTTTGCATTGGTGAAGCATAAGACCAAGAGATGGATTTCCTTTTGCTTTTTCTAAAAAATTACTAGGAACTTGTGAGATATCTATTGGGCCTTCTATTGTTGTGGGTACTGTTGAGCCACTTTGCTGTATTGCTTCCTTTATTACAGCATCATAACGATAGAGTTTTGAACTTTCTTTTCCTGTAAAATCTGCAACGCAATTTTTACTCTTAACTAAAACAATAGTTTTTATGCCAGCCTCAGTTGCTTTTTTTATAATGAAATCGGCCTTGCGTCCTTTTGGTATGCATTGGTATAAGATTATTGTTCTAAGTGGGTTTTCCTGGGGGAGTGTGTCTGTGTATTCTGTTAGCGTTTTTGTTTTTGCGGTGCTAAGAATAAGGCTTTTTTTGCTAATTTCTTCTATTGTCAAATCCCAAAGATTGCCAAGGTTGTCGCGTCCCATTATTTTTTGGCCTTTTTTTAGTCTTAATACGTTTACAAGATAGTTGTATTCTTTTCCTGTGATGTCTACTGTTTGCTCTCCATTGAATGTTGGTGGTAAAAGAAATACGCGCATTAAAGACTTCCTTGCCTGTGGTTGTGTTTTTCTTTTCAATTATTGGCTAAAATACGCGGTTTTTTCAATATTATGATATTATTGTGTTGCTATTGCGTTATGTTTTATACGATGGTTATAAGAGGTTTTATAAAAGAGGGGTTTTATGGCAAGAGAGATTTCTAATGAAGAAAATATTCCTTTAAGTGAGTATCCGCGTCCGCAAATGAAAAGAGAAAGTTATTATTGTCTTAATGGCAAATGGTCTCTTGTGTTTGTGTCAGACTCTCAAAACCTTAAAGAGTATGTTATAAATGTGCCATATTCCCCAGAAAGTGTTTATAGTGGTGTTGAAAGAACGCTCCAAGCGCATGAAACTATGTGCTATAAGCGACATGTTGAATTCCCAGAGCCTGTTGATTTTGAAAAAGAAAGACTTGTTTTGCATTTTGGTGCGGTTGATTACAGAGCCATTGTGCGTATAAATAGTAAAATAGTTTGTGACCATGTGGGTGGGTATTTGCCTTTTAGTATTGATTTATCTGAAAAAGGGATTTTTTCAAAAGATTTTGAGCTTTCTGTTTTAGTTCAAGACCCTGGAGATTCAAAAGAGATTTCAAGAGGAAAACAAAGTAGTACGCCGGGTGGAATTTGGTATCCTAAAACAAGTGGGATTTGGCAAACAGTTTGGATTGAAAAAGTTCCAAAAACATATATAAAAGATTTTGAAATTACTCCAGATTTACAAGGTTTCTTTATTGAAGTTCATACAAATGATAATTCTTGCTGTTTTGTTGAACTTTCAATACCTTCTTGTGCTCTTTCTTTTACGTTTGAGACAGGGACTAAACAAAGAATTGATATTCCAAATCCTCATTTGTGGTCTCCTGAAGATCCTTTTCTTTATGATTTTACACTTAGTATTAAGGGTGTTAAAGAGAGAGAGTTTGAAAATTCGTGCAAAACGGCTGTTTTAAAAGATAATGTTTACGACAAAGTAGAAAGTTATGTTGGACTTAGAACTTTTGAAGTTGGAGAAGATGATAAAGGAAACAAAGTCTTAAAACTCAATGGTAAGCCGTATTTTCATCATGGGCTGTTAGATCAAGGTTATTATAAGGGTGGGTATTACACTCCAAAAAGTGATAATGATTTTATAAATGATATTTTACTTGCTAAAAAATTAGGTTTTAATACTCTTAGAAAACACATAAAAATTGAGCCTTTGAGATGGTATTATCATTGTGACAGGCTTGGTATTTTAGTTTGGCAAGATATGGTCTCTGGTGGTGGTAAGTATAAGATTGGGACAATAACTCTTCCTTTGTTTTTTGGCTCTCATATTAAGGATAATGAATATGAAAAATTTGCTAGAAGTGATATTGAGCAAAGAGAGATTTGGGAAAAAGAGGCTTATGATACAGTAAAGCATCTTTATAATGTTACATCTATTGCAATGTGGGTTCCTTTTAATGAAGCATGGGGGCAGTTTGACTCTAAACGTATTGTTAGTGAAATAGAGAAACTTGACAGTACAAGAACGGTGGACCATGCATCTGGATGGCAAGACCAGAAAATTGGGGATTTTAAGAGTCTTCATGTATATTTTAGACCATACAAATTTCATAAAGACCGCTTGGGAAGATGTGTTATTCTTTCTGAGTTTGGTGGTTACGGTTATGATACAAATACTACAGCAAAAAAAAGTTTTATATATAAAAGACTCAAGTCAAAAGAAGAATTGACTTGTGCAATCGTAAAACTTTATGAAAAACAAATAATGATAGCAAAACAAAAAGGGCTAGCCGGTGCAATTTATACACAGCTTTCAGATGTTGAGCAGGAAACTAACGGGCTTATTACTTATGATAGAAAAGAAGTAAAAGTTGTGCCTAATATAATCTTTGAGATGTCAAAGAAACTTTTAGAAGAAGGTTCTGCAAAATAAAAATTGAGGAGATTTGTTTTCACAATTTGTGAAAGAAGTTTTTGCAAAAACTGCGGAAAAATACTTAAGCTTAAGCTAAGTTCTTTTCATGAGCTTTTTTGAGAGTGTCATAGATAAAGTTCTCTGGGATTGGTTTCCCTTGTGAGGCTTTTGCCATTGCATTTGACATTTCTTGTAAGCGGGATGGGTTGTTTAATAAAGCAATTGTTTGGTCTACAAGAGCTTTGGGCTTGTCTGCTGCTATTGCACCACCCATTTTTGTGAAAAATATTTTGTTGTCTGTTTCACAACCTCCAAGATAATTAAGTAGTGCCATTGGTAGGTTGCAAGCATATGCTTCTGTTGTGGTCAGTCCTCCCGGTTTTGTGAAAATGAGATCTGCAGAATGCATTAAAAGTGGCATTTGATGTGAGACTTCATATATATGTACATTCTTTTTGTTACCATATTTCTTAAAAAGTTTGTTATAAAGCGCCTTGTTAGTTCCGCAAACAATAGATAAATAATTGTTTTCTTTGAGGTTTTCAATTAAAAGCTGTGTGGATTTCAGAATGGGGCCCCCTCCCATACTTCCTCCCATTACTAAAATGTGCTTGTAGTTTTTGGGAATACAAAGTTTTTCTTTTTCATTTTCTTTGTTTGTTTTTTGAAAAAATTCTTTGTTTACGGGAATACCACTTGCAAAGAGTTTTTCTTTAGGAAGTCCATCTTGAATAAAATCATCAAGAAGTCTTTTGTCTGGAATAAAATAAAAATCAATATCTGTGTATTTGGAATTTGCGGTAAAACCATAGTCTGTTGTTATTTGGCATGTCAATAAAAGTGTTTTATATTTTTCTTGTAATTCTGTAACCATTTGTGCTGCAAAAATATGAGTACAAATTATTGTGTCATATCCTTTTTCTTCTATAAGTTTATAAAGATGAGGAACTCCTAAAGATAAAGCTTTTGAAAGAAGAGAGTTCTTTTTGAATAATTTTTCTCTTTTTTTATCAACGTTTTTGTAAGATACATGCATAATCCAGGAAGCATGTCTATATACAAAAATATGCCCAAAAGCGGCTACTTCTGAGATTTCTTTAGAGATTAAAGACAAACAATCTTGCATATCACACACTTCATTGTGCGATATAAAAACATCTTGTATTGCTTTTGCACACGAGTTGTGTCCACCACCTGTATTTGCACTTAAAATTAAAGCTTTCATTTTCTTTCCTTTATTAAAATTGCACGTAAAATTCATATTGGCTTTATTTCTTTTTATACTTTAACATAAGATTTTCATATCTTTGAAGAACTGTATCCATAAGAGTATTCCAAGAAATAGAGACTGTGTTGTATGCAGCATCTTCAATTTTTTTTCTCTTTTCTTCTGGCATTTGAAGGAATTTTATAATTTTGTTACAAACACTTTCATTTGTGTCTTCACAAAGAAGTCCATTGACTTCATCTGTGATGACTTCTGCTGTGCAAGAACCTTTAATAGCAAGACCTGCTGTATACTGGGCAGCAGCTTCTCTTAATGCAAGTGAAGAATTGTCATAAATTGATGGGAAAATAAACAAGTCAGAAATAGCGTAAAGACAATCAAGAGTTTCTACATCATAAATGAAACCTGTTAAAATCAAGTTTTGTTCAATACCACATTGCTGAGCAAGTTCTTTTACTTCTTTTTCTTCCATGCCCTGTCCTGCAAAAACAAGTTGAAAATCAAATCCTTTTTGTTTTAGAAGTCCACAAGATTCAATTATTCTTCGTAAATTCTTATTCCAATGAAGTCTTCCAACATAAAGAAAAGTGGGTTTATCTCCTGTAATGTTATATTTTGCTCTAACTTCAGGGATTTTAGAAATGTTCAACGGCCTTTTATCAGTACCGTTTTGCATAACTACAATGTCTCCTTTGTACCCATATTCTCTAAGAGTTTCTCCGGCTCCTACAGAGACAGCCCAAACCTCATCACATTTTTCATAAAAATTTGCTATTGCTTTTACACTAATTTTTGCTATTGTTTTTGAGCCTGTTACTTCATAAATGTCATCATAAAATTTTGTATGAAAAGAGCCAACTAAAGGAATATTATGGTGTTTTGCATAATTTAATCCAATTTGACCTGCAAAAGCTGGTCCATGGACATGACAAATATCAAGGTCAACTTGTTTCATTCTTGCAACAAAATGCCTGTCTAGTGATTTTAATCCAATTCTGTAAGGTAATTTATGAGTAAATCTAAAAGAACTAAAATCTACAATTTCATAAGGGTATTGGCCTCTAAAACCTGCATCATACATTGGCGCTACGACATATACTTCGTTGCCCTTTTTGCTTAAGTTTTCTGCATATGCTTTCATTACTCTTGCAACGCCGTCAAAACAAGGAATGAAAGATTCTCCAAATTGACCAATTTTCATGTTATCTCTCCCAAAAAAATTTTTGAAAAGCCAAAGGTTTCCTCCGGTAGATTTTAATCTTTTAATTTACAGTTTTAATCTACAGCCTTAATTTTTAGTCTTAACCTTACAACCTTATGGCATTTCGTGTTAGTACTATAGCATTAAGAAGGCACCCTATTACAAATGCCAACGACCCAGCTAATATAAAATACTCCTTGTCAAAGAAACAAAGTAAAAAGATTCCTATTACAAAAAGAAGAGAAGAAAGAAGTCTAATTGTTCCCGTCCCAAGGGGTTCAATAAAAAGATTTAATATATTTACGATAATTGCTACTACGCTTAAAATGATAATAATCCAAAAAGAAGGTACCATTTTCCAAATGTTTGTGAAGTAGATGGGAGTGGGAAGTAAAATACTCAAAAAGAATGCTCCTGCAAGACTTATCCAAGTAAAAAGAGACACTGCTCCATGTTCATTGTTTTGAAAATAAATTCCAGACCCAATAAGGGAAAGAAGCATCATCATTGTTGAAAAGATAGAAATTCTAGACAAAGCTGTTACAGACAAGAGCCTTATTTGTGTAAGAGAAGCAAAATAATCAAACACCCTAAGCTCTGAAAGAGAGGCAGAAAGAATAAAGCATACTATAAAGATGTTTTCAGGATTTCCTCCAGTGATACTGCTTTTGTAGTAACTAATAGTAAAAATCAAAATCATGATAATTCTAACAGAGACTTGTATAAAAGGAAGTTCCAAAGAGAAGTTTTGTGCAAGAAAAATACCTCTTGCTGCAACAGCAATGCATAGTGCTGTTATAAGCAATTGCACAATGAATAATACAGTGTTTAGGAATTTATTATGCATAATACCAAGCTCCTTTTTGGAAAAGCTCTTATTGAAAAAACTCTTTATACAGTATCTTTCTCAACAATGTTGCAATCTGCTTTAAGATTACATGCTGTGAAACTTGTTCCCAGACCAGAAAGAAGAGTGTCAAAGAAAAGAGCAATGCCGTTTATAAGAGGTAGCATTCCAAAGATTGAAGAAAGGCTGTCTGTAGTATCAATATTAAGAAGCCCTAAAGCACATGAGATGCAAAACACTACTTCATAACCACTATGTATGCTACTTGCAAAACTTATTACTGTACATGCTAGAGCAATAGTAATGATTTGAGAAATACTTGCGCTTGTTCCATTTATAGATAATAAAAGAGAACAAGAGCATAAAGTTCCCATCATGGCGCTCCCGCCTTTTGTCAAAATTTTGTGCAAAGGTAATGCAGTAGAGACAACATTTTTTCGTATTCCAAGATTTATGCGGCAATTAGTATAAAGAGCTGGAAGGCTAAAAAGGCTACTTATAGAGAAAAAAGCGGCAGTAGAAGAAGACAAGAGTCTAATTATTTGTCTGTAAGGATTTCTCTTAAATCCTGTTGTAATAGAATAAATTAAAGGAATGATGATTAAGAAAGTTCCAAAGCTAATAAGACACAGCATTGATATGAAGTTCAAAGAAACAAAGACTGTACCATTTAGCCAAAGATTTTCATACCAAGCGCCAGAGATGAAGAAAATTGCAATCCACATAATTTTTGCTATTTGTCTTGCAAGTCTAAACATAGCTTCACTTAAAGAATTGATAACATTATATGCTGGATAGATGATTTCACTTGTTGGTCTTAATGCATATCCAAAAACCAAAGCAAAGAAAATTACAGGAAAAAGAATATCACTTGCTTTAACTAAATTTGTAAAAGAGTTAAAAGAAAGAGGGTTTGAAAGAGAGAGTTTACTTGATGTCAATTCTGCAAAAGCTTTGTACAACGTTGAGTCTTTTACTGCTGTGGCAGAAGTATTTTCTATTACAGGAAAAGAGACTGGAAGTAGTTTGAAAATTAAAGCAGCTGCTATTGATAAAACAAGAGATGTAAGTAGACTCCAAAAGAAAGTTGAAAGCCAAACAAAGCTGTTAGAACCTTTTTTCTTCCCAAGAGATGCTGTTCCTGCTGTCATAGAGAAAAAGACTAAGGGGAAAACAATAAAAACTCCAAGGCGCAAAGTTAATGTGGCCATGAAATTCATAGCAGAGTAAAAAAAGGAACTTTCCTTGAACATTACCTGAAAGGCAAGCCCCATGGCTGCAGATGCCAAATAAGTCAACCAAGTTTTCATGCCTTGATTATATTTGCAACTCAATCTAGTTGTCTAGCTATTATGATTCAAGCACAAAAGTGGTGGGATTAGAAAGAATAAGCAATAATAGAGGTTTTTGCAAAACTGTCTTCATGAATCTTGGCTTTGCCTTTTCGGCTAA
>CAVDLI010000034.1:0-15642 GCA_963609725.1 bacterium | reverse complement strand
ACATTACGCCAAGCTGTCATATCACAAGCGGGAGCCTCAATATTTAATATACGGCATACTATATCATCCAAATGCTGTCTATGAAGCATAAGAGGCACTTCGTAGAGGCTTGAAAGTGTTTCGTTCTCAATAACACAATCGGGCTGAACATTGCAGAACATTGCAATTTTGGATTTGATTGGCTCTTCAATTGGGTTGTCACTTCTTAAGACTATGATGTCTGGAAAAAGTCCCAAGCCTTGCATTTCTTTTACAGAGTGCTGTGTGGGCTTACTTTTATGCTCGCCGCTTGATGCCAAGTAAGGAACTAGTGTTACATGAATATAAAGTCTGTTAGACTCTCCTACCTCATGGCCAATTTGTCTAATAGCTTCTAAAAATGGCTGGCTTTCAATATCTCCAACAGTACCGCCAATTTCTGTTATGACAACATCAGCATTTGTCTTGTTTCCAACAGCATAAATAAATTTTTTAATTTCATTAGTAACGTGTGGAATTATTTGTACTGTATTTCCCAAATATTCGCCGGCTCGCTCTTTTTGAAGAACATTCCAATAAACTTTGCCACTTGTGAGATTTGAATACTTATTTAAGTCTTCGTCTATAAATCTTTCATAATGACCTAAGTCTAAATCTGTTTCTGCTCCATCTTCTGTGACAAATACTTCACCATGCTGCAATGGACTCATAGTTCCAGGATCTACATTCATATACGGGTCAAGCTTTTGAGAAGCGACTTTTAGACCTCTGTTTTTCAACAGTCTACCAAGGCTTGCAGCTGTAATGCCTTTGCCTAGTCCTGAAACAACTCCACCTGTAACAAAAATGTACTTTGTCATGGAACACCTCAAAAAGAAGACTAAAGAGATTTTTGCAAAAACTCCAAAAACTCTAAAAATTCGAAATGAAGAATATCTAAACAAAATAGACAATGTAAAGTCAAAAAACTGTGTAAATCAAATGAAAAATTAAAAAATTTTTCTACTTGTGATATTACGCACATTTTTCAAGGTCTTTATAAATCCTAAGCGCAAGTTTCTTTACATGTCCTAAGCACAAGTTCCTCTGCACTGCCTAGCACAAAGCTTATCTTGTAAAAAGCCTCTTGGATTTTGTTTTAGGAATTCTACTTTTGGCAAATTAACCTTTGAGGAATTAAATTGTTGTAAATTTACTTTTAGCAAATTAACTTTTAGCAAGTTTATTTTTGACAAATTTACTTTTTGAAAAAGAAGTCAAGTTTTGCTTTTCCTTCGTTAAAAGGAATTTCAATGACATTCTTGTTGTTCTCAAAAACAAAACCATCTGGAAGACTTGCAGTAATAGTTCTGCCGTCAAGTGGAAAAGCACCTTTTACAACTTCAAAATAAGCACTGTTTTGGCTAAGTCTTATTTTCACAAGACAATACTTATTCAAAGAAAGAACCTGAGTTCCATCATCTTCAAAATAAGTGTATTCATAATCACTTGCATTGTTTACACCCACATTGCTTATGCTTGTAATATTTATACTACTTGTATTTGTATCGCTTTCCTTACTTGTGTTACAAGCGCCTGAGCCTTTATCCAGTACATTAGAGACTAAAGCATTTGGCACTAACATAAAGTTCAAACACTTAAAATGCCCATTTGAGAGGTCTTTGCAACTAGGACTTTGAGCAATTACAGAAGGAATTTTGAAAAGATAACGTGCTTTACCAAAAGGAAGATCAAAAGTATATTCTTTGCCACCATGTAAAACAGTCTTTTTTTGAACATCATACCAACAAGTATTCTCTGGAAGAGGAAGCACAATTTCATCTTGACTTTCATCAACAGCAAAAAGACTTAGTATTGATGAACCGCTTTGATAACAAGCGATATTTGTTGGAATATTTTTGTCTTGAGGATACTCCAAAGCAAGCATACGACACATGGGCCTTCCAGTTTGAGAGGCCTCATACGCTACATTGTACAAATATGGCATGAAAAGATAATGTTCCAAAACAAGATCTCTTATATACGAAAAAGCGTTAGGATATGTCCAAGGTTCAGTAGGTTTGTCATCTGCTCTCCAAGAATGAATTACAAATCTAGGTTGGAACACAGCACTTTGACAAGAACGAACAAGAAGCTCTTCAGACGGTCTTTCACCATAAAAACCTCCCAAATCATTGCCAATATACGGCATTGCAGAAAGTCCTAAAGACATAATTTGATATTGATTGTAACGCAAAGTCTCCCAAGTAGACGTATTATCACCAGTCCAACTGCGTGCATACTTTTGAATACCGGGGCAAGCACTTCTTGTATAAATCCAAGGTCTTGTATCAGGAGATACTTCTTTGAATGCATCCCAAGACGCCTGACACATCAAAAGAGGATAAATTAGTTTTCTTCTATGCGCATCTGTATCAAAATCTTCTAACTCGCACTCATTATTATCATTCCAAATACCAGTACAGCCATGAGACAAATATTTTTCAACAAGCTTATCTTTCCACCAATTTCTAGCCTCTGGGTTTGCAAAATCCAAGAAAGAAGCATTTCCACCCCAATAAAACTCTACAAGCGTATTTTTCTTGTCATCTTGCAAGAAATAACCTTTCTCTTTGAGCTCGTTATACCATGGGTGAGTTGTCAAGAACCCCGGCTTTATATTCATCGTAAGGTTATAACCTCTATCATGCAAATTTGACAAATATGTGCCATAATTTGGGAACTTTTGAGTATTCCAATAAAGAGCATAACGCTTGCCGTCTTGAGCTTTCAAATAACCCGATGACACATACATTCCCTCGCATGGAAGGTCCTTCTCTTCTGTCTTTTTGAAATAATTCAAAATTCGTTGAGGTGCATCATCACTTTCAACATAATTCATACTAGAGCCAAAGAAACCAAAAGAAAATAAAGGCGGAAACGCAGGAAGTCCAGTAATAGAACAATAAGAGCTTAAAACCTCGCCATAGTCATTACCTGGAATGATATAGAAAGCAATTGGGCCATCGTTTATCTCTACATAAGTATAAAAAGGACTCTCTTTTCCAAAATCAACAGCATTAATAAGGCCCAGAGGATAATAAAACCCAGCAATAGTGCCATTGTCCAAATTTTGTTTCATGTAAAAAGCAATTGATTTATACAAAGGATCACTATAAGAGCCATCATAACCCAAGCTATCTCTATTAAAAATTCTAAATCTTTTACCTCTATGGTTTGGATCTCCGGCTTTATCTCCCATTCCAAAAAACCTAGTCCTATCATCTAAAGGGTCATTTATACGGCAAAACCAACTCTTATCACCATCTCTTTTGAAAGCTCTAATTTGAGTTCTTGGAATAACTGTATCACTTGTGCCCAAAGGCCCACCAAAAATAGATTTTCCTTTATGAAAAACTTGAATATTGCCATTGTTTTTTTGAACATTAACAACTATATCATCAAGTTGTGCAACAGCATACAATTCATTTACTTTCAAACTTGGAGCTTTATTGCTCTTTTGCATTTGGCCTTTTAATACTGTATTTACATATGCCAAAGCGCTAGGAGTATTTAAGCTATTAAAAGAGCAAGTTACATATAGAATTCCATTCTGTAAAAAAGAAATCTCTAATGAGCCATTTGTAGCAGAGCAAACAAGTTTATTACCATCACGAATTGTAAAATCATCAATGCTGTTTAATTCAAATTTCATAAAACAAACCCTAGAGGTTTTTGCAAAACTTCTAAAACTCTTTGGAAGTTTCTAGAAACCTCTTAATACACTAGCGCACCTTGGAAAAGATATCCCAAGATGCGCAAAATAAAACAAAAACTATAGTTTTTACGGTAGCTTCCTTGCTACATTAGTTCTTATGACTTAAATAATTGTCAATAGCCTTTGCAGCAACTTTTCCTGCACCCATTGCAGAAATAACTGTAGCTGCACCAGTTACAGCATCACCGCCAGCATAAACACCTTCTCTTGAGCTTAAGCCGTTTTCATCAACAATAATTCCACCATGAGCGTTGACTTCAAGGCCTTTTGTTGTTGACTTAATAAGTGGGTTTGGAGATGTTCCAATTGCAATAACAACAGTATCAACATCAAGAACAAACTCAGAACCTTCAATTGGCACAGGCCTTCTACGACCTTTGGCATCGGGCTCTCCAAGGGCCATTTTAATACATTTAAGGCCAGTAACAAAGCCGTTCTTTGGGTCGCGTGGGTCGTTTGGATTATTATAACCAAGTACTTCTACAGGATTTCTGAGAAGTTGGAAATCAATTCCTTCTTCCTGAGCATGCTCAACTTCTTCTCTTCTTGCAGGAAGCTCATTCATTGAACGGCGGTAAACAATGTAAACTTTTTCAGCTCCAAGGCGCAAAGCTGTTCTTGCAGCATCCATTGCAACGTTTCCACCACCTACAACAGCAACCTTTCCACCTTTCATAATTGGAGTATCGTCTTTTTCTCTAAAAGCTTTCATGAGATTACTTCTTGTAAGATACTCATTTGCAGAATAAACACCTTTAAGAGACTCACCAGGAATACCCATAAAATTGGGAAGACCCGCACCAGAACCAACAAAAACAGCTTCATTGCCCATAGCAAAAAGCTCATCAATTGTAAGAGTTTTTCCAATTACAACGTTAGTCTCAACATCAACACCCATTGCCTTAAGGCTTTCAATTTCTCTTGCAACAATAGCTTTTGGAAGTCTGAACTCTGGAATACCATAAACCAAAACTCCGCCAGCTACATGTAAAGCTTCATAAACTGTAACTTTATAACCTTTTTTTGCAAGATCCCCAGCACAAGTAAGACCTGAAGGCCCAGAACCTACAATTGCAACTCTATGCCCATTTGAAGATGGAACTGAAGGATTCTCTTTTGAGTTTTCGTTATGCCAATCAGCAACAAATCTTTCAAGACGACCAATTCCAACTGGCTCAAATTTAATTCCCAAAGTGCACTTGCTTTCACACTGTGTTTCTTGAGGGCAAACTCTTCCGCAAATGGCAGGAAGTGAAGAAGTTTGGTGAATAACCTTGTAAGCTCCCTCAAAATCTTCTTTCTTTATACAGTCTATAAATGAAGGAATTTCAATATTAACAGGACAACCGTCTACACAAGGCTTATTCTTGCAGTGAAGACATCTATTTGCTTCATCAATAGCCATTTGATGAGTATATCCTAAAGCTACTTCCTTAAAATTATGTGCTCTTACCTGTGGTTCTTGAACAGGCATTTCATGTTTTTTTGGATTAATTGCCATACCCTATCTCCTTAAACATTCGTAAATTAAACATTCTTGAAGAGGTTACATGTCTCTTCATGGGCTTTGCGCTCAAAATCCGTATACATGCGGCCACGTGACATAGCTTCGTCAAAATCTACTTCATAACCATTGAAATCAGGGCCATCAACACAAGCAAACTTTGTAACTTTCTTACCATCTTGAGTAAGTGTAAGTCTACAACCACCACACATGCCGGTTCCGTCTATCATAATTGGGTTCATAGAAACAGTAACAGGCACACCAAAAGGCTTTGCAGTAAGAGTTACAAACTTCATCATGATGATTGGTCCAATTGCTATGACTAAATCAAACTTCTCACCAGAATCAAGCATTTCTTTAAGAGGAACAGTAACATTGCCATGGCGACCATAAGAGCCGTCGTCTGTCATTACAAAAAGCTTATCAGAACAGGCTTTGAATTCGTCTTCCAAAATGAGTAAATCTTTATTTCTAAAACCGATAATACTTGTCACTTCTGCACCTTGTTGATGGAACTCTTCTGCTATTGGCATTGCAATTGCACATCCTACTCCCCCACCAATGATACAGACTTTCTTAATTCCATCTGTATGTGTTGGAACCCCAAGAGGTCCAACAAAATCCTGAATATAATCACCTTCGTTTTTATGATTGAGTTTTTCTGTAGTAGCTCCCACAATCTGGAAAATAATTTTTACAGTTCCATTCTCTTTATTGCAACCTGCAACAGTAAGAGGAATACGCTCTCCTTCTGCATCAACACGAAGGATGATAAACTGACCCGGTTTTGCCTTTGCCGCAACTAACGGAGCCTTAATCTCCATTTGTGTAACGGTAGGGTTTAGATTTTTTTTAGTAGCAATCTGGTACATAGACCCTCCACACTAATAGAACTAATAGAATTGCCTTCTTTTCAATGTATAGCGCATATTAGTAAGAATGTCCATTTTAATACTTGAGTTTTGTAACTGAAACTTCTTTTCCAAGTCCTTTGAGATAAGAACAAAGCTCATCTACAATTTCACAACGTTTTTCATTTGAAGAGCCAACAAGAAAATTAATGGTCTGCGCCTTGTAAATTATGAAATCTGCAATCTTTGAGGCCCCTGATTTTGGGACTTCTTCTTCATTACGTGCACTATTTTTACTAGAGAACATCACTGCTTCAGGCTCAAATGGGACTTCTTCATTACGTACACTACTTTTACTGCTTCCCTTATTACTTTCTAGCTCATTTTCTTTCCAATAATCTTTTACATATTCAAGAACTTTAGCCATAGTAATAACACCTTCTGTTACTAAATCAATACCCTCAATATAACCCATAGGTGGCACATCTTTATCGTGATAAAGAAGGCTTACTTTAAGAGGTTTACCCATTTTTTTTGCAACAACTTGAGCTGTTGTGCCACCGCACACAATATGAAAGCCACTTAAGCTTAAGAAAAAATCAATAACTTTCAAATCATAATTTGGAGATAAAGGCAATCCAAAAAGAATGTTACACTGCACAAATTACACTCTGTTCTTTATTTCTTTTTCGTAAAAATCTACAACATTAGAAGGCATAACAGAAAAAATATTATCACCAATTGTAACACATACACCCTTTTGACAATTTCCAGTACAAAAAGAACCATCAAGCTCAACGGTATCGGCAAGGCCATCATGCTCAACTAAATCTTGCAAAGTTTCTACAACTTGCCTAGCACCTTTTAGATGACAAAGCGAACCAACACAAATAGTTACTTTCAAAACATAGCTCCTTTTAACGAAACATTTGAAAAAGATATCAACTTACAAAAAATACTTGCCATAAAATTCTCTGTCCATACGATTACCAACAGAATATTTCATAGCAGATACAAAAGGAATCCACTTATTTACAGCGTATGCAGAACTTAGAGCTTTCTTGCAATACAAATCAAGATAACTGTGAGCAACATCATCTCCAAATTTTCGTAAAAGAAGAAGATATGTCACAGCTGCGTCATTATCACCAGTTCCCAAACAAGCCTTAGACCAATCTAAAATAAACGAACGACCATCAGGGGTCTGTATAATATTAGAAAAAGTAAAATCTCCATGGCAAAGCTGGTCGCCGTCTGGCATAGATTCCAAGTTGCGTAAAAGTGCCAGCTTAACAGAAGCATCTAGAGTAGAAGACTCCACTCTTGCACGAATTAAGCCTTTTGACGAAGGCAAACCACAGTAAGTTTTCGTGAGAACCTGAATTTGTAAGTCTACAAAATGATCCAAAAAGTCAGCCTTTTTTGACCCTTCTTTTGCATAAAGCTCAGCCAAAGAATGGCCTTTTATATAATCCGATACTATTGTCCAACGCCCCTCATGTTCAACCACAGAATGAAATTTGGGAACATTCAGTCCAACTTCTTCTGCTACAGAAAGGAAAAACGCTTCTTGTAAAATATATGACATTGGAACAGAACTTCTGAATGCTTTAATAGAAAAATTACCATCATGATATACAGTCTTATCATTTCTTACAGCAATTATTCTATCAAGATTCATTTTTTCTTCCTTAGCTCATTTAAGCCTGTTTAATTTATTTTAAGTTCATTCTTCTTTAGGAACAACACTCTTTGGCGATATAATTGGATTATCTATAATATTGCGCTTTGCAAGAATCATTTGTTCTATAAACATTTGGTCTAATTTTGTAAGACAATAATCCTTTTTATGGATAAGAACATCCTTATAGGTGCGCTCAACACCCTCACAACGTCTTTGAACTAAATTATAACGATCCAAAATTGATTGAGGAACTGGTGATACCCACATAAAGCATTCATTGTTTTTATTCAAAAGTTCAAACTGACTTCCTCTTTCAAATACAAATATTCTTTGTGTTGAATCTTCAAAAAGTTCTTCTTTATTAGCAGTTGTAGATGGTACAGAAGGCACATAAGGGTCTGCATGTGCCACCTGTATAAAATAAGAAAGGTCATCTAAAGTAATTGTATCTTGATAAGAAAGAGGACAATCTTTATTCATTAAAAGCACATAATTGAATTCTGCAACAAGTTCATATGAAAAATTCTTCTCATCAAGCATTTTTTTGTAGTATTTATCATTGCTTTCTGCATATCGCACAACTCCAAGTTTGTAATCATCTTGAATCATGTTTTGAATGACCATTCTTGAATTTGTTTCCATATAAAACAAATCTATAACATCATTTGGATCAAGCATGTTTGAAAAATTAGCAAACCCTTCTGCAATATAAGATGCTCTTGGAGTAGAAACTGAGAATTTCTTCTTTGAAACAGTTCCTGTTTTTAGAATGTACTCAACTTCATCTACCTGCTTGAGAATATTTTTTGCATACTTCACAAACACTTCACCCTCTGGAGTAAGTGTCATTCCTTTAGAGCTACGGTCAAACAAAGTAAGCCCCAATCCAGTCTCAAGCTCTTTTATAGCTCTACTTAAGTTGGGTTGCCCAACGCCTAAAGTCTCTGCAGCTTTGTTGATTGAATTGGTTTCTGCAATCTCTACAGCATATTTCATGTGAAGTAAATTCATGGGCACAATTATGAAGATAAAAACCCATTTTGTACAGACTTACTGTTATTTTTAGGTCAATTGATTAGCTTTTACTGCATTTTAAGGCCTATTATTTAACAATCATTTAACGTTTTCTTGACGAGTAAAAACAATTGTGTTAGTAGTTAGGCTAATTAGTTGAGCAAAACTAGTTGAGCAATAGCCACTTACTCAACAATTTTTACATTGCCCTCTCTTTGGGCGCAAGGAGTTTTTGTCCATTATGGATGACGGTAGTAAACCTCCTCTGTTAGGAGTCTTTCTTTTGCTGCTTAGCGCAGCTTATTTCGCAGTGACTGAGACATCAATCTCGTCAGTATCAAAAAACAGACTAAAAGCCTCAGCTGAGCACGGCAACAAAGGTGCAAAAAGAGTCTTGAGCGTTCTTGATTTGTTTGATCAAGCAATATCAACAATTCTTATTTGCACAAATATTGTCCACATTTCAACAGCAGGCGTTGTAACAGTCTATGTAACAAAAAGATGGGGTCTTAGTGCTGTTTCAATATCAACTATTGTCACAACAATAGTCGTCTTCTTTTTTGGGGAAATGCTTCCCAAAAGTATTGCAAAAAAATATCCAGAAAAACTTTCTGTAGTATGCGTACCACCTTTGATGTTTTTCATGAAAGTTTTTAAGCCAATTTCGTTTATTCTCACAAAAATTGGTCAAACAGCCGCAAAACATACAGGAGCAGACTCTCAAGTTTCAGTTACAGAAGACGAGTTGCAAGACATAATTGAAGATATGACACAAGAAGGCGCTCTTGATGAAAATCAAAGCGAGCTTATCACATCAGCCCTTCAATTTGGAGATGTTACTGTAGAGAGCATTCTTACACCAAGAGTAGACATTTGTGCTTTAGACATAACAGCAGACTCTTCATCTATACTAAAAACTATAAAAGAAGAAGCTCACAGTAGACTTCCTGTTTACGAAGGCTCAATAGACAACATTATTGGTGTATTGCAAATAAGAAAATACCTGAAAGCTTATCTTCAAAATGGTAGCGCTCCAGATTTACGTTCTATGCTAGATGAAGTTTATTATGCACATCAAAGTATGGAAATTCATGAGCTCCTACCTGAAATGTCAAAAAGGAAACTCAACGTTGCAGTTATTACAGATAGCTACGGTGGAACACTAGGAATAGTTACTATTGAAGACATACTGGAAGAACTTGTTGGAGACATTTGGGATGAAGAAGATGTTGTAGAAGTTCCAATTGTCAAAAATAATGACGGCAGTTTTATTGCAGATTGTGAAGAAACTTTGGCTGACGTTTTTGAAACTGTTGGATTTGATGACCCAGACGAAGATAACAAAGACACAGCCAATCTCCTTCTTGGGGAATGGGTGTATGAACAATTCAGTGAAATCCCAAAACAGGGAGACAGTTTTAATTACTACACTCTAAAGATTACTGTACAGGAAATGGATCATAACAGAATTTTGAAAGTAAAAATTGAAAATAACCCAGTACAAGAAAGTCAGCAAGAGAACGCAAAAGAATACAAGCCTCAAAATGAGACATCTCAAGACATGGAGGCTAAAATATGACAGCTCTTTACCTTGTAATTGTTGGAATTATCATTTGCTTGTGTTTTTCTGCATTTTTTTCTGCATCAGAGATGGCATTCTCTTCATGCAATTCTTTAAGACTTGAAAGCATACGTGATGACAAAGAAAAAGGATGGAAAAAAGCAGTTAAAGCATTACGCATAGTAAATAACTATGACCAGGCTCTAAGTGCAATTCTCATTGGAAACAATCTTGCTAACATTGCAGCATCTTCTCTTAGTTCAGTACTGATTATTCTCATAATGACATCGGCAGGCCTTAATCCAGATAATTATGGCTGGCTTTCAACATTAGTTATCACAATTTTGGTAATAATATTTGGTGAAACAATGCCAAAAATCAGTGCAAAACGAAACGCAACATCAATTGCTATGAAAAATGCACCTTTTGTCAGCTTTCTCATGGCACTCTTTAAGCCTGTAATTTGGATTGTCGTAAATACAATTGCACTAATTACAAAACCGCTTAAAGGTGAAACTGATATTAACCAGGAAGAGTCAGTAGAAGAACTTCAATCAATCATTGAGACAGCAGAGGACGAAGGAATAATTGATGAAGATGACTCAAATCTCATGCAAGCTGCAATTGATTTTTCAAATGTGTCTGCAATGGACGCAATGACAGCACGTGTAGATGTTTGCGCAATTGACATTGAAGACTCGTGGGAAGAGATTAAAAAAACAATTGATAATTCTATTTATTCAAGACTTCCTGTTTATGAGGGAACAATAGACAATGTCATTGGAATACTTCATCTTAACAAGTTCTTTAAGACACTTGCAAATATTGAAAATCCTCAAGAGGCTCAAAAGCAAGATCAAGCGCCAATTGACATTAGAAGCCTTCTTAAAGCTCCTTGTTATGTGTATAAAACAATGAAATTGCCAAAGGTTCTAAACCAATTAAAGAGCGCAAAACAGCACCTTGCAATCGTAACAGACGAATACAGTGGCACGCTTGGAGTCATTTCAATGGAAGACGTATTGGAGCAAATTGTAGGTGAAATCTATGACGAGACCGATATCGTTGATCCAGAGCTTGTAAAGCACAATGATACCGATTTTGAAGTAGATGGAGGCATGCCAGTTGATGACCTTCTAGAGCTTGCAGGTATAAATAAAAATGATTTTGAAGCGCAAAGCAACACTGTTGGAGGTTGGACAGTTGAAGAAATTGGCTCATTTCCAACAGAAGGCGACAGCTTTACTTTTCGTAATATGACTGTAAAGGTTATCAAAATGGACGGCCTTAGAGTTGAGAAAGTTTTAGTTAAAATTGAACCAAAAGAAGAAGACTAAGAGGTTTTTGAAAAACGCTTTTTAAAAAACCTTTGCACAAGTACGTAGTTCATTAAATTAAATATCAAGAGCAAGAATTTGGGGAAGCTTTTTTGATTTTTCATGGTCAGAAACAGCCTCCCCTATTAGTATGGATGCCTCTTTTGAAATTATAACAGCCCCAAGTGTCTTATCTTTTATTGCATCTTCAAACGCTTTTTTTGCTTGCTCTTTATTTGATACACTTACAGTATCTATTCCAAAATTTGCAAAACCGCGTGATATATCTTCATTTGCAATTACTCTGTATTTCATACATTTCATAATAACACAACAAATGCTTTTGCAGAACTCATTCTAAGGTGTTAGAAACTCCCGGTTAAGAATTAGCTAAAATAAACTTACAAAATCATGCAGTCAGAATATTTATACAAATTCTTGTTGTAAAATTCAAATTGTCATTCTAAAATTTTTAACAAGTAAGAGGTTTTTGCAAAATGAGCTTTGTGGAGATTGGTTTTGGATTTGCGAGATAAAAAGCATTTTCTGAAAACTGAAATAATACTTTGTGTATTATGAAGTTAGAAGAAATGCTCTTTTAGCCGAAAAGGCAAAGCCAAGATTCATGAAGACAGTTTTGCAAAAACCTCGTAAATCTAAGTTTTCACGTCGTGTAAAACTTAGACAGTGAAAAGAACTTGTTTAATCCTTGATTCAAGTTCGTCTAGTCTAAACAGGGGTAATAATATGACAGGTATTCCATTACTTATCGTCTTTGTTCTTGCAGTTGCTCTAATGATTATTGCAATTTCAAAGTGGCATGTGCACCCATTCTTATCAATCATGGGAGTATCTCTTATTCTTGCTATGGTAGCAGGCATTGACATCACAAAGATTGCAGATATCATTGGCCAAGGATTTTCTGGAACATTTACGTCTATTGGTATTGTCATTATCTTTGGTGCTCTTGTTGGTGTTCTTCTTGAGAAAACTGGCGCTGCATTAAAAATGGCAGACTGCGTAGTTAAACTTGTTGGCAAGAAAAACCCAGAGCTTGCAATGCTCATCATGGGATGGATTGTATCTATTCCTGTATTCTGCGACAGCGGATTTGTTATCTTAAACCCAATTAGAAAAGCACTTGTCAAAAAGACAGGAAAGAGCTCTGTAGCATGTACAGTATGTCTTTCAATGGGTCTTTACATTTCACACTGTTTCATTCCACCTACACCAGGTCCTATTGCAGCAGCAAACACACTCTTTGGTGGAATTGGTCAAGAAGTAAACCTCCTTTTAGTCATGGCAGTTGGTGCTTTATGTTCAATCCTTCCAATGATTGCTGGATACATCTTTGCAATGCATATTGGAAAGAAAGTCAAAGCAAAAGACGAAGCTGATTCTTCAAGCACAGTAGAATCTTATGAAGAACTTGTAAAAAGCTATGGCAAGCTTCCAAACGCTTGGGCAGCATTTGCACCTATCGTAGTTCCAATTATTCTCATGGGACTTGCTTCTGCTCTCTCAATGGCTGGAAAGAATATTCCATTCTTCGTATTCCTTGGAAAGCCAATCATCTCTCTTGCTGTTGGAGTTCTCCTTGGTGTTGGACTTCTTGCTTCTGCAGGTAAGATGAGTGACTTCTACGAAATTACAAACGACACTCTTAAAACTGTTGGACCTATCCTTTTCGTTACAGCAGCAGGTGGCGTTCTTGGTAAAGTAATTTCTTCAAGTAACCTCATTAACTTCATTACAGACAATGCTTCAGTTCTTAAAGCAATGGGACTTTTATTCCCATTCTTGCTTGCAGCTATTTTAAAATCTGCACAAGGTTCATCAACTGTTGCAATTACAACAACAGCAGGTATTTTGGCTCCAATGATGGAAAGCCTTGGTTTTGCAACACCAATGTATGTATGTCTCGTTACAATTGCAATTGGTGCTGGTGCAATGGTTGTTTCTCATGCTAACGACTCATACTTCTGGGTTGTTACTAACTTTGGAGAAATGGATACACAAGATGGTTATAAGACACAAACTCTTGGAACTTTGATTATTGGTGTTGCAGCTATAATTAACGTTTTGATTGTTTCAATCTTCTGCTAAGAATTCTTTATTGAGAAAATTTTCTCAAAACAAGATTTTTACATGAGCGGACATAAAACTTGTCCGCTCATTTGCTAATGAACTGTGTAAAAAGTCATAAGACTTAAAAGTTCAGCATGTGAGGTTATTCATGAACAGTATTGCAAAAAAAATCATTGATGAAGCATTAAAAGATGCTCTTCCAGACAGTGCTGTAAAGAAAGCTCTGAAAGAAATCAAATTCAAAGATGGTAAACTAATAATGATTGCCATTGGAAAAGCCTCTTGGCAAATGGCAAAAGCTGCATATGATGCACTGGGCACTAGAATTGACAGAGGTGCCGTCATTACAAAGTATGGCCATAACAAAGGTCCAATTGGAAACATTGAAATTTATGAAGCAGGACACCCTGTTTCTGATGCTAATACTTATACTTCAACTCAAAGATGTATTGACCTTGTAAGTAATCTTTCTGAAAACGATAATGTTCTTTTCTTAATAAGTGGAGGCGGAAGTGCTTTATTTGAAAAACCACTTGTTTCTGAACAAGAAAGCCAAGACATTACAAAACAATTATTAGCATGTGGTGCTGACATTGTTGAGATGAATACACTAAGAAAACGCCTTTCTTCTGTCAAAGGTGGACGTTTTGCACAATTATGCGCTCCAGCTCATGTTGATGCTATAATTCTTTCAGATATCATTGGAGATCCACTTGATATGATAGCATCAGGCCCTGCATACCCTGATTCTTCTACAACAGAACAAGCTCTTGGAATTATTGAGAAATACTCACTAAAACTTTCAAATGAAGCAAAGAACTTTATTGAAAAACCTACTCCAAAAGTTCTTGATAATGTAACAACTTATGTCACAGGCAGTGTAAAGCAGCTTTGTCTTTCAGCATCAAGAACAGCAACAAGCTTAGGTTATGAACCTATTTTCTTAACAGCAAGCCTTAACTGTGAAGCAAAAGATGCTGGAATGTTCCTTGCTGCAATTGCAAGAGATAATGAAAGTACAGGTAAAAAACTTGCTTTCATTGCAGGAGGAGAAACTGTTGTTCATCTTACAGGAAAAGGAAAAGGCGGAAGAAACCAAGAAATTGCATTAGCTGCAGCTGATGGCATTAGGAATCTTAAGAAATGTTGCATATTCTCTGTTGGAAGTGATGGCACAGACGGTCCAACAGATGCAGCAGGTGGATGCGTAGACCAAGATACTGCTTCAATACTTGATAGCAAAGGCATTGTTATCTCTTCAGTTCTTAAAAATAACGATGCTTATAATGCATTAAAAGAAGCTAATGCTCTTGTAATTACAGGTCCAACCGGCACAAATGTAAATGACCTTACAGTTCTTCTTTTGAACTGACAAGATTTGCAAATCTAGCTCAGTTAAAGCAAGTGTACACACACCAAGTGCAATTGACACACATCACTTGGTGTGTTACTTTGCATACTGTTGCTTGGAAAACTTGTGCTAGTACATTTTTCAAGTTTCAACGGGCAGTGGCGCAGGGGTTTAGCGTACAAGTCTGGGGGACTTGGAGTCGCTGGTTCAAATCCAGTCTGCCCGAACACTAGAGGTCATCCATTTTTGGGGACCTCTTTTTTTATCAAATCATGTGGCCAAAATTGCAAATATGGGGCTCTAGCACAAAAATGGTTGGATTGTCCAACTTTTAGGACTGCAATATACTTTGGACTTGTTCAATGGAGATTGAAGCTCCTTTAGCTATGTCTTTGTCTGAAAGACCAAGAGCTTTAAACCCTTTGACAATACGTCGTTTTTCTTCTGCTTGTCCTTGAGATAAGCCTTGTTCAAAACTTTCCTTTCTATTGTCATTTATTAGCATATCAAGTTTCATAAAGCCACTTCTCCATCTGT
>CAVDLI010000033.1:0-16271 GCA_963609725.1 bacterium | reverse complement strand
TCCATGCATTTGGCTTGTCATCTGAACCCCGTATGGCACCTGTAAAAATAACATTGGCTTGCAAGTATTCGTAACCATAACCATCATTTCCTGTTTGGGAAACCAAAATATTGTCGTAACATTTCCATAATCCTTGATAGCAATAAGAGCCACTTGGCCACAATTTGCAATTATCATCAAGCCAAAAACAATACCATTTCCCCATCTCAAATTTACCAGAAACCAGCAAGGGAGCTTTTGAGGTCGCTTGCACAGATGAAGCTTTTTGCAAAGGAGACAAGTTTACTATAGGCTCTTGCACTTGCAATATGCCACTTTGCGAGGGGCTAATTTGAGAGGTGCCACTCTGTAATATGCCACTTTGTAATACATCTCTCTGTAATGCGCTAACTTGTAACGTATCAACCATTCCCATGTCTTTAGATATTTCACCCCATTCATCTCTTCCCATTGTATTTTCATCCCAACATTCTTCATTAAAATCACCACAAATAAGAATAAGACACCCCGGATTATTTGCCTTAAGAAAAGAAGAAACTTGCGCAAGAGTTTGACCAGTCTGTAGCCTTAAAGAAGAAGTCTCTTCTACACCTCCAATATTTGATTTTAGATGACATGCCAAAACAAAAACTTTACCATAATCAGTATCAAGACCAACTTCTAAAACAGGACGCAAAGAATCATTCACATAATGAACTTTTGCACTTGCAATTGGAATTGAAGACGCAACAGAAATACCAACAGCACCATTTGGATTACTTGCAAATGCAAAATAACTAAGTTTTTTTGATGCAATAGACTTTTGAGACAACAAAGCCTCAACTACACGGGAATTTTCAACCTCATTGAGAACTACAATATAATCTTTACTTTGTGGCAAATATGAAAGAACATTAGACAAACTTACAAGCCTTCTTTGATAAGCATTTTCATTCCACCCACTTGCATTTGTATATTCTTCATACTCCGTGCCGTCTATGGTAGCATCAAACAAATTTTGGACATTCCAACTTGCAACACACAACAAATTTTCGCTTATATTTGAAATTTCCACTTGCGCTTTACATGCACAAGTTGTAATAACAACAATTGAAACTAAGAGAAACGCAACAACAATAAGGACAGAAACTCTTGAAAATCTTGGCATTTGCACCTCCCCGCACGCTTTATGTGTAAACGCTACAAAATATATGCACACACATAGAGATACAAAAAACTGCCATTTCCATTCACGCTTACATTCACAACTAGAAAACTATAACTAAAAAGATAGACCGATACCCCAATCTTTCTCGTAGAGTTTTTTATTTTGAATTTTTCCTGAGACTGTAACTAAAATAGAGTAAAGCTAAGAAATCTTGCACATCAAATCTACTTATTTCAAAAGAACGCGCCTTCAAAATGCCATCTCTAAGATTTACCATACGGGAATCTTCTAAATTGGAATTTTCACAAAGAGAAAGACAAAAATCCAAAACAAAAGCCCAGTCACATTCCTTAAAAGCTTTAACAATAAGATTGAACTTAGAATCAATTTCTTCTAAATCACGAGCCTCTGGAAGAAAATCATCTATAAAAGATTCACTTTTACCAGAGCAATTCATCATTTGATATAATTGAGCCAAACGAGGAGAGCCAAATTTCAAGAAACTTGCAATAACAGCATACCTAGTTTGTCTAAACGTAGCACTTCTACCCTGTTCAACAGAAACAAAAAAGTCTTTATAAAAAGAACCCTCTTTATCCATATTGCGTTTTGCAATAAGAAAATCTATTTCTTCATCAATATGACGTGCAGAAACAGAAAGTTCATTTACAGCTGCAAGATATTCATTAGAATTAGTCACACGAGATAAAGATTTACTTGCCATTGAGCGGACTTGAGACCATCGGCAATAAAGAAGACGGACAAGTGCCTCTTTTGCAGCTTTGTTGTTCGTATAAGCCCCTAAAGCTGCAATTGCATCCATTTGCACATAAGAATCATCATCAGTTGCAATACGAATAAGGTCTTCTACAAGTTCTGGACGAGGTCTAATTTCCAAAGCCCTAATAAAATCTTGCTTATCAGGAGAGAAAGGAGATGCAAGTTTTTGATGTATCTCAGCAGTAGAAACACCTGTTACATTATTGCCCAAGTTCATAAGAAGAATTTTTCGTTTGAGAGGATCCATTGGCTTATCAAGCTTATCCATCATTGAAAAAGCTCTAAGCCCATGTAAAGAGAACAACGCTTGTGCAGCCTCTGAAGTTGAAAGACTTCTGTGTTCTTTAATCCTAATTATCATGAAAGTAGCAAATGAAACCATGCAAAATGCAAGTAAAAATGTAAAAGAATAACCATTGCCAAAATCAAGACCAAAAATATAGAACACAGTCTTATCCATGGTTTGGGATAACGAAACCCCCGCATTTGCAAATAAACCAGCAAAAAGGCTTCCAATAAGAGCTGTAACACCAAGTCCAAAGTTTACCATTGAGTTGTAAGTTATAGCTTCGTCATCAGGAATAGATTGAACAATAAGTCTATTAACTAGGTTAATACAAAACTGGCACAAGAAATTATAAAGAAAGCCCAAAATCATAAAGAAAGCAGTTGGTCTATTTGGAGGTATAATTGTCCAAAGAAAACAAACTACAGATAGCGCAAAACCAGCAATTATTATCAAAGGCCTTGAACCAATCCTGTCAGAAAACTCTTTAGAAGCCACACCTGCTAAAGATAGAGCAATACCACCAAACACAGTGTAAAGAAGAACTACATTAGAAGGAAGCCCAATTACATGATTAAGAAAAGGCACTGTCATTGCAAGCACAATAGCAGCTGTTTGAAACAACCACTTAGAGACAATTGACATAGCCTTATAAGAGTCCTGAAAAGACTCTTTCATCACAGAAAACATTGAACGTTTTGAATTATAAGATATCGTTGTCCTACACGGAATTTTTGACAAATGCCATGCAGAGAAAATATTTGCAACAACTCCCACCATTTGCAAAACAATAACTGAGACTAAAAAAGAAATTTGCTGTAATGAAGTTGCTAAGAAACTTATAACCTTAGCAACAACAGAAACCTCATTGTAAGCAGTACTAGAACGAGAAATTAAATCACCTCTGTTTTGAAGAGATGAAACACTTTTTTGAGAATAATCGTTCATCATAAGCCCAATGCAACGAAAAAAACAAAAAAGCGAATATACAAAAATAAGTGCCCATACAGCAGCATTTCCACTCAAAAAGAAAAGAGTAAGATAACCAAGAGAAACAACACCTCTCATTAACCAAAGAAATGAATGTGCTTTTTCAAGATTTTTACCATTTAGAATTCTTGGAGCTAAAGGAAGTGCTAAGCCGGCCATATACAAGGCACCAGAAATATATGCCAATGTGAGGTTCCCTGCTCCAAAATATGTTGCTAAAAGGACTACAAGAGTATCACCTAAAAAAGTAGATGCAACTCCATTGTAAATTTCGTACCAAAGAAGATGTTTTCTTCCAACCCTTTTTTCTGCTTCATTAAGATAGCGTGTAGGCATAATGATAAATCTTTCTTACAAATTACAAGGCTTCCTTATCTTTATTATAAGGCACTTCTATTTTCAACAATACGACTGAGTAAACCATACTGCACAGCATCACTTGCAGCCAACCAATAATCACGGTCAGTATCATGAGCTACTTTTTCAAGAGGTTGTCCCGTTGCTTCTGATATAATTCTGTTAAGTTTTGCCTTAATCTTTTCAAGTTGCATAGCATGAATTTCAATATCAGTTGCATTGCCTTTCATTTCGCTCAAAGGCTGATGAATTAAATAAGACGAATTTGGAAGTCCAACTCTATTTTCCAAAGGTACAGCAAGAAGAACAAGAGCTGCAGCACTAGCAACAAGCCCCATACCAATAATTGTAACAGGACATGAAATAAATCTAATCATGTCATAAATAGCAAAACCAGAGTCAACATCACCACCAGGAGAATTGATATAAAGCTTAATGGGCTCGTTACTAGAAGCTTCCAAAACAAGAAGATCTTTAATGAGTTTGTCAGCCATTTCTTTGTTAATCTCCCCCGTCAAAAGAAGTGAACGAGTCTTAAGCAGTCTATCATACTGCCCAACATTCTCTAAAGCTTTTTTATCTTGATTATCTTCCTCTAGCCTCATAGTCTCCTCCATGGTTACATATGAACTTTGGTCACACACGTCCTCTAACACGTACTCTAGTACATGCTAGCTAAAAATACCAGTTATTCCCATGCTTGGCAATAAAGAACATACTTTGTTATACTTTGAGCTATGAAATGCGCATCAGTAGCCATAATAGGAAGACCATCAGCCGGAAAATCAACACTTGTCAACACAATATGTGAAACCAAAGTATCAATTACATCCCCTGCTCCACAAACCACACGCAACGCAATACGGGGCATTTATACAGACTCACGTGGACAGCTTATCTTTACAGACACCCCGGGATATCACCTTTCTGACAAAGGATTTAACAAAAAAATGCAAGAAATTGCAGTCTCTAGCCTAGAAGAAACCGATGCCGTTATATATCTCATAGATGCAACCCGCACACCCGGAGCAGAAGAAGATGCAATCTCTTATATGCTCAGTGGACTTTCAGTACCCGTTTTATGTTGCATAAACAAAAAAGACTTACTGTCCCAAGACCAAATAGACAAAGCACATGAATATATAAAATCTCACATGCCCAAAAGAGAAGTTTTTGAACTTTCTGCTCTTGAAGACAACGGCATTGATGAAATTTTAATAGAATTATTCAAACACGCACCTGATGGCGAGCTTTTGTATGATGAAAACGCACGCACAGACCAAAATCTTGAATTCAGAATTTCTGAAATAATCAGAGAAAAAGCCATGAACTCAGTTAAAGAAGAAATTCCACATTCAATCATGGTTGAAGTCTCAGATTTAGAATACAACGAAGAAGAAAATAAAGTTTGGATACGCGCTTTCATAATAGTAGAAAGAGACAGCCAAAAAGGAATAATGGTTGGAAAAGGTGGTGCAAACATAAAAAACATACGTGTTGCAGCATTCAAGGACATTAAAAAAATATTCCCACAATCAAAGCTGGACTTGGATATTCGAGTAAGAGTCAACAGCAAATGGAAAACAAATGCTATATCACTAAAAAAAGTATTCTGTGAAACTAAAGAATAAAGACTTTGCACAAAAATCTAAAAAAATGCAAAGTCAAGAGCCAAGATGGCGGTTTTGAAAAAACCTCACAGGCTTAATTTTTTTACTTGCAAAAAAAGTATTCAAAAGGCACAATAAGTTCAAAGCAAAGTGGTTTTCATAATGCTTTCACACGCACTGTTTGTGCAAAAGGAATAAGGGGTTTTATATGAAAAAGGTTTTATTGTTAACACTAAGTCTAGTGCTACTTACGAGTGCTGTCTTTGCCGGCAGTTTTGGAGTAAATGTTGGAGCTAATGTTGCATTAACAAAACAGCTTGATTCAACCAAAGATGTTGAAATTGGTTATGGTGCCTCTGTTGATATCATTGGAGCAATTGGAAGAGATGCAAGAGTTGAGTTTGCACTTGGAGAAAGAACAGATTTCTCTTTTAGCGCAGACAGCGTAGGGAACTTAATTATATCTGAACTTGTAGCAGCAGGAGTAAACATTAATATTTCAAGAACATTTTCTGCTTATATCATGCCTGGATTAGGTCTATATGTGTACATAGGAGGAGACAGAAAAGAAAATGGAAACTTGAACTTCCAAATTGCTCCCCTTGGAGTAGGACTAATGAGTGGAATTAGATTTAACGTTGGTGAAAGTGGCTTTATTGTACAACTCTCTGGGTCTCTACTTTATCCAATACCAAAATTCAGCATAAAAGCAAACGAATTTGGCTCAATGCTTTTGAGCAACGTTGGGCTTGGAGTAGGATTTCAAATCTAAAAAAAATTGAAAAAACTCTAACATACGAAATAAAGGGCTGTGAAAGAAACCAATCACAGCCCTCTTCTTGTATTTTTAGGAATTTTTATATTCTTAAAGACCTTAGCAAGAACCTATTACAAAAATCTTCTTAGCAATTTTTCACACTTTAATTGCTAATAAATCAATATCTAGAAAGGATTTCCAAAACTCTATCTTTACCAATTGTATTCATAAAACCAGCAAGTTTTGGACCTTTTTCTTTTCCAATCAATGTTCTGTAAACAGCACCAAAGAGAACAGTTGTTTCAACATTCACATTAGCTGCTGCATCATAAATGCGCTGAGCAAGATCTTTTTCATCAAGACCGTCCCAAGATTTAACTTGAGAACAAAGCTCTCTTACAGCCTTAAGTTCATCTTCGCTCATATCTACAAGAGGTGTTGTTGAATCTGCAACAGTAAATCTAAAATCAGCAGGAGAAAATGTTGTAATCCAATTCCAAGCACATTGACATCTAGTTCTAAGACGCTCCAATTGGTCATCTTTGACATTTGGAAGAGAAGAAATTACTTCTTCAATATTGCCACTATGAATTTGAAGCAAGTTACACAAATGTCTAAATGGAATTTGATAACTATAAGTCTCTGGAACAGGTCCTACTTGTGAAAGCTCATAAACACGGCGCTCCATAGCAAGTTTCTTTTCATTACAAGGAAGAAGACCAAAATATCTTCTTTCACAGTTATCATAATCTTCGTAAATCTTTAAGACGTCTAAGTCAAACGAAATAGCAAATTCTGTATTTGGTCTAGTAGAAGCAAAAAGATACCTAGTTACTTCTGGAGTATAGACTTCAAGAACATCACCCAAAGAAATAACTTCACCGCTTGAAGATGAAATCTTTCCACCGCGGCCCTTAATTGAAATGAAGTCGTACTGGAAGCTCACAGGAGCATGACCGCCAAAAAGCTCAACAACTTGCTTAGAAGTATCAAAACTGCCACCCTGGGAATGATGGTCTTTCCCTGCCGGCTCAAAATCAACACCTTCATACACCCATCTCATTGGCCAATCAACACGCCAATGGAGTTTTGCATACGGAGTTGTTCTTAAGTCTATAGTCTCTTCTTTCCCAAGTTCATCATCTCTATAAGTGATACCATACTCACCATCCCAAGAAAGAATTGTAGTAGTATCTTTATCAGTAAAAGAACTAAAAACAGCAATTGGCCACCAAGAATCATCTAAAGGCTCTGTTCTGTACTGGTTGAGAATTGCAATTATTTGGCTTTTAAGCTCAAGTGCTTTCTTCATTTGCTGAGCATAAAGGCCACTGCGGTAACGTTCTGCTTGATATAGATATTGAGGAAATACACCAACAATTGGAAGTTTTTCTTCAACATCTAATTCATTACCACGAGCATAATTACTAGCACGCTTAGTGGTATCTGGAACAAGAGTAATTGGTTTTCTAAGATAAGTTTGAAGTAACTCTTGCTCAGGCATATTCTTAGGGACTTTTCTAAAGACATCGTAATCATCCCAAGAATAGATAAACCTTACATTTTTACCTTTCTCTCTTAATGCTTTAACCACAAGATCTACAGAGATAATCTCACGAAAGTTACCAATATGAACTGTACCAGATGGAGTTATTCCAGAAGCACAGGTGTAAACCTCTTTAGGTCCTTTTTCTCTAATTATGCGGTCGGCATAAATATCCGCCCAATGTACTGAATTTTGATGTTCCATGAGAGCGATTATACAAAAATGACACTATTAAGACAATTCATTGAGACTTAAGACTAAAGCTGGCACCACGACTGGTTACAAACAACTCATTTTAACAGAATTCTTTGCACAAATCTAAAATGCCAGCCTTGCAGAGGTTTTTGCACAAACCTCTGTTTTAGAAATCAAGGAAGAACGTTGCTCCAATGATTACATTTGACTTTGGATCTCTCATATTACGACCAGATATCAAATATGCCACCTGAATACCCAAATCTATGAAATCAAAAAACGACACTTCCAGCTGTGCGCCTGTGGAGCAAAGGAATTGCTTTAAGCCATATTTTTCTGCCATAGAAGAGGCCGATATCTTTGTATTAAAGTAAGAGCCGGAGTGAAAACCCATATCAAAGAACAAGTTAAGACGAGGGAAAATTCCATTAATAAAAAGCTCTGGACCTGCAAATCTAATATCAAAATTATTTACAACAGTGAAGTTTGTATTGTAACTTCCTGTGTTAAAACCTCTAACCTTACGACCCAAAGATACACCTTGCTGAGCATATACAGGAACTTTAGAACCATCTGTCCAGTTAACATTAATGCGGTCTATCAAAACAATAGAAAGCAAGTTTCTTCCAGTAGAAGAACTTTGAAGCTTATACAAAGTAGTTCCCGCAACAGCATTAAGCGTTATGCTGTAATAAGATGCTTTCTTATTAAGAAATGAAGGTGCAAATTGTATCTTAAGTTCCCCAAGAAACCCCTTATTGGACACCATCTTATCTTCCATAAGATTTAACGTTGCTCCAAGATAGAAATTGTTCATAAAAGAAACTTCACCGCCAGCTAAATCTGGATACATTTTATTAGTATCACGCTCTACGTCAAAACCTGTGAACCAATCATTGATTGCAGTTATCTCACTTTTCCCAAACTCTTGGGCCTTATAATCTTTATAACCTCTCTTTCTTTCTTTACCTAATGCCATAGAGTTAATATTCTTCTCAAGTCTTCCCTCATAACCTGCATATGCTGTTACTAAGTCTTTACCTTCTACCCAAGAAGAACCAAAACCTTGGCGCATTCTTAAATTCCAACGAAACTGAATGCTGTCATAAATTCCTTGATTTTCCATCAAAGGCTCACCTGTTTTTGGATCTTGATACAACACATATTGGTGATATCCTCCACCAACTATGGCTTGAAACTGTGTAAGGTTACCATCTATAAGCTCTAGACCCTCATAACTTGCGCCAATGGCTGTAAGAGTTGGGCAAAAACCTGCTAGTATTTCTGGATGTTGGTCTAATTCAGCAAAAATAAACTTAAAATCGCCAGCAAAAACACTTGAGCATGCAAGTAGTAGCACAACAGCAATAACAAATACTTTCTTCATTCCCTTTTTCATACTTTTCCCCTTTTTATTGTAAACTCTTCATTATGTTGACCAATCAACATCTCCGGCACCACCAGAGACAGAAACTGATACCTTTATAGTATTAGAGAGCCTAAAACCTGGTGCATAATCCTGATTGTCTCCTGTATACAAGAAAATTCTACCAAGTTCATAGTACATATGCAAAAAACCAAAAAGCTGTAACTCAAAATGCATTCCATAACTTCCAGCCCAAACGGCACCAACTTTTGAACCTTTTATGTTATTAATTTGTCCACCAGAAAAACTCAAGTCCAAAAAAACATATGCATACGGGATACATGAGCCAAAAAACTGCTGCCCATAATAATCCAATTTGACAACATTTCTTGCCATAAATGTCATATTCTCTGGTTCATACCACCAAGTGCGACCCTTTAGAGTTCGTGCGTACTGAGGAATGTGGTCTCCTCCAAAAACACGCATTTCAAAATTATCGGAAAGCCCTAGCGACCACTTATTCAAACCTTTTTCATCTACAGCTTGATAAATCATCAAGCCACCCTCACTATAAAGCCAAAACTTCCAAAAATCTGCAACACCTCCCCCATCTTTAGAAAAATTCATGAAAGAAGGGGCCCAAGTGAACTTAAACTCTAAAGCTATTCCAGAAGTAGAACCTGTTTTTAGCAACAAGTAATTAAGTTTACCATACAAATCAAAACTAAGGCTTAAAAGGCGCCTGTCACCGGATAAATCTGGGGTTCCTGACAAAATTGTACCACTGTTTGTGTTAAAAATATCTGTCAAAGTTGCAAATGGACGACCTGATCTATCAGGACTTTGCATAAGTGGATCCAACGCAACTTCCCATTGTCCATCAATAGAAAAGCGTAACGTGAGAAAATCGGCCTGAGCCTGTTCAGACCATCCTATTCCTTGTGCAATTCCAGCCTTCCAAGAAGCATACATGACATCATAGTAAGAGTTTTTAAGAATTAAAGCGTCTGTATCGTTGCTGGAATTAAGAGCCTCGCCTGTGGTTGGGTTTACAGTTATTGTACGGGCAAGCGTTCCTGTTGCAATTTCTGCGCCAATTTCTGTTTTTCTGCCATCTATAATGTTTATACCGTCAATGCCAATAAAACTGTGCACGCTTGAAGGAAACACTCCAGCCCAAAAATCTGGATGCGTTGTTACACTAAGAAGCCTTGATGTAAACGACAGCGCAAAAGCACTTGTCATTGTCATAATAAGCATTAAGAGAACCAACACAGCTTTACGACAATGCGTTCTATGGCCACTTATAGCTTGTTCATAGAAGTTATGTTTACAAGATTGATGCGCACAACAAAATGTTCTAGCCTTTTTCTTTTCCATACAATAACACCCATTGGCATTGTAAGGATTATACTCAATAAACTCAAGTTTTATGAAGTTTTTTGCAAGAGTGCTCAAATCTTCTTATTATTTCACTTCTTAGAGGTTTTTGCAAAATGAGCTTTGTGGCCCTTGGTTTTGGATTTGCGAGATAAAAAGCATTTTCTGAAAACTGAAATAATACTTTGTGTATTATGAAGTTAGAAGAAATGCTCTTTTAGCCGAAAAGGCAAAGCCAAGATTCATGAAGACAGTTTTGCAAAAACCTCCTTAATGGCAACAAATTTTTTTGATCAAAACATCTTTAGGTCAAAACATCCCTATTACATACCGCAAATACTATTTATATTATCTATTACATATCGCAAAAGATGGGTACTTGATATTCAATGGCAAAAATGCTAACTTTACCTCGCTTTTGATATTTTATGCACGCGTACGTTTGCATTGTATGCAAAAATATTGTTTAGTTGCAAAAGTCGTTGAAGTGTCTTGAACTTCTTACACGAAACGCAATTGGGCCTGTAGCTCAGCGGTTAGAGCAGAGGACTCATAATCCTTTGGTCGAGAGTTCAAATCTCTCTGGGCCCATATTTTTCTTTTGTTGTCTATTGCATCTGAGATAAATTCTCTTGTTGGGTATAAAAAGTTAAAAAGTTCCTCTTAGACTGTTTTACACAAAGATTTGGTTCAATGCAGAAATCTGTGGGAAACGGGTTTGTAATAGGGCCAGATATTCTCCTTTAGCATAAAAACAAAAAAGTGCATTTGAGACGTCTCATTTGCACTTTCTTTTTCGTTTTGTACTTTTTTAGAAACTGTACGTTTCGGGGCGAGAGGACTCGAACCTCCGATATCCTGCTCCCAAAGCAGGTGCCATAGCCGCTAGGCAACGCCCCGGAATGCTTTGACGAGTATATGCAATTGACGAAATAACGTCAAGAAGTTAGTGTTTTTTCATGACAAAGATTACTCAAATTTTGGAAGAAACTTACATCATTTTGAATAAACATTATCCCAAGGATATATATTTTCTTGAAAAACGCGACTCTTTTCAATTTTTGATTTCAGTTATTTTAAGCGCCCAAACTACTGATAAAATTGCAAATAAAGTTTCCACAAAGTTATTTGAAGAATATCCCACAGCCCAAGCATTAGCTTCTGCAAACATAGAAGACATAAAAGCTATAATCTACAGCACAGGTTTCTATAATTCTAAAGCTCAACACATAATTGATTGCGCTAAAACAACATGTGAAAAATGTCCATTATCACATGTATGCTCATTTTACAAAAGTAAAACGAACTCAAAACAAACACCAAATAATATATAAGCAAAGGACTTTACACAATTTCGATAATTTGATACTTTCAGTATGTTGCTCTAAAAAGGGCTTAAAAAGAGACGCTTATTTAAGGTGGATATATTATGGCACGTAGATGTGAGATTTGTGGAAAAGGTACAATAGCTGGAAACAGTGTTACAAGAAAAGGACAACCTAAAAAGAAAGGTGGTGTTGGTCAGCATATTGGTGTAACAACTAAAAGAGTTTTCAAACCAAATCTTATTTCTGTCAAAACAATGGTTGATGGAACTCCAAGAACAATTAAGATTTGCACAAGATGTCTCAGAGCTGGAAAAGTTCAAAAGGTTATTTAATTTGTAAATAAGCACAACTTACTTGTAGAAATACAAGATTATATAAAGAAAGAGAACTCCTAAAAAACGGGAGTTCTTTTTTTGTCTATGAAGTTTTTGTCTATAAAGTTTTTGTCTATAAAGAAAGACAACAATCCACGCCACTAATCTTCCAAATGTAACTTCTCTAAGGGGCTTTAACGGGAACCTAATAAAATATTTTGCCTTCCACTAAATGGGGTCAGTGCAAGGACTCACTCTTTGCCGTCTTTCATACGGTAGCCTACTCCAAGCTCATTGATGATGTAAGAGTCATCGCCAGTCTTTAAGCCACATTTACGGCGGATATTTGCCATATTAACTTGAATTTTTTTAATATTGCCAGAATCGTTGACACCCCAAATGTAACGCACAATAGCAGAATACGTGAGAACTTTGCCGGCATATTCAGACAAAAGAGCAAGAATATTGTATTCAGTTTGTGTAAGGTGTACTTCTTCGCCTTCCATAGTAACAAGACGCTTGTCGTAATCAATAACAAGGTCTTTTAGAATGAACTTACCGCCGGGGACAGCGCATGTGTCAGCACAATGGCGACTATTACGAAGCAAAACTCTCACTCTTGCAAGAAATTCATCTATACCAAACGGCTTTGTCACATAGTCATTTGCACCCCAGTCCAACGCTGTCACTTTGTCAGATTCATGGGCACGGGCCGATAACACTAAAATTGGCACAGTGGAGTTTTCTCTAAAATATTTTATTAAATCAAGACCATCAATATCGGGAAGTCCTAAATCAAGGACAATTAAATCTGGATTATGAGAAGATGCCATAATTTTGCCAGAAGCACCGTTTTTTGCAGTAAGGACTTGATAATTTGATGTTGATAAAATAGTTTCTACAAATCTTATAATTGTTGAGTCATCCTCAATAATTAGAATTTTGTACTTGTTATTGCTCATCTTCATCCTCCTTGTCCAAAGTAAAACTAAAAACAGCACCACCTTTTGGTTGATTGCTGGCTGTCATAGTCCCTCCATGTGCCTTAATAATGGAATAACACACAGAAAGCCCAATTCCCATATTACTGCGCCTGCTGTCCGCACTTTCATCTTGAGAATTCCAAGTTCCGTTGAATATGGTCTTTAGTCGGTCATGAGGTATTCCGCATCCATTATCAAGAACCTTAAAAATAACATGAGAGCCGTTTTCTGTCACAGTAAGTCTTATCTCTGTCATGCCTGTTGCATGAAAAACAGCATTTTCCAAAAGGTTTATCAATACTTGCTCAAGAAGAATTGCATCTCCTTGAATGGTTATAAATTGGTCTGGAACTTCAACTATAAGATTTTGGCCAGGATGAGTTTTGTTAAACTTGGAAACAGTAGTCCAAACAAGTTCTTCAAGAACTATAGAATTTTTCTTAAGTCTTACATCGTTGCCTGTAACTCTTGTGATAGAAAGTAAATTCTCAACCATTCTTGTAAGCCACTCAGAATCATTTTTCACATCATAAAGCAGTCCAAGTTGCTGCTCTTTTGTCAATTCATCATATTTGTCAATAATTGTTGAAGTTGCTCCGTATATAGCAGTAAGAGGAGTTCTAAGGTCATGTGAAACAGCTCTAAGAAGATTTGCTCTAATTTGTTCTTTCTCGCCTTCTATTCTAATTTTTTCTTGTTCTTTAATTCTTGTTGTTAATGTACTGGTTATAACAGAGACTGACAGTGTTACTATAGCTGACGGTATTGTGTATGGTGAAAAGTTAAATCCCAAAAACGGATCAATGAATACAAAATTAATAATAAAAACTGTTAAAGTAGCCGAGAAAATGCCCCATACAAAGCCATCGGTCTTAAGAGCTATGACCATGACACCAAGAACAAAAATTAGAGATATTTGGTCAGACGCGTTAAGTGAGAATTTTAAGGCAAGGCCAATAAGAAGTGCAATTCCAAGAACCATGCATGTAAAGAGCAAATCTTTTGCAAATTTTTGTCTGCGTCTGCGTTTTTCCAATTCAAAAAACTCCTTTCTGCGAAAATCGGCCTCAAAGTTCCTCAAAGTTTCCCAAAAAGCCCCAAAGCTAGGCTTCAATATTAGCTTTTATGCTGGGAATACTTGGCACAAAATCAAGTTCGTCTCATTATGGAATTTGCGCGTATATGCTGTCAACACACACCTAAAGGAGGTTTCTGCAAAAACTTCTAAGAGGTTGTTTTGGAGCAACTGGAAAATGCGCTCCCTTTTCATTATATTAAATGTAAAAGTTTATTAAATGTAAAAATCTATTTGTAGCGTTTGGGCTGTCATTGCATGGCGTATTACGTGGGCATATTAAGTAGCATATTGCAATGATGTCTTGCAAAGCACATAGAAGGATATGATAGAAAGATATAATAGAAGGGCTTATATGATGAAAAATGACGATTCAGTAGCATTTGTTCAAGGTGTTCCAAAAGTTGATTACACAGTAGAAAAACTTGGAGAAGCAAAAATCCCTACCCCAATTTCAATGAGCGATATCTATGGGGACGGCATTGCAAATTATGTATCAGATGACGAGCGCATTTTGTGCAGCTTAGATGCAACAAAACTTGAAAACGGAACCTACGAAGCTTCTTGCAAAGATGTTGTAGAACTTGCAGGCCCTCGCAAGATGATTTACTTCAACCCAATTCATGTTCACGCAGCAATTTGTACTTGTGGTGGCATTTGCCCTGGTCTCAACAATGTCATAAGAGCCATTGTAAGGTGCTTATGGTACAGGTATGGAGTGCGCCAAATTAGCGGAATTCCATACGGCTACCAAGGACTTCTTCCAACTTCTAAATATCCAATTATAAAACTAGATCCCGATATCGTTGACGACATCCAAGAGAAAGGTGGCACAATCTTGGGGAGTGCAAGAGGCGGAGGCAAGCAAACTAGTGATATAGTAGATACTTTGGAACGCATGAATGTTAATATGCTGTTCACGATAGGCGGAGACGGCACTTTGCGCGGTGCTTCTGATATAGCAAAAGAAATAAAGAAACGCGGACTCAAAATTGCTGTTGTTGGTATTCCAAAGACAATAGACAACGATCTTTCTCTCATTCAAACTTCATTTGGATTTGATACAGCTGTCTCAATGGCTGTTCCTGTTGTACGAGGAGCGCACATTGAAGCCCGCAATTCAATCAATGGTGTGGGACTTGTCAAAGTCATGGGCCGTGAAAGTGGTTTTATTGCAGCTAACACTTCACTTGCTCAAAGCGATGTCAATTTTTGTCTCATTCCTGAAAATCCATTTGATTTGAGGGGTGAAAATGGTCTTTTGACACACTTGAAGAAAAGGCTACAGGATAGAGGCCACGCTGTAATTCTTGTGGCAGAGGGCGCCGGCCAAGACTTATTACCGCACACTGGTAAGACCGATGCCTCTGGAAACGTGAAATACAATGATATCGGCTTATTTCTAAAAGACGAAATAAGCAAGTTTTTCAAAGAAGATGGCATGGAAGTTAATATCAAATACATTGACCCAAGTTACATAATTCGCAGTGCTCCGGCAGACTCGTACGATTCCATTTACTGCGCAAGACTTGGCGCGCACGCTGTTCATGCTGCAATGGCAGGAAAAACAGCAGTTCTTACGACAATGATGAACAATAGATTTGTTAATATGCCAATAAGTGTTGCCATATCGTCGCGCAACAGAGTCAATACAGAAAGTTCTCTTTGGCGTGATGTCTTGGAAAATACTCGCCAGCCAGACTCTATGAAAAACAATTAAAAAAGTAAATGCAACAGTAGGATGTCCAAAGTGAAGTCTCTTTTTTCGTTTGTTACTATTGAAACTGTGAAAGCAATTTACTATAATCCACTTGCAATGCGGCAATAGCTCAGTTGGATAGAGCAACTGCCTTCTAAGCAGTAGGTCCTTGGTTCGAGCCCAAGTCGCCGTAAAACACAAAGCCAACCCCTTGAGGGTTGGTTTTGTTGTTTCTAGGTATTAGTGGGGCTCGAAGCTTTGCGGTAGGAAGACGCGAAAACGTGGAGCGTCTGAAGCAAAGCCGGCCTGCAGTGCGGACTTCCGGGAGCACGTAAGGCGAGCCCAAGTCGCCGTAAAACAGAAAGGACTCCATTTATGGAGTCCTTTTTGTTTTATTAGACACAGTGGGGCTCGAAGCTTTGCGGTAGGAAGACGCGAAAACGTGGAGCGTCTGAAGC
>CAVDLI010000032.1:0-16667 GCA_963609725.1 bacterium | reverse complement strand
TTATGGAAGGATATAGAAAAAGAATTGCAGATGATGTGCTTGAGAAGAAGCTTGAAGCCAAAGGTGCTGTACTAATTGAGGGGCCAAAGGCCTGTGGAAAAACAACTACAGCAGAAATGAAAGCCTCAAGCATCATTTACATAAATGACCCCAAACGATTTCAACAGAATCTTATGCTGTCTGAAATGGATCCAGAAGTACTTCTTGAAGGAGATAACCCAAGGCTTATAGATGAATGGCAACTTACTCCAAAGCTGTGGGATGCAATTAGGTTTTCGATAGACCATAGAAAAAGGTTTGGTCTTTATATTCTCACCGGTTCAGCAGTTCCTGCGAATACTGATGAGATACACCATACAGGGACAGGTCGTTTCAGTTGGATGAAGATGCGTCCTATGAGTCTTTATGAGTCGGGAGAATCAACAGGAGATATTTCTCTTTCTTCTCTTTTCAATGATCCTAAAGATTTTGTTAGGGGCGTGGCTTCTTTGTCACTTAAAGATATAGCGTTTCTTATATGTCGAGGGGGCTGGCCTCTTTCTCTTGATGTTCCGACTGAGGTGGCATTAAGACAGTCCATTGATTATGTGGATGCTATTATTAAAGAGGACATTTCAAGGGTTGACGGGGTAAGGAAAAATACTTCGCTTGTCAGACGCTTGATGAAATCGCTTGCTAGAAATCAAGGTACACAGGCTACTATTGAATCCATAGTCAGTGACGTAGCCGCCAATGAGGCTGTGGAGAATTCTAGAAACACCATTGCAAGTTACTTGAATGCATTAAAGAAGATTTTTGTAATTGAAGATATGGAAGCATGGAATCCAAAACTGCGCTCTAAAACTGCAGTCAGAACATCAGATACAAGATATTTCATAGATCCGTCAATTGCCACTGCTTCTCTTCGCCTAGGGCCTGGAGATGTTGTATCAGATCTCGAAACAATGGGATTCCTGTTTGAAACTCTTGCTGTCAGAGATCTCAGAGTATATGCAGACTCAATTGATGCTGATGTTTATCATTACAGAGATAAATCCAACCTTGAATGTGATGCCGTAATACATTGTAGAAATGGAAAATATGGACTTATTGAGATTAAGCTTGGCGGAGATAGTCTCATAGAAAAAGGTGCTGAATCTCTTTTAAAACTCAACAAGAATATCGATTTTGAAAAAATGAACACCCCTTCATTTTTGATGGTATTGACAGCAGTGGGAGACAGAGCATACAGGCGTCCTGATGGTGTCATTGTTGTTCCAATAGGATCTTTAAAGAATTGATATATCCGGGAATGCTCTTTAAGGTTTTGCTCGCAATGGGAGCTTCCCAACACAATGGAAACATTCAAAAATGAAGAAATACATCCAAAGTAAATATTGTTGTTTGAAGCCTCGTTGAGACTGCCGCTTTGCTAACTAGGCAATAACTGCGTCGCTACACTCAGACCATGCAGATGAGCATTGTCCTTTACTTGTTTTTTTTGCCAGTTTGACCAAAGTTTCAAAATAGTGGATTTTAATTGATATTAATATGTGGTTTTTTTAGGTAATTATTGTGGGAGTTTTGTAGGTTGTAAAATAGGGGATTTTGCTATACAATTTAGACGGTAAATTATTGGGATTTCTTGCAATTTGATTTTTTTATAAAAAGAAATTCATAGGAGAAAAAAATGAAATACTATGTGCGGTATATTGAAAAACAGATAAAAGAAGCATTAGAAATATCAGGAGGCGTATTGGTCTCTGGCCCCAAGTTCTGTGGGAAAACAACTACATGTAAAAGATTTGCATCTTCTTTATATTCTCTTGATACGAAAGATAAAATTCAACTTGTTCAAAGTAGTCCCTTATCTATTTTGAAAGGAGATCATCCTAGGCTTATTGATGAATGGCAGAACGTACCGGATCTTTGGAATGCAGCAAGAACGGTCATAGACTCAAGCGATGAGAAATTTGGACTTTTTATTTTTACAGGAAGCTCAACTCCAGCAGATAGGAATGAAATATATCATTCTGGAGCAGGAAGATTTGTAACGCTTCATATGAATCCCATGAGTCTTTATGAGACCGGAGAATCCTCTGGAGAAGTTTCTCTTTTTCAGATGTTTGAAGAGCCTCTGAAATCTGTATTTTTTATCAATGAAAACTATTTTTTACAGGATACAGCATTCTATATCTGCAGAGGAGGTTGGCCCCTTTCTGTATTGGGGGGACGTGACAAAGGTTTGAGGATTACCTCAGCTTATTATTCCACTCTCTTTGAATTTGAAAACAGCCACAATAATAAATTCAGAAATAAAAAGAAAGAAATCTTGCTAATGATTCTGAAAAGTTATGCACGAAATATTTCTACAGAAGCAAGAAGAAAAGTCATACTTGATGATGTGAATATACATGATGATAGAAATCTTGACGAGGATACTTTTGAGGAGTATGTTGCAGCTCTTCGTGATCTTTTCATAATAAAGGATATAGAAGCGTGGAATCCAAACTTCAGAAGTAAGGCTGCAGTAATAACATCCCCCACACGACATTTTGTTGATACTTCAATTGCTGCAGGGGCGTTGAATATCTCCCCAAACGATCTAATGAATGATCCAAAGACTTTTGGAATGTTCTTTGAGGATTTTGTTGTCAATCAACTTAGAGTTTATTCAAAGTCTCTCGGGGGAGAAATACGTCACTATAGAGATAGTAAGGGGTTGGAATGTGATGCTGTTGTACACCTGAAGGATGGTAGGTATGCACTTGTTGAAGTAAAACTCGGAGGAGAAAAGCTGATTAGAGATGGTATTTCCACTTTGACATCTCTCAAAAACAAAATTAAATCCGATAATCTTCAGGAGCCATCCTTTGCAATGATCATTACAGCATGTGGCAATGCATATACGACAGAGGAAGGAATACATGTAGTGCCAATCAACATACTTAAAGATTAAGGAACAGTTCTTAAAGGCGAGCTATATACAATAATAGAGAATTAAGACAGGGGGAAACTGTATGAATTTTTTCCACTTCTTGAGAATGAAATGCTTGTTATTCGCAAGATGCCCGCTGACGATGTGGACTCATTGGGTGAGATTACAAACAATGAGAATGTACATAGATATATTCCTCTGTTTCTGTACAAGAAAAGCCGTGGCAATCTCTTAGAGGCCATCCGTAATCTGAGAGGAAGAGATTTTGGGAAAAAGAGAATGATTGTAGTAGGGATACACCTCAAGACAGAGCCAAACAAGGATATTGGTCTTTCTGAGATATTTGACTATAAAAAGTGGATAAATCAAGTGACAATTGGGTATCGCGTCAATGAGAATTGCTGACATAGAGGCGTTGCCACGGAGGCTGTGAGGCTTATGGTTGACTATTTTTCTGGAGATATGGGTGTAAGGGACACGGTGTCTTTGGATGTTTATTCTTACAACAGGAAAGAAATGTTGTCCCAATATTGGCGGTAATTGGGGCTGGCATTTCTTAGGCCGATATCCTTGTAATAATATTTATTGTGATAATTGAAATAGGTTTTGCTCTTGAAGATCTTTTGGCTTTATCTAAACCAACCAATCTTGGTTCAATACAAACTCTCTTTGTAAAAGTTTTTCTCTCAATCTGATATTTTTTCAATTGGCTACAAAGCAGTAAAGAATGAAACATCTAGCATTTGGACTGTTTCAGAAAACGAGGAAACTAAATAATAAAAGTCAAAGAAAACAAAATTTCTATTGTTTTTAAGACACTTTCTAGCGCCCCCTAGTTTCATACTAGAGGGCGTTTTTGTAGTGAAATGTGAAACAGTTAAACAAAATGACTCAATCACAAAATAAGGAAAAAGGACATCATTCTACATTTTTGACGGCCGTAAACCCACATTTTTATGTTGACTTTTAGGATGGGTTCCAAGTTAAAACGCGGAGTTTTACATGACTTTGTATTTCCTAGCTGAAGCTTATTCTTCTACAGCCTTTGCAGGTTTCTTTATGGCTTAGTTGGTAGTTATAGCAACTGTCCATATCATCATGCATAGAAATTCCACTGCACCATAGTCCTCCATCTCGTTTTTTATCATAGAAATAATCATCATAAGCTTCGTCCTTAATCAGCCGTTCCTTCTCTATTTCAAGTGTTTCAGGTTCTTTAGATAACCATTCTGGAGAGATCTGCATCTTGCTTGTGACAAGGATATGGTTTTTATTTTTGGGGAGAAAAGTGGACATTATTTCATCTGCTATTGGGTCAAATAGAAAACTTGTTTTGACGTTTGAGCAAATCTCCCATTTATCATCATTTATCTCATATTTCATATGAGTTGGGATAAAAATTATTCTTGGAATATTCCAATCTAAGTTGCATTCATTCATAAAAGTGGAGGGGTTGAATACTTTTGAAAGAGGGTAAGTATCTGAAAACATTGAAGGAGTGGGTCTTCTTGTGAGTGGACATCCGCTGTGCTTTATAGCAGTTCTCATACGAAAGAACACCCACAAAAAATAAGATTTCTCGTCATGGTATTCACTAATGTCTGTAATTGCATATTCAAATAACATATTCAATTCTCCTTTTAATTTTGTTATGAAAGAATGTTAAGAGCCTCTCTATATAAATTTTGTTTCTCTTTTTGTTTGTCAGTGATTGTCCCCAGACGGCTTATATTCATATTGTGTTTTAAGTCTGCAATCTTGACTTTTCTTGCAATTCTGTTGGTTTTTAATTCGTTGATATAATCTAGGTATAAAACATCTTCTTTAAGAGTTAGAACGTTGATTGCATCTGTGACTTCTGAAGGGAACCCTTCATTTTTCAAATTTTCAAGAGTTATGTTTGTATCTTCCACAACATCGTGTAGCAAGGCTACACATACTGAGTATTCATCATCCATACAACTTGCCACCTCGTAAGGATGATAGACATATGGGATACCGGCTTTGTCAACTTGTCTTTTATGAGCTTCAAATGAGATTTTCAAAGCTTTTCGTGTCAACTCTGTGTAAAGCATTCTGTGTCTCCTTGTATTGATACAATATAAAGGGACAAGGAGCTTAGGTTAGCCTGCCAGGCTATTTTTATCTGAGAGGATTAAGGTTTAGAGAATCTAATGTCTCATTTATTTCAAATAAATTCCAATTTTTGTTGATGATGAAATATTCAACAACCATATCTGTCTTGCTTGCATGAGTAAATGCAAGTCCTGCAGTTCTCATAAGATCTTTTGTTTCTGGAAGATTGAGCCTTAGAGATAATGCAAGTGCAAAAACAGTTTCCTTTGTTGGTTTATAATTTCTATCACTTCTAATTTTTGAAAAATGCTGCGGCGTAATATTAGCAGTCTTATAAACTTCAACTTCTGAAAGCCCTTTCTCTTTGATTATCCTAAACAGCATTTCTGAAAATGACTCGTTCTTCTGAATTTCCATAAAGTCATCTAGGCTGTTGGCCTTTGCACAGTCATGCAGCGGATGAGGTTCATTTGTTTTTATAAATTCAAGGATTTCGCTTTTTGTCATTTCAAGTGGATTATACCATGCTTCATTAGCATATTGAACCGTCGACTTTTATCTTGGGCAATAGAAGTTTCATCTTTGTGGCAAAACAATTAAAAACTTGGAGACACATTAGCAAGAAGTATGATCTTTCTTCTTTTAGACCGATTCTAGCGTTTTTGCAAATTGTGGGGTACAATGCAAGATAGGTTGAATTATTTTTAGCAATTTTTGCAGAAATCTTTTAGAAAAGGTAAAACTCTTATGATATATGAAGCTAGTATTCCAGTAGAAGAAGTCTCTCGTTGTCTTTTATGTGATAATGCAGCATGTTCTGCAGCTTGTCCTTACGGTCTTAATCCTGCAAAAATTTTGCGCTCGTTGCATTTTGAAAATACTTATGGAGCTAGTGTTCAACTTAAAGAAAACGTAAAAAAAGAAAACTTTTCTTGTGCAAATTGCAGTGCTCCTTGTGAGACTTCCTGTGTAAAGAACACAAACCCAATACACATAAAGCAAGTATTGACAGCCCTTAAAGAAGACAGCACAAAATGGGAAGAACTTCCAAATTCTCAAGTAGATCTTTCTTGTGATTTCCTTGGAGTGCACTTAGAAAACCCGTTTTTATTATCTTCTTCTGTTGTTGCAAGTACATATGAAAAAATTTCTCGTGCATTTGATATGGGTTGGGCGGGAGCATGTTTCAAAACTCTTTGTGATTTTGTTCCAAAAGAAGCTTCACCCCGTTATTCTGCACTTTCATCAGAACATAGTTTTTTTGGTTTTAAGAATATTGAGCAGCTGTCATCTAATAGACTTGAAGAGGATTTAGACATTATTCGCCGTTTGAAAAAAGAATATCCTAATAAAGTCATTATTGCCTCAATTATGGGAAGAAACGCTGAGGAATGGGAACGCTTGGCCCGTTTAGCACAAGCTTCTAAGGCCGATATTATTGAGTGCAATTTTTCTTGTCCCAACATGGAAGAAGATGGCCTTGGTGTAGATATTGGACAAAGCATTGAGGCTGTTTCTCAATATACTAGAGCAGCTAGGAGAGGTTGCACAATTCCGCTTTTAGCAAAACTTACTCCAAATGTTGCTGATATGCGACCTTTTGCGCGAGCAGCTGTTGAAAATGGTGCTGACGGAATTTCAGCAATCAATACTGTTAAAAGTCTTGTGGGTATGAATCTTGATACGTATGCTACAGAGCCATCGGTACAGGGTAGGTCAGGGGTTGGTGGATATTCAGGACGTGCCGTTAAGCCAATAGCATTAAGATTTATTTGGGAGATGGCATCTGACCCAAAGCTGAAAAGTGTTCCCATAAGTGGAATGGGTGGAATTGACACATGGCGTGATGCTGCTGAATTTTTACTGCTAGGTGCCAACCATGTTCAAATTACCACAGCTGTTATGCAGTATGGCGCTCGCATTATTGACGATTTGCTTGACGGTCTTACTTGGTATCTTAGAGAAAAAGCGCTCTCACACTTGTCTCAGTTACAGGGGCTTGGTGTTTCAAATGTTACAGACTTGGATGAGCTTAATAGACAAACAAAACTCATTCCTCGTTTTAATCGTAAAAAATGTTTAGGTTGTGGCCGTTGTTTCATTTCTTGTCGGGATGGTGGCCATGAGGCAATTTCTATGTTCAATGGCAAGCCAATATTAAATCCCAAAACTTGTGTTGGCTGTCATTTATGCGCCCTTGTGTGTCCCAACAACGCTATTAGCCCTTATGGCAAAAGAATTGATGTTTGAGATTTTGTAGCACATTTATCAAAACAAAATTGATTTAGTGTGTACAATGAATTTACTGCGAGCAGAGAGGTTGCTGCGTATAAATCGTACTGCCCGTAGTGCATGATTATATCAAAAGGAGTATAAAATTTATGAAAACTGTTATTTCTACAAAAAATGCACCAGCTGCTATTGGACCGTATTCACAAGGTATAAAAAGCGGGAATTTGATTATTACATCAGGTCAACTGCCAATTAATCCTGCTACTGGAGCTTTTCCATCTTCAATTGAGGAACAAACACGGCAGTCTCTTGAAAATTGTAAAGCTGTTCTTTTGGAAGCTGGCGCAAATATGGAAAATGTTATTAAGACTACAGTGTTTCTTAGTAATATGAACAATTTTGTAGCAATGAATAATGTTTATTCTACTTTCTTTAATGGTGAATGTCCTGCTCGTAGTGCAGTAGAAGTGTCTAGACTTCCAAAAGATGCGCTTGTAGAGATTGAGTGCATTGCTGTTTTGTAGAAGTTTTTGCAAGATATCATTTATTCCTCAAGAAGTACTTTTGTTGACTTTATTCTTTTTGCGGAACATACTCTTAGTATGAAGTATTTATCAACATTGGAATGTGCAAAAAAATGGGGAATTTCTCAACGAAGAGTCTCTCTTCTTTGCTCTCAAGGACGAATATACGGGGCTCTTAAGACTGGAAACACGTGGATAATTCCAGAATACTCAGTCAAGCCTTCTGATGAAAGAAATACAAAAGAGACCACGTGTTATGAGACTCTAGATGGTAATGAAGTTGTCGAGCAGTCTATGCCTTATGGACAGCAATTATCAATAGATCCGGGACTACTCAAACAGGCAACGGATTATTTTACAGCCAAAGGAGAAAATATATCTGATGCAATAAGTCAGTTCTTATACAACACTATTACAAGTGACAAAAAAAGGATTGGAATTGCAAAGAACTTATTTGAAGCTCCTGAAAATATTGATTTTTGCAATAGTGAAGTTCTTGCTTTGTTTGGGGTGTAGCATGAAAATACTTCTTGATACTCACATAATACTTTGGGCTCTTACAGATGATGTTAAATTATCTCAAAAATCAAGAAAACTTATTGAAAATGAACAGAACACTATTTTTATAAGTCTTGCATCAATTTGGGAATTACAAATAAAGCACTCATTACACCCCTCAATTATTCCAGACCCAAAAATTGTGTTGGACAGTTGTAAGATGTCAGGTTATGAAATTCTAAAGATTGGAAGTCAAGAGATACTCAATATCTCAAGTCTATCAAGTGCTCCTGAATTTCATCACAAAGATCCTTTTGACAGAATTCTTCTTGCTACAGCAAAAACTTACAATTTATTTTTCTTGACATCTGACAGTACTCTGTTGGGTTACAATGAAGATTGCATAATAACAGCATAAGAGTTTTTGAAAAACTGTTATATTTTTGTTGCATTTACGTTCTCAATGGGGGTATTGGCCTGCCTGCAACACTGTAACTTCACAACAATTACTTCTATTGCCAACTGCAATATAAAACTTTATATTTGCCACATAGGAGGTGCTAATGCTTACCGATATTCTTAAAAATAAAAAAGAATTGTTTTCAGAGGGTGTACAAACTATCCTTAGAGGACAAGAAACAAGACAACGTTCTGTATCTTTTTTACAAGGCAACTTAGTACGAAATGTTAGAGCTGAAGCAAGAGGTGTCAATGCTCGTGTTTGCAAGAACGGCGTCTATGGTTTTGCTTCAATGGCTGAATATTCATCAGATGCAGCAACTTCTGTTTTAGAAGAAGCTACAAAGAATGCATTGTTCTTAAATACTCATGCACCAAAAGAAAAACCTGCCCCAAAATCTTATGGACAGGGCATTATCCCAATGGGTAAAGAAATTTTTGATTTTGAGCAAAAAAGAATAATTGATGCTTGTAAACAAGTTGATGATTATATTGCAAAAACATATCCAGATCTCACTAGCCGTATGGTTTCATATTCAGAAGATTCTCAGGATAAGATTATTTATACATCAGATTCTCATGATGGGCATATGACATACCCTAGATGTTATATGTATGTAGTCCTTGATTCTGTAACAAAAGACGGAGTCCCAATTGAGCTGTTCAAAGCTTTTGGAGGGTGTGGAAGTTTTGAAGATCATTTTACAACAGTAGATTGGATGTACAAAGGAATTGATGTCTTATACAAGACACTTATGGACAAAAAAGAGGGCGTTTATGCACAAGCAGGATACAAAACAGTAGTCCTTGGCGGAGACCTCTCTGGAATGCTTGCACATGAAGCAGTAGGCCATACTGTTGAAGCAGACCTTGTCATGGGTGGTTCTGTAGCAAATAAGTTACTTAATCAAAGAGTTGCATCAGATCTTGTAAGTATGGTTGATTATGCACACACAGCATTTGGTAAAGATGCACCACTTCCAGTGTATATGGACGATGAGGGCACAAAGGCTCAAGATGCACTTCTAATAGAGAATGGAATTCTAAAAGGATATATGCACAGTCGTGAAAGCGCTACATTCTTTGGCGTAGAGCCACATGGAAATGCTAGAGGTTGGGCATTCAGTGACGAGCCGCTTATAAGAATGAGGAACACAGCTGTTCTTCCAGGAAAAGACAAATTAGAAGACATGATAGCAAGTGTTGATGATGGTTATTATCTTATTTCAACAGGCAATGGACAGGCTGATCTCACAGGTGAGTTCATGTTTGGTGTTAATATGGGATATGAAATTAAGAACGGAAAACTTGGAAAAGCAATCTTGGATACTACAGTCAGTGGAGTTGCTTTTGATATGTTAAAGACCGTTGACATGGTTTCTAATGTCGTTAATTGGTCATCTAGCGGGTTCTGTGGCAAAAAACAACCAATGCCTGTAGGAATGGGCGGACCTGAACTTAGATGTAAGATTATGATTGGTGGAAGATAAGGAGGTCAGTATGAAAGAAATTAAAAAAACAGCAGGATATGTAGAAGACCTTCTCAAAAAAAGTAGCGTTGACAAGTATGCATTTTCACTTGTTGAAAAAGAAACAAGAGAATTTAATGCAGACTTAGGAGATTTTTCTTTATACAGAACTGTTTTCAGTAATGGAGTAACAGTTACTGTCTACAAAGACAGCAAAATGGGTACAAAAGCGGGCAATGATTTTAGTGATGAAGCATTAAAGGCAACAGTTGATGAAGCTGTTCTTTCTGCTCAGTCTGCAGTAGAAGACCCAGCTCACGATATTGCACCAAAACAGGATGCAGAAATTTTCAATTGTGGCTGCTATGAGCCAGATATAGATAAATTCTTTTCTCGTGTAGAAGAACTTCTTTCTGATATCAAGGCGCAATATCCAAAAGTCAAAATTCTTAATGTATATGCATCTCACACAAAAGCACACTCACTTTACAAAAATTCAAATGGTACCAATTTTGAAAAACTTGGCGGTAGCTACTCTGTAACATTGGAATTTTCTGGCAACGATGGAGAAAATACAACAGGTTTAGATTATGCAAATCTTACAGTAAGCAGTCTTGATGAACCTTTCATTAATCTTGGAAGCTTTAGAGTTCATTTGGAGAGTGCTCAAAACCAGCTTAATCTCACATCTTTTGATGGAAAGTTTGAAGGAACAGTATTGTTTACACCAGATTGTTTTGCTGAATTTGTATCTTTCATAGAACAGAATTATGTATCTTCATCTGTTATATTGGACAGTACAAGTCTTTGGAAAGATAAGATTGGACAGCTTGTTGCAGATCCTCGCATAACAATTTCTATGAATTCTTCTGATCCAAGGATTGTTGAGGGTGAAGTTTATACTTCTGATGGGTACAGAACGCAAGATGTAGACATAATCAAAGACGGAGTTTTGAAAAATCATCTTCTTTCTCTTTATGTTGCAAATAAAACAGGAAGACCGGTTACAAAGAACTCAAGTTTTGACCTAGTAGTAAAAGCAGGGGACACAGCATACGAAGATATTGTCAAATCTATTGACAGAGGACTTCTTGTTGGTGGTTTCTCTGGAGGACAACCTGGAACAAATGGAGAATTCTCTGGGGTTGCAAAAAACAGTTATTACATAGAAGACGGTAAAATTAAGGGAGCTGTAAGTGAAACTATGATAAATGGCAACTTGGGAGAAATGCTTAATAATGTAAAAGCAATATCTAAAGAAGTTGTTTGTGATGGTTCAATGGTACTTCCTTATGTTGCTGTCAATGGTATTGTGATAAGTTCAAAATAACTCTAAGAAAGTAGTATTTGAGGGGGTCTCTCAAATATTGCAAATTGTGTGAAAAAAACACAAAACTTAGTTGACGAAATTTTTACACGTCGTTATATTGTAGCGTACTACAATTTTTATGTAGTACGCTACACTTTTTATAACAAAGGAAGCTTTTCAAAGTGAATATTGGATATTTAATACGACTTGTAAATGACAAGTTAAAAGCTAGAGCAGACTCAGATCTTTCTCAAAATGAGCTTACTTTTACACAAAGCCGAGTTCTTGGATTTTTGTATAAAAAAGGGGGCACTGCCACTCAAAAAGAAATAGAAGATTCTCTTAGAGTTTCGCATCCTACTGTTGTTGGAATTATTGCAAGATTAAAAGAAAAAGGTTTTGTAACTTGTACTGTTGCAGACAACGATAAAAGAAACCGCAATGTAAATCTTACTCAAAAAGCAAATGAGACCCTTAAAAGTATGGGGAAATTTATAGAAAACAGAGAAGCAAAGATTCTTGCAGGTCTTTCTGAAGAACAGGTTGAAAACTTAAAAATATCTTTGTGTCAAATAATTAGAAATCTTGGAGAAGACCTTGGAAAAGATGAAGGAGTTTTAAGTAATGAAAAATAACGAAAAAAGTCCATCTACAATAAAAACGCTTGGTAAAAGCATAAGAGAGAATAAGAAAGCATCGGTTTTGACAGTTATATGCTCAATGACAGAAGTTGTTTTTGAAATTATTATCCCAATGTGTATGTCCATGCTTTTGGATAAAGGTATCCAAAGTGGCAACATGGCAGCTGTGTGGAAATATGGGATGGGGTTGCTGGGACTTGCGCTTTTAGCAATGACAACTGGTATTCTTTCTGCACGTGTTGGAGCAAGGGCGGCAGTGGGTTTTGCTGCTAATTTGCGAGAAGATATGTACAAAAATGTACAAACCTTTAGTTTCTCCAATATAGACAAGTTTTCTACTTCTTCTATTGTCACAAGGCTTACAACTGATGTTACAAATATGCAAAATGCATACCAAATGATGCTTAGAATTGCAGTTAGAGCTCCTGCAATGATGATTTTTGCAATGATTGTGTCATTTAGAATAAGCCCTGATATCTCTATTTTATTCTTGCTTGCAATTCCTGTGCTTGGAATTCCTCTAATGATTATTGCAAGAAAAGTACATCCAATGTTTAGAAAAGTTTTCAGGACATATGACAGACTTAACAATATAGTACAAGAGAATGTCAGAGGTATAAGAGTTGTAAAATCTTTTAACCAAGAAAAACACGAGATAGATAAGTTTGAAGGTGTAAGTGAAGAGATTAGAGAAAACTTCTCTAAAGCTGAACGCCTTATAACTCTTAACAGTCCCATTATGCAGTTTTGTATGTACACTTGTATGATTTTGATTTCATGGTTTGGTGCAAAAGCTATTGTTGCAAGTGGAAATAATGCAAGTCTTGGGCTAACGACTGGAAGTTTGACTGCGCTTTTTACATATGCAATGCAAATCCTTATGAGTCTTATGATGCTTTCTATGGTTTTTGCAATGATTGTTATTTCTCAGGCATCGGCCCGCAGAATTGCAGAAATATTGAATGAAAAAACAGATATCTCAAATCCTGCTAACCCTGTCATGAAAGTTAAAGACGGCAGTATAGATTTCAATAACGTTGATTTTGTGTATGCATCTAAAGCTGACAAGAAAGTTTTGTCTAATATAGATGTTCATATAAAAAGCGGTGAAGTTATTGGTATTATTGGAGCAACGGGCTCTTCAAAGACTTCTTTAGTTCAGCTTATTCCTCGTCTTTATGATGTTACAAGTGGAAGTCTTTTTGTAGGTGGCGTAGACGTTAAGAATTATGATCTTGAAGTCTTGCGTGGTGCTGTTGCTATGGTTCTACAAAAAAATGAACTTTTCTCTGGAACAATCAAAGAAAATCTCCGCTGGGGAAATGAGAATGCTACAGATGATGAGTTAATTCAAGCATGTAAGCTTGCCTGTGCTCATGAGTTTATTACAGCAATGCCAGACGGATACGATACTTACATTGAGCAAGGAGGTGTTAACGTCTCTGGCGGTCAAAAACAAAGACTTTGTATTGCAAGAGCGCTGCTTGCTAATCCAAAAATTCTTATTCTAGATGATTCTACAAGCGCTGTTGATACTCATACAGATGCTCTAATTCAGCATGCTTTGTCGCAGTATTTACCACAGACAACCAAAATTGTAATTGCTCAGCGTATAAGCTCTGTGCAAAATGCAAATAGAACAATTGTCTTGGATGATGGACGTATTGATGCTATTGGTACACATGAAGAACTTCTTTCTTCTTGTGAAATTTACAAAGAAGTGTATGAGTCTCAAATGAAAGGTAGCACCATTGGAGAGGATGTAAAATGAAGAAAAAACAATTAAATACACAAATAAATAACGAACAAGCCAGGCCAAGTTCTCAAGGTTCTCAAGGTCCTCAAGGTAAGAATGGTCCTTCTCAAGGCCGTCCAATGACACCTCCAAAGATGGATTTTAAGGCAATGAAGAGAGTGTTCTCATACATGAGACCATACAAGGGAACACTTATTCTTGTTTTATTTTGCATTATAGTCAGTTCTGTTGCTGGGGCTGCTTCTGCAATGTTCCTCCAAACTCTTATTGATTCATACATTGCGCCTCTTTTGATGTCCTCAAACCCAGTTTTTACACAACTTTTAAGAGAGTTGTTACTAATTGCGGGCATTTATGCGCTTGGAGTACTTACTACATTTATCTACACGCGTAGTATGGTTTCTGTGGCTCAGGGAACTCTAAAAAGCATAAGAGATGAGATGTTCACAAAAATGCAAAGCCTTCCAATCAGCTTTTTTGATACTCATACTCATGGTGAGATTATGAGCCTTTATACTAATGACTCTGACACTCTCAGGCAAATGATAACCCAAGCCATGCCAAACCTTGTGTCATCGGTTTTTACAATTGTTGCTGTTTTCTTTTGCATGTTGTATGAGAGCGTGTGGCTTACGTTACTAGTTTGCTTTATTGTGTTCGTTGTAATGAAGTTTATCAAAGTTTTTGTTTCTAAGATTGGCAGGTATTCTATTGCTCAGCAGTCTCTTTTGGCAAAACTCAATGGTTATGTTGAAGAAATGGTCAATGGGCAAAAAGTAGTAAAAGTTTTCTGCCATGAAGAAGAAAATTATAGCGGGCTTGAGAAACGTAATAGAGATTGGGCTTACAATGCATTTCGTACAAATGGTATGGCCAACTCAATTATGCCAATGATGAACTCTGTGGGATACCTTACTTATGTCTTCATAGCTGTTATTGGCGGTTATATGGCTATATCTCAAACTCCAAATCTTGGACTTACTGGAATAAATGTTCTTTCTCTTGGAACTATTGCTTCGTTTTTAACGCTTTCAAGAAGTTTTATAAATCCAATTTCTCAAATGTCTAACCAGTTTAACTCCATTGTTACTGCTCTTGCCGGTGCTTCCCGCATTTTTGCATTCATGGATGAAAAACCAGAAGTAGACAATGGTTATGTTACTTTGGTTAATGTTAAGGAAAACGAAGACGGTTCTTTGGAAGAAACAAGTCAGCGCACAGGGCTTTGGGCTTGGAAACATCCTCATGGAGATGGAACTTTAACTTACACAAAACTTGAGGGAAATATTGTTTTTGACCATGTCGATTTTTCTTACACTCCTGGAAAAGAAGTTCTCCACGATATAACTCTTTATGCTAAACCCGGACAAAAGGTTGCATTTGTTGGTGCAACTGGGGCTGGAAAAACCACAATTACTAATCTTATAAATCGCTTTTACGATATTGCAGACGGCAAAATTAGATACGACGGCATTAATATTAACAAAATCAAAAAGGCCGATTTACGCCGTTCTCTTGGCATGGTTTTACAAGATGTAAACCTTTTTACTGGAACTGTCATGGAGAATATTCGTTATGGCAACCCTAATGCTACAGACGAGCAGTGTATAGAAGCTGCTAAACTTTCTAATGCTCATAACTTCATAATGATGCTCCCAAACGGTTACGATACTGTTCTTAAAGGAGACGGAGGCGGATTGTCTCAAGGTCAAAGACAACTTTTGTCTATTGCAAGAGCTGCTGTTTCCAACCCTCCTGTAATGATTTTGGATGAGGCTACATCTTCTATTGATACTCGTACAGAAGCTCTTGTCCAAAATGGTATGGATAAGCTTATGGAAGGTCGTACTGTATTTGTAATTGCACACAGGCTCTCTACTGTCAAAAATTCTAACGTAATTATGGTCTTAGACCATGGTCGTATAATTGAGAGAGGAAGCCATAACGATCTCATAGCACAAAATGGCGTGTACCATGCTTTGTACACAGGATCTTTTGAGCTTGAATAAACTTTTATGAAGCTTTTGCGGTCACATTAAGGTCCTTTGTGACCTTGTGTGGCCTTTTGAGCCTTTGTGACCTATTTTTGCTTTTGTAAAAGGCTTTGACAATTGTCTTGCATACGTGTATCTTTGTTCTTAGCGTTCAAGAAGATTTTCAAGAAGTTTTTGTAAAATTTTTCAAAGAGAGGATAACTTATGTATTCACTTATAATGGCTATGGGTTCAACAGCAACAACAGCTAGTAGTTCCAGCTCTCAGGGTGGCTCAATGATTACAACATTTGTGACATTTGGTGCTATCATTCTTATTTTCTATTTCTTAATCATTAGACCACAGAAAAAGAGAGACAAAGAAGCTAAAGACATGCTTGCTGCAATGAAGAAAGGCGACAAGATTGTTACAATTGGCGGTATTAGAGGAACTGTTGCTGTAGTTAAGGAAAGCACTGTTGTTGTTAAAGTTGATGATAACACAAGAATAGAGTTTACAAAGAATGCAATAGCTCAAATTCTTGATGCTAAGCCAGCTAGTGCAAGTTCTTCAAAGAAAGATAAAGCAGAGAAAGTTGAAAAGGTTGAAAAACCTGTCGAAAAACCTGTTGAAAAACTAGAAGAAGCAAAAGAGAGTGCTCCAGTAGAAGATGCACCTGTAGAAAAGGCTTCTGAAGCTCCTGTTGAAGAGCCAAAAACTCTATAATTAAATAATTCAGTAAGAATTGATGCTCCTTTTGAGAGGTTTTGCCAATCAAGGAGCATTTTTTGTATAAACTTGCTTGTATAAATT
>CAVDLI010000031.1:0-17087 GCA_963609725.1 bacterium | reverse complement strand
TATCATATTCTATTCTGTCTATTTCTTTATTTGGGAATATTGCCTGTAATAATTTTATACATGCCTTTTCATGTTGCATTACACTTGCAAACATATAATCATTCTCTAATGCCACTAATTTTTCTTTTGCCATAAATGATACCTCAAGTAGTAAGTTTTAGAGTTCTGAGGTCCTCAAGAACCTCTTCTATGAACTCTTTAGAGGTTTTTGTGGCTTTTCAAAACCTCATTCAACCTCTTTACTTGCTAGATAAAAATTTTGAGGTATTTTCATTCACGAAATTTAGATGACTTACAAGCTAAATAATTACAAGCAAAAGAAAAAGAAATTTTTGCAAACTTTTATCTACAAAAAACTCACAGTAGACTTACAGTAAATCTTTGACCTCTTCCAAAAGAGTTGTCATGTAGAACCAGTTGTCTAACGCTGTTTCTGCAGCAGATATCATATTTGCTTTATCACCAAGATTTGAACGCTCAATTTCAAGACCTTTACAAAAACTTCTAAGAGTTCTTAGATGAGCATCATCAATAGTTGAGCCCTCTCCTCCAATGATGACTTTAGAAGAACCAGACACTTGAGATGCAATATTTAATGCTTTGCCCAAATAAGACAAAACTTCTTCATCTACTACGGGCCACAAATCCTTGAGATGAGAATCCATGTTATTAGAAAGAGCCCAAGCACTTGCACAAGCTTCAAGACAACCAATTTCTCCACACCAGCAAAGCCCTGTTTGAGAAACTTTTAAGTGAGCAAAATTATTACAAGAACAAAACACTTTGCCGGCTTCTACAAAAGCAAGCTTAAACCCGTCACCCCAATCCAAATACATAATTGGACCAGAACTTTCCAGTAAAGATTTTTCATGTGAAGAGCCTTCTTGCAAAGAACTAGCACTAGACACAAAACGCTCTGCTGTAACTAAAGATGCTGTAGAATTAGAAACTATTGCTTTAATTTTCAAAACTTGAGAGAAAGCTTCACATATGGGAATATTTTTCCAAGGAAGATATGGGCATTCCAATATAGTAGTATTGTCAGAAGAAATGCGACCTCCCACAGAAATGCCAACGCCCAAAACTTGTGAAGAATCTACAAGTTTCATAACTCTCACACAGCTTTTGATAATACTAACGCAAAATTCTTCAACTTTGACATCACATTTAGTGGGCATTCTCTCAAATTTAATGGGTTGAGCCTTAAGGTCACAAAGAGAGACTGTTGTATTCCGTCTTCCAATATCTACAGAAAGAACAAATGCAGAATTTGAAACAAGGCGCAACGCTGTGGGTCGCCGTCCATTGGAACTTTCAATTTTTCCAGTCTCTTCTACAAAGTGATCTTCTATAAGAGAATCCACAATCTCTCCAACAGAGACTTTATTCAACCCCAAAATACGCGCAAGGTCAGCTTTGGAAAGGTTTTCGTTTTTTCTCAAAGCTCCCAACACTCTAGCTGTGTTTATAGTTCTTGCGCTCTTTGGTTGCGAAAGTTTCATCCTAAAACCCTAAAACCCATTTAACTTAAGAATTGACTATCTTTGAGTATTTTTCAAATTCAACATCATCACACAATACAAAATGCCCCGGCTCTACTTCTCTGAAAGAAGGGGAGCTGTTTCTGTAATCATGATCTGCCATTGGATTATAAACAATTCTTTTTCTGTTTTTCTCATAATTAGGATCCGGCTGAGGGATTGCACTTAACAAAGACCTTGTATAAGGATGAAGAGGATGTCTAAAAAGCTCTTCACTTGTTGCAAGTTCAACCATTTTTCCATAATACATGACGCCAATTCTATCTGAGAAATATTTTACAACACTCAAATCATGTGCAATAAAAAGAATTGTAAGACCCATGCTTTCACGCAAGTCATTGAGAAGATTCATAACTTGAGCTCTAATTGAAACATCTAGGGCGCTAATTGGTTCGTCAGCAATAATCAAGGACGGTTGCATGATAATTGCACGTGCAATTCCTATTCTTTGACGCTGTCCACCAGAGAACTCATGAGGATAACGAGAAGCATGTTCACGAACAAGGCCAACAGTCTCAAGCACTTCATAAACTTTTTGGTCTATGTAATCTTTATCTTTGACACCTTTGATTATTAGGCCTTCTGCAATGATGTCGCGGACTGTCATTCTTGGGTCAAGAGAAGCTATTGGGTCTTGAAAAATCATTTGAATTTGATTTAACAGACTGCGATCAACTTTTTTGTGGTCTTCTTTTGCTTTTTTAATTTCTTCCTTGTTATGAGCAATAATTTTGTCTAATTCTTCAAGTCTTGCAGAATCTTTGCAAGAAGATTTTTCTTTTTTTGCATTTGCTATTGAGTCTTTGTAAGACTTTGTTCCGGCACAAATTCTTTGACCTTTGAAATAAACACTACCACTTGTACAGTCATACAGTCTAATAATGGAACGTCCCGTTGTTGTTTTTCCACATCCAGACTCCCCTACAAGACCAAAGACTTCGCCCTTTTTTATGTCAAAACTAACATCATCAACAGCTTTATTGACAGTGTGCCTATCAAGTTTGAAATACTGGCATAAGTTCTCAACTCTTAACAACTCTTCACTCATTTGGCACCTCCGTTGTTCATTCTTGCAATACGGTCACGAACGATTTCAGGCATCTCTACATGAGGAGCATTTGGATGCAAGAGCCAGGTGGCTGCATAATGGGTATCTGTAATCTTAAACATTGGAGGTTGCTGTTCAAAATCAATCTCCATAGCATATTTATTTCTTGGAGCAAAAGCATCTCCCTTTGGAGGGTAAATCATGTTTGGAGGAGTTCCAGGAATAGACTCAAGTTTATTGCCCTTGCTTTCCAAATCTGGAATAGAAGCCAAAAGAGCCCAAGTATAAGGATGTGCCGGAGAATAGAAAATTTCATCAGCTGTACCATATTCAACAATCTTTCCTGCATACATAACAGCAATTCTGTCTGCCATGTTTGCAACAACACCAAGGTCGTGAGTAATAAAGATAACAGAAAGATTTCTCTCTTTTTTAAGTTTGTTGATAAGCTCAAGTATTTGAGCCTGTATAGTCACATCCAAAGCAGTAGTAGGCTCATCACAAATGAGAATATCAGGGTTAGCTGTAAGCGAAATTGCTATAACTATTCTTTGTCTCATACCACCGGAAAATTCAAACGGATACTGTCTGTATCTCTTTCTAGCTTCTGTAATTCCAACCTGCTCCATGACTCTAATAGCACGGTCTTTTGCCATTGATTTTGTTACAACTTTTATCTCAGCCATTGCTGTGTCACGAAGCCACAACATAAATGCAACACTTCTTTCTTCAAAAGAGAATTTAGAAACAGCCTCTATTCTCTTTTCAAACTGCTCTTGCATATTAGAAAGAATTTTCAAAAGATTTTCTTGAACGAGCTTTAAGTCCGCAAGAGACAAAGGCGCAACTTTAGCTTCTGGAGCTTTTCCTTTAGCTTCAAGTCTCTCATAACGAGCTGTTTGCTTGAAATACCTCTTTTCTTCTGCTAAGTTACGAGCAATGTCGTCATAGTAAGTCTTAACAGCACTTGCCAAACTTACGCGGAAAGTATAAGCATAACTATCTTTAACTGTTTCAAGAGGGTCTATTGCTTTTTCAACAGAATCTGACACTTCTTTTACAATCTTTTCAGCAACAGCCTTCTCTGGCATATCAGAAGAAAGTCTTCTTTTGACCTCAGAGATACAAGAAAGAGCCTCTTTCATGTCTTCAACAGATTTCTTTGATGTGTATTCAAGTGCTGTTTTAATATCAGAGACAAAATTTGTTATATAAGTGCTGTGCACGCTAGGGGCAGTTTTCTTATTAAGTTGAGCTGCATTTTCATCTTGTAAAACATTGCCTTCAAGAACAGTCCAGCAACCTAAAGCAAAAAAGTCTGGAGTATCTTCTTCAAGTGCTTTTTTCAGTATTTCAACACCTTTGTTGAGCAAAGATACAAGGGCTGTAAAATCATGTGTCTTACTAGCTTTGCGAGAAGCTTTCATAATTGAAGAATACAGTTCTTTTATTGCCTCTTTGTCATTGACAACAAATCTATTAACAGATGCTTTGAAATAATCTGCAACTTCTTTTGCTTCAAAAACAGGATTAGAAACAGCCTCTTTGCTTATAGCAAGTAGCATATCTTCTGCTGCTTTTAAGCCTGCAATAGCATTGGAGTGTGCTTGAGAATAAGGTGCCTCATATTTGGACTGCACTCCAATTATTTTCTTAAATGTAGTAAAACGAGTGCTGTCTTCTTTGCATCCGCTTTCTTTCATTGCATTATCAAGGCTAGCAAGAGTAACAGAAAGTTTTTTGTGGCTTTCACGTCTGTTTGCCTTGTTTTTCAATAACATTGCTTCTGTGATTTGGTTTCCAATTCTCATGATTGGATTTAATGAAGATAGTGGATCCTGGAATACCATAGAAATCTTGTCACCACGAATTTTATGATAATCATCTTCACTAATTTTCAAGAGGTCTCTTCCATCGTAGAGAATTTCACCACTTTCAACTATTGTATTTGCTGCCGATATTCCCAAAATAGTCTTACTTGTTGCAGATTTTCCACTTCCAGACTCTCCAACAATAGCAAGTGTTTCACCTTTGTAAAGGTCAAAAGAGATGTCTCTTACAGCCTGTAGTTTTCCGTTTATTGTTCTAAAAGATATTGTTAAATCCTTGACTTGTAGTTTTTTTTCTCTTTCGTTACTCATTACTCGTCTGCTCCTCTAAGTGCCGGGTTGAAAGCGTCTCTAAGTCCGTTTCCAAACAAGTTAAACGAAATCTCAAGCAAAGAGATAAACAATGCTGGGAAGAAAATTATATGTGGATATGTTGCAAGATAGTCTTTTCCGTTTGCAAGCATTGTTCCAACACTCGTCATAGTAGAACTTTCTAAGTTGATAATTCCAAGATATGTTAAACTTGATTCACTAAAAATAACTCCAGGAATTACAAGAACAGAACCCGTAATAAGCGTTCCTAGTGAGTTTGGGAAAATATGCTTGAACATAAGACGTGCATTTCCAGCCCCAAGAGTTCGAGCAGCAAGAACATATTCTTGCCCCTTAAATCTGTAGAACTGCATTCTAACTCTACTTGCCATGCCAATCCATCCGGTGAGAACAAAGGCAAACAAGAGGCTCCAAATAGCACCAACTTTCTTTGCTAAGTGCAACTGGAATAACGTTGCTACAACCATAAATGGAATGTCGACCAAAATATCGCTAATTCTTTCCATAAGAAGGTCTAATGTTCCACCAAAATAACCCTCAACAGCACCATACATAGAACCAATGAAAAGATTTATGATTGAAACAGCAATAGCAAACAAGAATGAAAATCTAGCCCCTTTTGCAAGACGTGTAAAAATATCCTGGCCAAGAGAATTTGTTCCAAACGTGAAACAAGGCTCAAATCCATACCTGTACTGGAAATATGTATATTTGAAGATACGGCACTTATAAGAAACTGATGATGAGTCGCCGGTAACAGTTGCATATCTATATCTATCTTTTGCTTCAATATCATCAAGTCCCGGGTCGCCTTCAATTCTTAAAGAATCGTAGTTGCCATCATTACCACTTATTTTGTAATCAGAAATAAAGTTTCCATTCTTATCAAGTTTTGCAACACCTTTTTGGTTAGCTTCATACCAAATATTTGCATCACTTATGTTTTTGGTTTTAATTGCAGGATAAATGACCTGTATACCGGTTTCGTCTTGCCAATCTTGAATACTGTCATATTGCTCTTGAGAAAGAGTCATGTACAAGAAACCATTTGCAGTGTAACTGTCAAGTTTTGCTGTATACAATGTTCTTCCGTCTTCTGTTACTTCTGAGCCATAAACTTTACGCACAACATCCATGCCAGTTTCTTCTTCAATTGCTTTGTAGTAATTGAGGTTTGCATCTGTCAATTGTACTTTATGACAGCCATCCCAACCAAGCCACTGGAAATGTTTTGATTTTGGAAGAAGTTTTGTATATGTGAGATATGTGGTATCAGTCAAACTCTTAGAATAATTAGTTTCACAAAACAACGGAACAATGATGGCATAAAGCACAAGTATTGCAATGATTATTGTTGCAACAATTGAACTCTTATTTTTTCTAAATCTATGCCAAGCATCTTCCAAATATCCAACTTGTTTTGTTTTGAATTTTTCATCACTAGAGGAGCGGTTATTGGTAAAACGGAACTTCTCTGCAGGTATATTAGTATATTTGTTAGTATTTTCCATTTGCCTTGCTCCCTATTCTAATTCTTGGATCAATAAATCCATAACTCAAATCAAGCAAAATTCCAGATGCAAGTCCAATAATCGTATAGAACGCAGATAACAGCATAAAGAAGTTGTAGTCTAGTGCTGTGATTGAATTAACATATAAAGGACCTACTCCTGGAACAACAAAAATATTCTCAATTATGAGAGAGCCTCCAATAATTCCTATAAATTCAGCAATTATCATTGGAAGTATAACAACCATTGCATTTCTAAGAGCATGTCTTTTTGTTGTTTGAGCTTTAGTTAAACCCTTAGTTCTAGCAAGAAGAAGATATTCACTTGTAAGAACTTCTGTGAGCTCAGCACGTGTAAAACGCGCAAAACCTGCAACAGAACCAAATGCCAAAGAAATTACAGCTGGCAACATGGAATGAAACATTGAAAAAGAAAAATAATCTGTTCCGCTATTCATAACAAGAGGGAACAATTTTAACTTAAAGCAAAGAAAATATTGAACAAGGAAAGCATAAACATAACTTGGAACCGATACAAAAATCATTACTCCAGTTGAAATTAAATGATCTTGCCATTTGTTTTTCTTAAGTGCTGCATAAATTCCAAGCAAGAGCCCAAGCGGGACAGCAAAAACCATTGCATATACGTTCAAAAGAATCGTTGCCGGCAGTTTGCTCAAGAATATTTGCATACAATCCTGTCCAATGTACAACGACTCACTAACACCCCAGTCTCCAGACAAAAGCGTCCTTGTAATGAAGTTCCAATATTGTTGCATTAAAGGGATTGCGTTTCCGTTGGCATCAACAAGTCCTTGTCTTACTCTTCTTTGGAGCACAAGGGACATATCTTTACCAAACTGCTGAGCTGGAATATTTGGAAGCAGTCTAATTAAAAGGAAACATCCCGATATAATCACAAAAAACGTCAGAAGCATGAGAAGTACACGCTTTATGACATATTTAACCATGTTCAACCTCTCTCTATGGCAATGCGTAGAAGTATCTTTTTACAAAAATTTGCACCTTTTTTAGACCACTCTTTTAGACCGATGTTAAAAGTAAAAAAGATATTTCTGTGTATTACCACGAAAACTTAAAGCCTCTTTTAATATAAAAGAACCTCACCGGCACTCTTATAAGTGCCGATGAAGTATCTTCTTTTATAAAACTATTTCTAGTTGTATTTAAGGACGTAGTTTTGAGCCTTGCAGTACTCATCCCATTCAGCATCGGAATAGTTGTATGTGTAATATTTAAGTCCACCACGACCCATTCCAAAGATGTAGTCCTCTGTGTAGTACTTGATTTGCATACCCTTAAGGCTTGCAGAAGAGTCGCCCATGATAGGAATTTCTTCATAAGTCATCAAGACAGCCATTTCAAGAGCTGCAAGGATATCAAGTCTTGTCTCTGGATCGCCATCAGAATCTCCGCAAGAATACTCAACAAGGTTTCCGTCAGAGCTCTTAATTGTGCGCTTTTCACCAAGCATGATGTCGTTCCAATCTTTTACACTTGCTGTGTAATTTGTACCATTAACTTCAACTGTCAAAGTTTCTGTTGATGTATCCCAGCATGGGTTGTACTGATATGTTGGGTTTGTATAAGCTTCCATGAGGTTATATGGATCAAGAGTTGAACCAGTCCAGCCAACACCAAAGAGCATATCAACTTGGCAATTCTTGAGAGCATCTGCAAATCCGTTTCCAAGAGTATCGTCTCTTGTGAATCTGAGTTTGCCTTCAAACTTTGTTCCCTTAACAGCTTCTGTGAAGCAGTTTACGAGGTATTCATAACCATTGTTGTAGAACTTAGAAGTTGAGTTTGGAGTTCCAATCTTAATCTCAACGATATCGGTCTCTTTCATGAGGCCTTGTGCAATTGCCTTGTCGTATGCAACATCGTAAAGCTGTTTTGCCTTTGTGAGGTTGTATCCAGTAATGGAATCAATTGCTTCGTCAACATCTTCATAGAGTTTGCCTTCACCAATGTCATCTGTAAGCCCCCAGAAGTTAACAAGAACGTTCTTAGCCTGTGCTGTTGAGCGGTAAGGTGTTCCGTTTTCTGGATCACAAATGATGAGATCTGAATAAAGAGCAAATCCAGGAGCATTAGTTGGGCTTGTTGCAAGACAGAAATCAGCTCTGTTGAGAGCAAAACTCATTGCCTGTCTGAACTCAAGAAGTGTAAGAATAGTCTTGTTAATGCCATCGCCTGCTGCAGCCTGCATATTAGCAAGTTTCTCCGGGTCTGGGTTGAAAGCCATGAAGAATGTGCTGTCGCCAGGAGTGTAGTAGCAGTAGTCAGACAATGAATATGTCTTCATGTCATCAACTGTAAGGCCATAACCATCAAGCTTTCCTTGGAGGAAGAGCTCAAGTCTTGTTGAAGCTTCTGGTACATAGTCTGCAACAATCTTTGTTGTCTGATACAAGTCTGGATTGTCGTTGAACAAGTAATAGTTCTCGTTTCTTTCAAGAACAAACTGCTTGTCAGCCTGGAAAGATGTGAGCTTGTATGGGCCATAAGAAGGTGTAGTCTCTGCAGATGTGCAGTATGTTGTTGTGTAAACACCGTCAACAATGCTTGTACATTCATCATAAAGGTCAACCTTTACGAGGTTTGTTCCTGTAAGAGAATAGAGAAGATAGAAGCCTTTGAGAGGCTTTGTAAGAGCAATGAGAATTTCATAATCACTTAAAGCCTGATATCCAACTTCATCCCATGAAAGTTCTGGATAAGTTGCTGAATATACCAAGTAGTTTGGAATATCGTCTTCTGTCTCGCCCCAAGCTGGGTTTCCTGTTACAACAGGAGCAAAGAGAGCATAATTCTCGTCTGTGAGAGGAATAAGACCCTTGTCATCTGCCATTGCCATGAGAGCTTCCCAGTTTGTTACATCAAAGTAAGCATCTCCGTAAGCACTTACATAATCATTAAGAGTGTTGCTACTTGTCCATGCAAGAGAGAAATCAAGACCAATGTAAACAGGTTCTTCAGAAGCTGTGTAATACTGGCCGTCAGCTCCCTTGTGAAGGTCTGCCATTGTGTATCCAGCGTTAGCTCCGTTGTCAAGATCAACTGTCTTGCCTTGGTAGAGATATTCTTTTGCATTGTAAATAACCATGTTTCCAGAATAAAGGTTATCTGCTCTGTAGTTTTGAGCAACTGGATTGATAAGTCTCTTCTGTGACTCTACAAAATCATATGCTGTAATTGGTGTGCCATCATCCCATACAAGGTCTTTTCTAAGAGTAATGACATAAGCCTGGTTTACAGAATCCTCTGTAAGACCATACTTTCCAACATATTCTGCTGTTACATCTTTTGGTTCTCCAACAGCCATAGCAGGAACAACTTTGTATCCAGTCTCATCTTCGTTGTAATCGAATGTGTAGAAACCGTCCTCAATGTAGCTACCAATCTCTGTTTCTGTATTGGTTTCGTATGTATGAGTGTTCCAGTTAGTTGGGAAAACTGACAGTGCCTCGTTGTATGTATATGTTGCTGGTACAACTGGGGTTTCTGTCTTAGGAGCCTCAACAGTCTTCTCAACTGTTGTTGCTGTTGTCTCTGTCTTTGTAGCAGTTTCTTCTTTCTTTCCACAAGAAACACAAAGAAGAAGTGAAACAATCAGCAATGCTAATGCCAGTTTTTTCATTTCTATATCCTCCATAAAAGGTTTTATTCTCTTTTCGAACCACGTCCGAACGTAATAACCACTTCTAATACGCTAAAAAAGCAGCCTTTAGTTTTGTTTTTCTTGCAAAAACCTCTTACCAATCTCTTAGCATAATAAAATAACCAAATTGCCCAAATACCCAATAAAGACAATTTTGGAAGTATATTTTAACAAGCAAGACAACTTCTTTCAACTACTAAACGAAATTTGTGTTTTTTAACATCTTTTGTTATTATTACAACAAATTATACACAAAAAGCAACACCAAAGAAATAGCAAAATAACTCCCGCCCCCAATAAGAAATTCAGCTACATTTCCTTTATTTTTGTGCTTTCTTTCTCTGTACTCACTATAAGACTCTCTATGGTTGTCTTCGTAATCTTTTCTTCTCAAATCAAAAATTTTTTTTGCAGAATACGTTATTCCGTCTGTTACTCCGTTATCTAGAACCCAAATTAAAGCACCTGCCAACAAAAGAAATGCACCGGATACAAAAAAAGCATCACATGTTAAACGAACAGCGTCCAAAGTTTTTTCTGCTGTAAAAGCCCCTCTTAAAACAAGAAGTAGTAAAGTTATAGCAGCACCAGAAGCATAACAGATTAGCAATTTAAGTCTATTTATTTTTTTCATCTAAGCGTTTCCATGTAAAATTTTTATCCAAAAGTCTTTTAAGAACTGTTTTAAGAATATCAAGACTACGAGTTTTTGTCTTTAATTTTGCAATCCTTCTTTTTCGTTGTATATTTTATTGTATACTTTATGGCGTAAGAGTTTTACGCAGGAGGCAACAATGAAACGTTGTAGCATAATCATTCACAGTGTAAACGGCAATTGTTATACAATGGGAGCATTTCTTAAAGAAGAATTAGAAAAAAGAAACGTAGATGTGCGTTTTTACAGAGTTGAAGACAACGACTTGCACATTCTTGCAAACGAATCAGAGACAGTAAATAACTGTTATGAAGATATTATGGCACTTCCTATAGTAACGACTGAAAAACTCTTGAAAAGCGATATGATCATCCTTGGCTGTCCAACAGTATTTGGAAACGTTACAGCAGAGATGAAAACTTTCATAGACAGCACTCTTTCCATGTGCGACAACAAAGATCTTACTGACAAATTCTTTGCCTGTTTCACAACTTGCCGTAACTCTCTTTGCGAAGGCACTAGAACTTTGGACACCCTTATCTACTGGGCACAGAACATGGGCATGTTACATATTCCATTTGGAATTCACAACGAAATACCCCACTGCACGCAACCAGTTCAAGGAATTGTACATTGTGAAGGCAAAGACGGCCTTATAGCACCTTCCTCTCAAACAGGGGCAGAGCTTTCTTCTTACGCCAACGACCTTGCATCTTACATCCAAGAATAGATATAGACCGATACTACTGTTTTTACGTCTTTTGTTTCTCTAAAGTTATTCTAATGTTACTCTAAGGCCTTAGATGTTGCTGTATATATAGTGTCTATAAGAGAGGGAATATTCTCTATATCAACACTTGAAAAAGCAAGTCTTATATGGTGGTCATCAAGTCTAATAACCCCGGTTGCATACTCATCTAAAAGTAACTGTCTTAGAGTTTCTGCATCACAAAGACATTCAAAAGACATAAAATACCCACTGTTAAAAGGAAGTGGCACAAGATTTTTTTCATTTTTATATTTTTCAAGAGTTTCTTTTAACACTTTGTAACGATTTTCAATCTTGTTTATAGCTTCTCTTTTTTGCTCATAATATAAAGGACTTGTCATCCCTTTAATGAGGATATTCTGGGATGCTGTTGAAACACTGGAAAGACTTCCTCTTATTGCTCCAAGAGTTTTTTGAACAAGAGCATCATATTGAACATTTGTCATGTTTTTACAACCATAAGTGATAAAAGCAACTCTAAAACCCCATACAAGTTCTTCTTTTGTTGCTCCGTCACATTTGACTGCAAGTAAGTTTTCAGAAAGATTACAAAGATATGAAAAAAGACTTTCTTTACATATATTTTCTTCAAAAAATAGCCCAAAATAAGCGTCATCTGTAATAACTACAAGCTTTTTGCCCAAATTGGAGTATTTTTTAAGAACATCAACTATCTTTAAAGCCTCGTCTTTTGTTGGAGTATACCCTGTTGGGTTGTTAGGAAAATTAAGCAACACTACAGCTTTCTTGTCTGTACTTTCTAATGCTTTATCAAGACCATCAATATTAAATTGGCCATTTGCAAACATTGGAAACAAAACTTTATTTGCTTGACATCTTTCATCAATTATTAAATCGTAATTTTCCCAATACATATTAGGAAGTATTACACTGTCACCCTCATCAACAAAAAGAGAAAATACAAGACTCAATGAATTTGTGAGTCCACTTGTCACAACAGGAAGAGAGACATTTTTATTTCTCATTGTTGGATTTTTTTCTACCATTCTCTCTTTCCATAATTCTCTAAGAGCCGGAATTCCTCCCATTGGTGCATATGGAAAAATCTCACTTATTTTCATACTTGGTGCAAATTGCTCTCTCATTGGTGCAAGGCACATTGCATTTCCATGTTCAAGAGCAACTCCAATTGTTGCATTAAACTTGCTTGCTTTTTGTTTTGCTTCTGCTGATTGAATTATTATGCCTTTTGGGACATACATTCGTCTGCCATAAGAAGATAACATGGCTCCCACACTCGTTGAGTCTAAAATTTCATTTAGTTTTTGTGCAAGTTGATGCATATAAGCCCTCCAACAAAGCTAAAGCAATTAAAACAACAATCCTTGGTCTAAAGAAACAGGGCGCCTGTTATCTGCAAGTGTTTTTGTCATATACTCTTTGTTCAAAGAGAGCTCATTTACAAAACGCACAAGAAGGTCTTCTGAAACCAAATTTTGCTCATTAAAAAGGAACATAAGAGCCTTTTCCGCAATATAATCGGGCTTAAGAGAGTTAAAATATATCTCTTCGTTTGGGCTGCCTTTGTACCGCGTGCAAATATTCTTGTAAAGTTCGCTTTTTTTGATGTTGTATTTTAAGTTTTCTATCTCAGTTCGTAACTTTTTTACGTTGCCTTTGCTGGCTTCTTGCGCAAGTGGCTTAAGGCTAAAGAACGTGTATTCTTTGCCAGGTAAAAAGTGGTGCTCGTCACAACGTGATGCATAATTTGGGCTTACAGAGCCAGTTTTAATGCCGTCTCCGCCTACTACAATTAAAGGGTCAAAATATAATGCAGGACATTCAAGTCCGTCTACATCGTAGTATCTATATGTGTAAAAGGCATCTTTTATGCAATCTTCATGCTCGCAATAAGCTGTAAGGGGGATGACATCTGTTGCAATATCTAACATAAGACGGGCCGATGAATTAAATATGTCTCTTCTAAAGTTAAGAATAAGGGTTGGGAATATAAACATTATCCCTTTTTCTACACTTGCATTACGCACTACATAAGCAAGCCTTTCATCAAAAAAAGATGCTTCATCTATAATATATGTTCCAACTGTTGGGTTATCTTCAAGAACTTTCTCAAAATCAAAAGAATCTCTTATGTGCGCAATATTTTCACCGCATCTAATGTATCCACTTCTAAAAGCCATTGCATCTTGTGGGTATTCTTGAAAACGGGTTCCGTCTAACTGGCTTCGTATAAAAAACACATGCCGTCTGTCAACAACACCAGTACTTGTAAGATCCCGCACTTTAGCGCCTTTCTTTTGTGCAACAGAAGCATCTCTCCATACACGAGCAGCAAATTCTGTCTTTCCAGAGCCCATTGGGCCAATTAAAAGAACTCGTCTGCCGGGGCGGGTGAAATCAAAATGAGAAAAAGATTTATGCACTTCTAGTGTTGGAAATCCAAGACTTTTTAGAAAATCCTCACTTGAATCTATAGTGTCAATTGGAACCATATAACTCCCTACTTTGAGGTTTTTTAAAAACCTCTTCTATTTGCTTTTCTCTTTCTTTGTTCTTCTTCGTCTGTTTTAGTTATCTTTTTGCCCTTGCACAATTGCAATTCCAGCGCTACAGCCAAGTCTATTTGCTCCGGCTGTAATCATTTTAACAGCATCTTCATATGTTCTAATTCCACCAGCAGCTTTAACACCCACGCTATCTCCTACAGTTTTACGCATAAGAGAAACATCTTCTTCTTTTGCTCCCCATTTTGAGAAACCAGTAGAAGTTTTCACAAAATCAGCTCCAGCTTTAACTGCAATTTGACATGCTCGCACTTTTTCTTCGTCACTTAAAAGGCATGCTTCAATTATCACTTTCAAATGCTTGTCTTTACATGCTTTTTTTACTTCTCTAATGTCTTCTTCTACAAGATCATCTTTGCCTTCTTTCAAAAAACCAACATTTATTACCATGTCAACTTCTGTTGCGCCGTCTTCAATTGCACATTTTGTTTCGTATGCTTTAGCTTTTGTGCACATTGCGCCAAGAGGAAACCCTACAACTACACAAACATTCACACCAGTATCTTTAAGTTGATTAGCACAATATTTTGTCCAGCAAGTATTTACACAAACACTTGCAAAGTGCCAAGTTTTAGCTTCTTCACAAAGTTTTTGAATTTTCTCTTGTGTTGCATCAGCAGCAAGTAATGTGTGGTCTATATAAGATGCTATATTATTCATAACAAATCTCCTTTGAAACGAAACGTCTTTAAGTTTATTTACTTCAAATTATTTACTTCAAAATAGCTTACTCCAAAAAGGCGCTCTTAACAACTCATTGTAAACAATCATGCAATATGTCATTAAGACATTTTTTCTTGACTGGGAACTTGACTTTGAACTTGATTTTGAAGTTGACTTTGAAATTGACTTTGAAATAGGAAATTTATTATGACTAATTTTATACTTGGAACTTGGCAAATTGTACCAACTCATGGTTTTTGGAGCGGTCAAGACGTACAAGAAAGTGAATTCTTATTATCATATGCAGTTCACTCTAACATAACAGCTTTTGACACAGCGCAAAGTTATGGGAAAGGAAAAACAGAGCAAGTTTTGGGTAAAATTCTTTCAAGATTTCCATCCAAGAGATTTGAAGTAGACACTAAAATTATGCCAACAACAAAAGAGCCCTTAGATGTTGTCAAAACAAGTCTTAACAGGTTGCGTATTCCAAAAATAAACAGGTTATACTTGCATTGGCCAAAAACAGGATTTGATAATATTTCATTTCTAACAAAATTTGAGAATCTCAAAAAGATGGGGATGATAGAGAAAATCGGTCTATGTAATGCGCCTTTAGATTTCTTGAAAAGTGTCGTTAGCCAGTTAGAAAAAGAGAATGTTAAGCTAGATTGTGTGCAAATGCCAATTTCTTTGCTTTGGACAAGAGATTTAGATGGTCTTGTTAATTTTTGCCACGAAAAAGAAATAGAACTTATTTCGTATAGTCCCCTTGGTATGGGAATTTTATCTGGCAAATACAGTAATACAAACAAGCCAAATGACGAAAGATCTTCTTTGTTTTGCTTCAAAGAGCCTTGCAAAAAAGCACTAAGTAATTTACTTGCTGTTTTGAATGAAATCTCTTTGTCTTATAATGTTCCTTGTTCACAAGTTGCATTGGCTTGGACTGCATCTTGTGGGGTTGATACTGTCATTTTGGGGGCAAGAAACAGAGAACAACTTAAGACAAATGTAAATGCTTTATCTTTTAAGTTGCCACAAGCACAGTTTTTGGAACTAAAAAAAGCCGGAGACGTTTTGGCACAATGTAGCACAGAGGTTTGTGATAATATTTTTTCTTATAATTGGTAGTTGCTTAAGGAGTAGTCATCTATTTGGTAGTTTCTAGAGGTTTTTTGCAATACTATAGTGGTATCTTGGTATAAAAATAGGAGCTTTGTACATGAGAGTTTTGAAAGAAGAACGTACAGTTGAAATTGTAGTAAAAAAGTCTCGGTTTATTGCAATTGCAAAAGAATGTTCTTCTCCCGCTAATGTAAAAATTCTAGTAGAAGAAACCAGAAAAAAATACTTGGGAGCTACCCACGTTGTACATGCTGCTGTTATTGGAAATCAGTTCTCTTTTTCAGACGACCATGAGCCTAAAAATACAGCAGGTCGTCCTGTTTTAGAAGTTCTCAAAGGCTCTGGAATAACAAACATAATTGTGCTTATTGTACGTTATTTTGGAGGAACTTTGCTTGGAACCGGAGGGCTTGTAAAAGCCTATGGAGATAGTGCAAAAGCAGTTCTTGATGGCATTAAAACAGAAGAACTTGTTGAAAAAGAACTTTTCTTCTTAGAAATAGGATATGAACTTTATGAAAGTACAAAACGTCTTTTATCTTCTTTAGAGGCTGTCATCACAAATGAAAATTTTGAAACTTCTGTTTCTATAACTGGAGAAATTCCTCTGACTTCTTTTGAAAAATTGCAAACTTTCATCTCTGACCTGTCAAACGGCAAATGCAAAGTTCAAAAGCGCTAGGTGTAGCATTAAATTTCATCTTAGAGGTTTTTGCAAAATGAGCTTTGTGGCCCTTGGTTTTGGATTTGCGAGATAAAAAGCATTTTCTGAAAACTGAAATAATACTTTGTGTATTATGAAGTTAGAAGAAATGCTCTTTTAGCCGAAAAGGCAAAGCCAAGATTCATGAAGACAGTTTTGCAAAAACCTCCTTACTGTCAAAATGGCAACCAAAAAATAGACCATTTTGCCTCTTGTTTGGCAAAAAAGGTCTAAAAATAGACCAAAATGCCAATTTTCCAATCAAAATGGTCTATTTTAGAGCCCAAGAAAACCCCAAGGAGGGGCACTGCATTGAAACATCATTGAGTTTGACTTGTCAGGGAATTTGAGACCGGGAAGATTCGAACTTCTGACCCTCAGATCCGCAATCTGATGCTCTATCCAGCTGAGCTACGATCTCATTGTTCGGAGTGACGGGGATTTGAACCCCGGATACCGTTACCAGTATACTTCCTTAGCAGGGAAGCGCCTTCGACCGCTCGGCCATCGCTCCAGTCAAGTTACGGATGGGGAGGGATTCGAACCCCCGGAGGCTTGCACCTCAACGGTTTTCAAGACCGCCTCCTTCGACCTCTCGGACACCCATCCATAGCGTTAAAACGATAATGGTACTTTTAATCTTTGTCAATAGAGGTTTTGGCAAAATGAGCTTGGTG
>CAVDLI010000030.1:9608-17365 GCA_963609725.1 bacterium | reverse complement strand
GCATAAAAGTAGCACAATTGAGGCTGTTTTCTTCATAACCTTTTCCCCCTTTCTTGGAACAACTTTTCAAAATTTGCAAAAATCTCTTGAATGAGTCCTGGATGTTTTACAAAAGGAGTATATCACACAATGACTTTTTACAAAACCGCTTGAAATGGCGTTGAAAATTGGCAAGGATTGAAAAGTAAAATAGGCCTAGCAAAGCATGGAATAAATATTCAATTGTTCATATAATTGCTTCAATCAAATTGAAACTGTAGCAAAATAAATTGCAATTTATTTGAAGGCATGGCTTAAAACAGTATGGCTTTGGAGATAAAAAATTGTCTTGATGCATTTTGATGCAGTTTCTTACAGGAGCATGGAATGAAAAAATTACTTACCGTTCTCTTTTGTTTACTCACAATTTTCTCGCTTTTTGCGCAGTCAATTGTTGAGCGCAACACAATGCAAACAACGTTACCAAATGTGGGAGATGTTGTTGATGGCTTTGTAGTCACAAATGTTGGTCGTTTTGACTTAATTGGTTGTGATACAATTCTTTACGAGCACATTAAAACTGGTGCACAAGTACTGTACCTTTCAAATGAAGATACAAACAGAGTCTTTGAAATTGGATTTAAGACCCCCGCTGAGACAGACACAGGAGTTCCTCACGTTTTTGAACACTCAACTCTTGATGGCTCAGAAAAGTATCCTTCAAAAACTCTTTTCTTTAACTTGAGTTTCCAAACGTACAACACTTACATGAATGCTAGCACTTATAGTTTTATGACAACTTATCCAATTGCGTCTTTGTCTGAAGACCAACTTCTTAAGTATGCAGATTTTTATACAGACAGCTGTTTTAATCCAATGATTAGTACAGATAAGTCTATCTTTGATGAAGAAGCATGGAGATACAGCTTAGACGAAGATGGAAATCTCACAATTGAAGGCACTGTATATAGTGAAATGCTTGGGTCGTATACAAGAGAGACAGCTTCATCTTATAATTTCAAAAACACTATCTTCCCAGGTAGTATTGCAGGCAACAGTAGTGGTGGAAACCCGGACCACATCCCAGAAATGACATGGGAAGATTTGGTTAAGTACCATGAAGAATATTACACACCATCCAACTCAGTTACTTGTCTTTATGGAAAGATTGAAAATATTGATGCATTCTTAGAGTTGTTAGACGGTTATTTCTCAAAATATGACAAAACAACTTATGATTTCGTAGATTCTGGATATACACCAATTACTGAACCAGTTGAAAAGACTTATGAATATGCTGTAGAAGCATCTTCTAATACAGATAAAGCTGCAACAATCTATTATGGATATGTATTGGGAAATCTTTCAGAAGAAGAGCTTTCTGTTGTTGACCTTCTTTCAACTTTAATTGGGGATTCAAGTTCTGTTCTTATGGAAAATCTTAAAACAGCAATCCCTTATGGTTCATTTGGCTGTTATATTGATTTCTCAGGCCCAGAATCCATTCTTTATTTTTATGCAAATAATGTAAACGCAGAAGATGCTCAAACCTTTAAGCAAACTGTTGATAATTCTATATCATACATTTACGAAAATGGATTTGACCAAGATGCTGTTGATGCAATCATTGCTGCTTTTAAGCTTTCTATCATGCTTACAACAGAAGACAGTGAAATTGGAATTAGCACAATTCCTAACATCCTTTACTATTGGGCAGGTATTGGAAATCTCTTTGGATACATGAATTACATTGATTCTATTGATAATTTCAATACTTATGTTCAAGACGGGACTTTTATTGAAGCTATTAAGAAATATATTCTTGATAACAACAGAACTGCTTTGGCAACAACAAAAGCTGTTGCTGGCTTAAAAGAACAAAAAGATGCAGCTCTTAAAGAGAAACTTGCACAAATCAAGGCTTCTATGTCAGATGAAGAGCTTCAAGCTATTGCAACCCCTGTGGTAGAAGAGGAAGTTGAAGACAATGCAGAGTCTTATGTAAGACAACTTCAAGCTGTTACTGTTGAGAGCCTTCCTGAAGAGTACAGAATTTACGACATCACAGACGAAATGGGTGATGACGGAATTAGAAGAATTTTTGCACAATGTGATACAACTGGCATTGGTTATGCAACTCTTATGCTTAATGCTGACTGGATTGAGAAAGATATGCTTCACTATTTTAAGCTTTACATTGATCTTCTTGGAGAGCTTGATACTTCAGAGCATACTAGAACTCAACTTTCAACGTTAATTAACCGTTATCTTTATAACATTACAATCAAATCTTCTGTTGTAGATAATGATGAGAATGACGAGTATTATCCGTTTATTAGAATTAGTTTCATATCTCTTGATGAAGACATGAAAGATTCTTATGACGTGGTTGGAGAAATCTTATTTGATAGTCAGTTCGATATTAAACGTATTTCTGACACTGTTGCAAACTTGAAACAATCACTCAAGTCTACAATCAACAATGCAAGTTACAATGTAGTTATCTATGATATGCTGTCTACAGCTGATGAAAGCTTAGCTTATTATTCATATCTTAATTACCTTGATTACTACTATTTCTTGGACTCTGTATCTCAAGTTCTTAAAGAAGACCCAGAGACTGTTGTTGCTGCTTTACAGTATATTCAGAGCAATCTTAACAACTCTTACAAAGCAATAATAGCTTTTGCAGGAAGTGAAGAGAGTAATGAAAATCATACTAAAGTTGCAAATGATTTTGTTGCAAAACTCAATCATTATGAAGTTCCAACTCAAGAGTACGAGTTTGACAAAATGGGCAATTCTTTAGCTTTGATTGTTGACAGCAATGTAAACTTCAACTTTATGTTTGCTTCTTATGAGAATATGGGCCTTGAAGAATACACAGCAGACCTTGACGCAATTTCAAGTCTCATTAATGACAACTATTTGCTTCCAATGTTAAGAGACCAATATGGCGTTTATGGTGCATACACTGCAGCAGCTGATGCCGGTATTTACCTTTACACTTATAGAGATCCTAACATTCAAGAAACTTTTGAAGTCTACGCAGGACTTCCGGCTTTCATGGAAAGTCTTGAGTCTCTAGACCAAGAGACTCTTGATGGATACATTCTTTCAAGTTATTCAAGTTATGCAACTGCTTCAGGAGAACTTTCTGGTGCTTTAAGTGCAATTCTCAACCATATTTCTAATATTCCACAAGAGAAGAAAACAGAATATATGCAAGAATTAAAAGGCATTACAGCAGAAAAGGTTTCTGATTATGCAGCAGCATATAAAGCTCTTGTTGATAACGGAATTTATGCTACATCTGGTGGGGCCGCTGCTATATTAAAGTACTCAGACATGTATGAAGAAATTATCAACCCGTTTGGGGTTCAAGATTCTTCAAATGTTGTCTTGTCTGATATTTCTGAGGGTGATGACTACTATGATGATGTGCGTTTTGCTTTTGAAAACGGCTTTATGGCACTTGTATCAGACTCTGCATTTGGCGTAAATGACAGTGCAACTCTTGGAGATCTTGCAGCATTCTTCTACATGATGATTGGAGGAGACCGCAATCCAGAGGCTGCTGTTGCTTTCCTCTCTCAATATGGAATTCTTCCTGCAGATCCTGCTGACACAGAGCTTTCAAGATTTGAGGCTGTACTTTACTCTTACTATTTCTGCCAAGCTGTTGGAATTCCTGTTAGCCTTGCTGATCTTCAAGAGTCATATCCAGATGCTGACCAAATCCCAGAAGGATACGAAAGCATAATTGGTTTTGGTCTTGAGTACGGTTTCATTGATACAGTTGACGGTCTTTTGGATCCAAATGGAACTATGACTAGAGCACAACTGGCTAAACTAATTACAGCTTTTGCAGCTGACTAAGACTAAATACTAAATTTCAAGCTCTTTGTGAGCCGTTTTTGGGTGTTGCATTAAGTTTATACTTATGTAACACCCTTTTTTATATGACCCTTTTTTATAAGCCAAGAGAGGTGTAATAAAGACATATCTTGGTTATAAAGACATCTTTTGGTTATAAAGCATGCTTTGTCAAAAAAATGAAAATGAAGGAGAGAAGAGAATAACGAATATAACGTTTTTCAGTTAATATTATTTGAATTTATAACTGAATTCAGTTATAATAAACATATGAATCTAAAGCAGTATGTAAAAGAAAATAATCTTAAAGTCTCGCAAATTTCTGAAAAAACAGGTCTGCCTTATTCAACTGTAAGCGAGTTAGTAAATGGGAAAAAGTCTCTTGGTAAGTGCACAGCAAACACAGTGTTTACTTTAGCAAAATACTTAAACACAACAATTGAAGATTTGCTTATTGGGGATACTTGTACAAATTTTCCAAATAAATACGCCCTTGATGAAAAACAAAGCTTTTTTCTTGCAAAGAAAAAATGGGATGAGAATGTTTACTGTGGAATGAAAATGGAAGAAAGAGTTGTCACATTTCCTCAAACACGAACAATTCTTGATGGCATAAATGTTCCTACAATATCATTAGAAGATATCCAAGCAATTAGAAACATGAGAGATGCATGGGTTTATATTCTTAACAACATAAAAGAGAAACTTGATTTTAATTATATTTGTAAACTCAATAGTTTTATTGCAAGAGATGAAGCTATAGAATGGGGAGTTCTAAGAACTGGTTCTGTGGGGATTTCTGGATGTACATATAAACCTGCAATCCCTGTAAAAGAAAAAGTAGAAGGCTCTATTAGAAGAATACTTTCTTCATATATTTCTACAACAGAAAAAGCTTTAGAATTATTTTGCTTTATTACTTACAATCAACTGTTTTGGGATGGCAATAAAAGAACAGCTCTTACAGCTTCAAATAAGATTTTACTTGATAATGGGTGCGGAATGATCATCATTAAGGATGAAAAAATGCAAGAATTCAATGAAAATCTACTTAATATGTATGAGACTGGAAATAAAGAACCTCTAAAAAATTTTCTTTATGACAAAGCCATAATTGGTATAGATTTCTAATGAGAAAACAATAGATAAGGAGATTTTGTGCAAAACCCTCTTTAACAGCTCTAGCAGTCTCAACGTTTTTAGGGGAAGTCTTTACCGGCGCTCATTTTGAGATTTGCAATTAATACATAAAAGAGCATAAGGAATGGCTCTAAGGCGTTCTTCCGGTATCTTTTTTCCGCATTTTGCGCAAATGCCATATTTCCCAGTCCTAATTCTAGTTAAAGCTTGCTCTACTGCGTTAAGGCGCCCTGCATCTAGCTTGCTGATAGCTTCCATTTTCTTAGATGCCATGTCATCACATGCTAAATCTATGCTGTCACGCCCACCCATTGTGCCAACAAGATTTCTAAAATCGTCATCAGACTTAGATATCTTTGAAAGAAGCTCTTCTCTCATAGATATTAGTTTTTCTTCCATTTCCTTTTCAAAAGGAGTCATTTCATGGGACATTTATCACACCTCCCTGAAAAACTGTCATTTAACAAGTTTTACAACATGTTCACATAATATGTATGTCTTAAGAGCAAATCGTCAAGGAAAAAATGCACATTTAAGCAAAAATGTGAGAATAAAAGAGATTTTTACGAAGTTTGGATTTCACAAAATTACCTTTAAGAGTTTTTGCAAAATATCTTAATTCTTATTCTTTGGTTCATTTTTTAATTCTTCAGGGAAACGAACATCACCAATAAGATCTTCTTCATCATTTTTGGTTTTCTTTTGTTTTTTGGCTTTGGTGGAGACAGTCCCTACTTCATGGCCAAAAGAATTGCCGGAGCTCATAATAATTGCTATTGACTTAGTTTCTTCCATGTTTGCAAATACAATTTGAAGAACACTCAAAAGAGGAACAGCAAGGAACATTCCAACGATTCCCCAAATATAACCAAATACACTTAAAGCTACCAAAATAACAAACGGACTTAAGTTTAGTTGAGTTCCTTGTAAACGAGGATCAATAATATTTCCAATGATGTTTTCTGTAAGAATTGTACCTGCGGCAACTATAAGTATTGGATTCCAGTTTGGCAAAAATTGAACTATTGCCATAAAAATTGTTAAAACAGTAATAACAATACTTCCAATTGTTGGAATAAAATTCAAAACAAGAGCAAGAACACCCCAAAGGAAAGCAAAATCCAAATTTACAAAACGGCAAACAAGATAGAACATAGCTCCTGTTGCTGCACTTACAACTATTTTAATTCCAATATATTTAGATACTTGTTTGTTAATTCTATCCCAAATAATTCTTACTCTACCCTCTTTTTCTTTAGAAGCAGCAAATGTAATCTTGGGGATAATTGTATGACGTTCTAGCAAAAGGAACACAGCCATAAGCACTGTAACAAGACCATTGCTGACAATTGTCATAGTAGAACTTGAAATTGATCTTAGTGTTGGCATAATGAAACCACCAACCCAATCTATATTCATAAGTGAAAAAAGAGATACATCTTCTGGAATGTCAAACCATTCGCTGAGCATATTTTTAAGAAGCTTGTCCACATCATCTAGTTTAGAGGCGTAACTAGGAACCTTTCGCACAAGGATATCGACCGTATAGAACAAAAACCAAACAACAACCACCATAAGAACTACAATCAGAAGAATTGCTATCAAGGTGGCAAGCCAGCTGGGGAATTTTGCTTTCTCAAGCGAGTTCACAATTGGCAGCATAAGAATGAAAAGGAAAAGTGCAAGAACTATAGTTATGCTCACATCGCCTGTAATCTTGCAAACAGCCATAATAATGATAACCAAAATAGCGCTCAAAAGAGTCTTGGCCTGCTTAAGTAAGTGCTCGTTTTTATTGGGGTTTCCGTTCAAATTATCAAACATGCTAAGATGATACTCTACCTTGGAAAAAGTCGCAATATAACATATTATGGTGGCATGACGCAGGATGTAGAAAAAACTGAGAAAAATGAAAATCTTAACCATATAGAAAATCTTGACAGTAAAGAAGAACTCAACCATACAGAAAATCTCAAGCACACAGAGAACCCTGACCATATAGAAAACCTCAAACGCCTTGAAATTATTCTTTGCGACACACAAGACGGTGCCAATATTGGCAGTGTTTGCCGAGCAATGAAAACAATGGGGCTTGAAAATCTTACGCTTGTTACTGACCGTATTTATGATGATGAAAGAGTAAAGACGCTTGCCCTTCATGCTTACGATTTGTATGAAAACAGAAAAGAATTCACAAACTTGCAAGATGCAATAAAAGACAGCATATTGTCAGTTGCAGCAACAAGAAGAGTTGGCAAAGGTCGTAAAACAAGCCGTGTAAATCCAGAACAGCTTGCCAGCATGATAAACACAATTGGAAATGGCAAAATCTCTATTGTTTTTGGGTGTGAGTCCAACGGTCTTTCAGACGAGCAAGTCAAGGCCTGTTCAATGGTTGTCACAATTCCAACAAGCCCACTTTTTCCCTCTCTTAACTTGTCTCAGGCTGTACAAATAATTGCATACTCTCTTTTTAGCAAGCTAAACCAATACGCGGGGACAGACAATGTGGTTAATATAGACCGAGTCTCTCGTGCAACCCAAACTTGCATTTCTTCACTAGATGGTATTGGATATTTCAAAAATGCTGACGAAAAGTCTTTCACAACAGAATTTCTTTCTGACATTTTCACGCGGGCATGTATGACAGAAGGCGAAATACAACGCATAGAAAAAATATTTACAAAAACACAAAATATTTCAAAATATGCAAATAAAAAAGTAGGAGAGCAAAATGAAAAGTAAAGTCTATTTCACTGATT
>CAVDLI010000030.1:0-9598 GCA_963609725.1 bacterium | reverse complement strand
TTTTAGAACTTACAGCAAGATTTCACTTGTTGAGAAATTTGAAAAACTCATTTGCGCAAGTGATATGGACAAGATTGACTTCTCAGGCAAGTTTGTAGCAATCAAGCTACATTTTGGAGAACTTGGAAATCTTGCATTTTTAAGACACAACTATGCACAAGCGCTTGCAAAACACATTAAAGCTCGTGGTGGAATTCCTTTTCTTACAGACTGCAACACTCTTTACACTGGAAGCAGAACTAATGCAATTGACCACATTTACACAGCATATGCAAATGGATTTAACCCCGTAAGCTGTCCCGATGCTCCTGTAATAATTGCAGACGGCGTTAAAGGCACAGACGAAGTAGATCTTGAAGTTCCCGGCGGTCTCTACTGCCCAACAGCAAAGATTGGAAGAGCTATAGCAGATGCCGATATCATTATATCTCTCTCACACTTTAAGGGACATGAAGCTACAGGCTTTGGTGGAGCTATGAAAAATATTGGAATGGGCTGTGGCTCACGTGCCGGGAAAAAAGATATGCATACATCTGAAAAACCTTTGTACAACGAAGACTTATGTGTAGGTTGCGAAAGTTGTGCAAAAGTCTGTGCCCATGGAGTGCAAACTTTCAAAAACGGCAAAATGATTTTTGACGAAGATAAGTGTGCCGGCTGTGGTCGTTGTCTCCAAGTGTGTCCAACAGGAGCGCTTACAACTCATACTAGTGATGATTTAAGAATTCTGAACAGAAAAATTGCAGAATATACAAAAGCTGTTTTACATGGTAAACCTCATTATCACATATCTCTTGTTGTAGATGTTTCACCTTTCTGCGACTGCTACAGCTGCAATGACACTCCAATTGTTCCAGATGTTGGTATGTTTGCTTCTGCAGACCCTGTTGCAATTGATAAAGCTTGTATAGACGCTGTCAATGCACAAAAGCCAATGGCTCATAGTCATCTTACAGACTCAGACAATCCATACGATGAGAACTTAGACAACATTTGCAACAATAATAAAGAAACTGACTGGAAAGATGCAATTTCTTATGCACAGTCACTTGGTCTTGGAAATGCTGATTATGAGTTAGTTGAATGTAAGATAACAAAAAGCAAAATGGAAAGATAAAAAAACTTAGGCAAAACAAATTGAACATTTCTGAGGTTTTTGCAAGAACCTTAGAGAATAGGAGAAAATATGAAAAAAACTGTTTTACGTAAATATGCACAGCTTATTGCAAAGTGCGGAGTCAATGTTCAAAAAGGACAAGAAGTAATTGTTGATTGTGATTTAGACCAACCAGAATTCATTCAAATACTTGTTGATGAACTGTACAAATCAGGCGCTGGAAAAGTTATTGTTGAGTGGGATTATCAGCCACTTGCAAAGCTTCATTACCGCTACAGGTCAATGAAAACTCTTAGTACAGTTGAAAACTGGGAGAAAGAAAGATTTCAGCATTATGTAGATGTAATTCCTTGCAGAATTTATATTGAATCTTCTGATCCTGACGGTCTTAAAGGTATAAACCAAACCAAAGTAGCAGAGTCAAGAAAAAGAAAGTATCCAATTCTTAAAAAGTATCGGGATCAAATAGAAAATAAATACCAATGGTGTATTGCAGCAGTTCCAGGTGAAGCATGGGCAAAAAAACTTTTCCCTGAACTTTCAAAAAGACAAGCTGTTGAAAAATTATGGGAGAAAATTTTATACACAAGTCGTGTAACTGACGACCCAATTCAAGCTTGGGCAGACCACAACAAAGATTTATTTGACCGCTGTGCTTTCCTCAACAATCTTGGAATTGAAGAACTTCATTATGAGGCCTCAAACGGAACCAACTTCACAGTTGGTATGATTGAACAAGCAGAGTTCAAAGGTGGTGGAGAAAAGAGCTTACAAGGTTACTTCTTTAATCCAAACATTCCATCTGAAGAGTGTTTTATTTCTCCAATGAGAGGTAAGGCTGAAGGTATTGTTTATGCAACTAAACCGCTGAGTTATCAAAGCCAGCTTATTGAAGATTTCTGGATTAAGTTTAAGGATGGAAAAGCTGTTGAATGGGATGCTAAAAAGAACAAAGAGCTTCTTACTAAAATGATTACAATGGACGAAGGAGCTTCTTATCTTGGAGAATGTGCACTAGTGCCTTTTGACTCTCCAATTAACAATAGTGGTATTCTTTTCTACAACACATTATTTGATGAAAATGCAGCCTGCCACTTGGCTTTGGGTATGGGTTTTGCTGATACAATCAAAGATTTTGAAAAATATTCTCTTGATGAATGCAGAGCAATGGGCATTAACGACTCAATGATTCATGTTGATTTCATGATTGGTTGCAAAGATTTGAACATAGTTGCAAAAACTAGAGACGGAAGAACTGTTCAAATATTCAAAGACGGGAACTGGGCTTTCTAAGAGGTTTTTGCGAAAACTTCTCTAAAGTTTATTATCTTTCTACAGCTAGCTTATCACTTGGTTTTAACTAGCTGTAGAAAAGTTCTTATTAAGAGGTACCTCTTAAAATTGAAAAGCCTTTAATATTCAAAAGTCGAACACTGTTTTAGCACAACCTTTATTGTTCGACCTTATCTATTATTCCACCAAATAAAACGTAAGGGCCATCGTATACGACAAGACTTTGTCCACAAGTTGCAGCTTTAACAGGTACAGAGAATACAGCTTTTATATTGCCATCTTGTGTGTTAAACACTTTGCAAGGCACAGGACTTCCTGTTGAGCGAATTTTTGCTTGAACTTCAAGTCCATCTTCAAATGATGTCATAGAAACCCAGTTGATTTGAGAAGCTGTTACAGAAGTGTTTGCCGTCATTTCTTCATAACCTACAACAACTTCATTGCGTTTTGGGTCAAGAGAAAGAACATATAAAGGCCTTGGTGCAGAAATACCAAGCCCTTTGCGTTGTCCTATTGTGTAATTCCAAATTCCATCATGCTTTCCTAGTACATTGCCATTTGTATCTACAATATTGCCAGGTGTTGGTACTACATCAAGAAGGTCTGAATAATGGCCACTATAAAAATCTTGACTTTCTGTCTGTTCTATTGGATGAAAGCCAAGTATGCGGTCTATGTCTTTTGTTTGTGTTTTTTCCATCTCTCCAAGAGGAAAAAGAACTCCTGAAAGCTGTTTTTGAGATAATCTATACAAAAAATAGCTTTGGTCTTTTCTTGGGTCTACTCCACGTTTGAGACAGTATCTATCATCCTTTTTTTCTATGCGAGCATAATGTCCTGTTGCAAAATAATCAAACTCTATCCCCGCTTTTTTAGCATAATCTACTAAAGCGCCAAATTTTATTTTTTGATTACACCAAACACAGGGATTTGGGGTTCTGCCGTTTAGATATTCGTGTCTAAAATTATCAAGAACTATTGATTCGTACACTTCAGAGACGTCAAGTGTTGTATGAGGGATACCAAGTTTAGCACATATCTCTTTTGCTTTTTCTACATCTTCAACCTCTCCTGGAGAGAAACAAGCATCCTTATGAGGATCTCCTCTAAATGGTATGTGATCATTCCACATGGTCATAGTTACACCCTGCACGTCATAGCCTTTTTCTTTGAGAAGATATGCAACAACAGAAGAATCTATTCCTCCACTCATTCCAACAAGTACCTTTTGCATGGCAACTCCTAATGCATGAACATAGAGGTTTTTGAAAAACCTCTCTAATACGTGAAATGTACATTGGAATATAGTTTTATTACAAGTGACTACAAAAGGCTTTTTGTGCTAGTATCTAAGCCATGAAAAATAATACAAATGACAACAGTGCTAACAAACAAAAAGTTTCTCAAAAAATGATATATGTTGCTCTTTTTGCAGCATTGATTTCTGTATGCGGTTTTATTTCAATTCCTGTAGTGGGAACTCCTGTTCCCATAGTTCTTCAAAATATGCTAGTTGTTGTAACTGGTCTTATGCTGGGTCCTGCTTGGGGAAGTTTTGCAACTCTTCTTTTCTTGGGTGCCGGAGCTCTTGGGCTTCCTATTTTCTCTGGTGGAACTGGTGGCATTGCAAGGTTTCTAGGGCCTACGGGTGGGTTTTTATATGGATATGCTTTGGCAACTCTTGTATCTGGTTTAATATCCCAAAAACCATGCTATGGCAAAAAAACATCGGTCTTTAGGCTGGTTTTGGCTACTGTTTTGGGTTTTGTTGTAATGTATATCCCAGGGGTTCTGCATTTTATGTTCTCTATGAATAAGACGTTCTCTCAAACGTTGGCGTTGTGTGTAATTCCTTATATCCCAGGTGATGTTGTTAAGATGGTAGTTGCAATTTTGCTAGCATCAAAACTTAGAAATACTGCTGCAACGTATATTTTTGGAAAAGATAATGTCAAAACTGGTACTAGCGCAGTAGACAATAGTGTAATAGATAATGAAGTACCAGATGCTAGCGCTGCCAATTCAAATGATGTTGGTGCAAATCATGAATAATGGTACTTGCGAAATTGCAATTGAAGTAAAAAATGTCTCCAAAGTGTTTGCGTCTCCTAATGGTGGTACTTTCAAGGCTTTAGATAATGTGAGTTTAGTTATTCCAAAGGGAAAACTGTCTATCATAAGTGGAGAAAATGGGTCGGGTAAAAGTCTTCTTATGACAATTATTGCCGGTTTAGAGAAACCTACAGCTGGAAATGTTCATACAGCTTCAAAAGTGGGATTAGTTTTTCAAGATGCAGACTCTCAAATTTTAGGAGAAACTCCTTTAGAAGATGTGTGCTTTGGTCTTTCCAATATTGGTATTAAGTCTTCTTGTGCTATGGAAAAGGCAAATGATAGTTTGAAAAAAGTTCGCCTTTATGAAAAAAAAGATGAAATGTCGCATTTCCTTTCAGGCGGAGAAAAACGTCGGCTTGCAATTGCATCTATTCTTGCTCTTGGATTTGATATTGTTATCATGGATGAGCCTTATAGTAATCTTGATTATGCTGGAGTTAAAGATGTCAATTCGCTTGTAGAAGAGTTATTGGCAAACGGAAAAACTATTGTAATTTTAACCCATGAAATTGAAAAATGCTTAGCTTTAGCAAATCATTTTATTGTTCTTAAAAAAGGTCAGCTTTTATTTGAAGGCTCGCCTCAAGACGGGCTTTTAGAGCTTTCTTCTAATAGCGAGTTGTGGGGGATTAGAAATCCTCTTACTTCTTATAACAGTCTAAGTTCTTTGGTTTGGAGATGATTTTGAGTTATATTTGTTTTGGAAATAAAGAATTAGGTTTCAAATGCAATTAAACAGTATTGGGTAATGGGATGGCATTTGCAATAGATGGCATGAGCAAATAAATAGCATGGAAAAATAGATGGCATGTGTGGCAAACGACATTCGCAATAGATAGCATGGGAAAATAGATGGCAGAAGCAATTTTATCTTACAAAAAAAGAAACAGCCTCATACATAAAACACCTGCAATAATTAAGCTTGTTGTGTTATTTTGTATTCCTCTAATTTTGCATTTGACTGATTGGCCTTGCCATGTTGCGTTATTTGTACTTGCATTTATTCTGTCGTTTATAGCTAAGATTTCAACGAGAGATTTTTTTAGAGATTTAAGACCCATTTTTTATTACTGTTTAATCATTGCATTAATAGATATTTTCTCTACTCTTCTTTTTGATAAAACTCCAATGCTAATTAGTGGGAATATTCAAGATGCAAGTATCCAAAGTATTCAAGATTTAAGTATTCAAGGTGCTGACCTTTCTAGTACAAATATTTCTAATTCAAAATTTTCTAGTGCAGCACTTCAAAAAATATCTTCTTTTCTTAATAACTTAAAAGCATTCTTTTCTGTTGTTCTTGCAAATGGGAATTATATGCTTTTGTCTCGTCTTGTTGTTGCTATGACTTATACTTCCATTTTTTTCAGAACTACTAGCCACAGAGAAATTAGAGAAGCTCTTGAGAAAATAGAACTTGGTGTAACGTTTGGTCACGCAAAATTGACTTTTTCAAAAGCGTTTGCACTCTTTCTTAATTTCTTGCCACAGCTTTTTTCTATTTGGGCTAGTCTTGATAAGGCTTGGCGTGCAAGACAAGGTAAAAGAGGTATTCGCAAAATCTTAGTTTTAATGCCAGTTTTCATATCTCTTAGCATAAAAAAAGCAAACGACACTCTCCTTTCTATTAAAAACAGGTTTTTGGCAGAACCATAAGTCGTTTAATAGCAAAACAGAAAGCTCAAAAGCCCTACCATTGGAGATGGCTCTCCTGTGATTGAAGTAATTTTGAAGTAAAAATAAACAAAATTTGCAAAAACTTTGTTTTTTTGTTTATTTTCTAAGCTAAAAAACAAAAAACTAGTTAATTTTGTTTATTTTTTAATTTTCAGGAGCCTCGTTTGAGCAAAACACAGGACAGTACAACATGGCGCACGGCTCATTCTATTGCGACAACGAATATTGTGGAAAAAGGTCAAGAGAATTAGTGCCAGAAGAACCAAATGAAACCATACCCCGTCACTACTGCTGCCAATGTAAAAGGGACTCCAATCTTAAGGAAAGTGGAATTGCGAACCTCGTAACCATTTTTGCGAAGTATGCCAATAGCTGTAATATTTGCAGATGCGCCAATTGGAGTAAGGTTGCCACCTAATGTTGCGCCAATGAGAAGCCCAAAATAAAAAACAAGAGGACTCATATTCATCATAGCTGAAAGACTTGTGACAACCGGAATCATTGTCGTGACATATGGAATGTTGTCAATGAATGCTGACAGTGCAACAGAAATAAAAACGATGAGAGTATAAAGAAGAAACGGATTATTGCCTGCAATTTTGTAAAAAAGACTTGCAATGAGGTCAATAACACCGGCGGAGCGAATACCCTCAATAACAACAAAAAGCCCAATTAGAATAAAAAGAGTATCTAAATCTAGATTTGTCAAAACGTTTTCCAAAGGCTTGGAGTTTCCATTTTTCAAGCACTCGTAAATTACTCCAACAATGCAAATTAGAACGCAAATAAGGCCATTTCTAAGAGTCCAGAGTTTGTACGATAAAGGAGAAAATGGAGATGGCACAAAAGAAGCAAAAATCAAAAGAACAACATTGGCAATCATGAGAAATGTGGGAACGTAATCTTCTACAGAAGTCTCTACGACAGCATGAATTGGCTGTTTTTCTTTTCGAAAAAGAAACAAAACAATTAAGACCGATACTAACGCGCCAAGTTCAGTGGCAAAGAACATTCCAGGTTTGCCGTTCATGACAAAGAAGTCCAAGAAATCCATATTGGCAGCACCTCCCAAAAGAATAGACGTTGTGTCTCCCACAAGTGTGGCTGCTCCTTGGAGATTAGAAGAAACAGCAATGCAAATGATGACTGAAACTGGCGATATACCAAGCTTTTTACATATAGCAAGTCCAATTGGAGCCACCATTAGCACTGTTGCAACATTGTCCACAAATGCCGATATAACTCCAGCAAACAATGTAAGAATGGCTACAGCCCACATTGTATTTGGCACTTTGCTTATAATTTGTTCAGCCATACGCTGTGGCATTTTACTGTCAATGAATAAAGTAACAGTTCCCATTGTACCAGCTATCATTAAAAGAACATTAAAATCAATAGCATTAAAGGCCTCTTTTATGCCCATTTTCCAAAAACCCAAAAGGCCTAGAAGTAAAAAAATTAAAGCAGAACCACATGCAACAAATGGCCTTTTTTTTTGAAAGACCATCATTAAAGCATATGTTAATACGAAAATCACTAAAGCCAACAAGGTTGGAAAAGACATTTGAGGTTACTCCTTAAATTATGTAGCTCATAACTGAAACACACTTGTTTAGAGGTTCCTGCAAAACTGCAAAAACCTCTTTAATATAGTAAAAGCGTTCAAACATTACAATCAAATTAGGATAAAACTAATCTTTTTCTCAAATTCTTTTGACACAGTTCTTTAGTTTATGAAAGTACTTCCGGGAAATGAATCATGTGATTGCCCCCTGAGATTGCACTATAATCCAAAGTTCTAAGGGACAAGAAATTAATCATACCCTCTGGAGTTAAGTCATATTCATCATATAACAAACTACCGTCATTAAATAATGAGCCGTCAGAATAATGGCCTATTGCACTTGCAGAAACTGGTAAGCTCTTTCCTATTGCATAAGCAAGCTGGACAGTGCAATCTTCAAGGTCATATTTTTTGACTAAATCTACAGCAATACGGCGCGCCATATAAGAAGCACTACGGTCCACTTTGGTTGGGTCTTTACCACTGAAAGCACCCCCTCCAACTGGAGCATAACCGCCATACTGGTCGCATACAATCTTTCGCCCTGTAAGACCACAGTCAGCAGTTGGCCCTCCTAAAGTCCAAATTCCTGCCGGATTTATCAAAACTTTACCATCTAACGCACCTGGAACACGCTCCAAAAGGCTCATTACATACGCTTTGACATCTTCTAATGACAGCCCTTCTTTATGGCAGACCGATACTAAAACTGTGTCCACGTCCTTTTTGTATCCGCGCGTGTCTAAATTTGTTGTGACTTGCGTTTTGGCATCGCCTTTGAAAATAGAATTTGGATTTACAAGGATATCGGTCTCTATTGCGTTAATAATACTGATTGCAAGTTCTTGTCCGTATGGTAAGTGATATTTGCCCCCCTTACACGCATATCCAAACATCATGCCCTGGTCGCCGGCTCCAAGATTCTTGCAACTTGTGACAGCGTTTCCAATTTGCGTGGATTGTGGCGTAACGAGGTCAATTACTTTGTCCACAGCGTAACCCAATTTTTGTGCCACGTTTTGTACAATTTCTTCGTGGTGTGCTTCGCCGTGGTCAACATTTGAAGTTATTTCGCCCCCAAGTACGACAGTGCTGCCCTTTGCCATACATTCGCAAGCTACGTGTGCATAAGGGTCATTCTTAAGATAATAAGTTAGAATTGCATCAGAAATTTGATCTGCAAACTTGTCTGGATGGTATTTACTGACCATCTCTGTAGAAAACAATGCCATGTTTTCCCTCCTTTAGCTATTTCTTAGACGGAGCAAGTAGAGCTTAAATCCCGTCAAAAAATTGTTATATGAGAAAGTGTTGCAAAAGCTACAGCCCTTTCTCCTCAAGGAATGTATCCAATCTCTAGGAATGTTTCAATATCTTTTTACCAAAAAATTGGTAGGCCTATTGCCTAACTTTCTCAAAAATGTTATAAGACGTACTGTCTTGCAGCAGTAGCGTAGTGGTTACGCACCACCTTGCCAAGGTGGCCTACGCGAGTTCGAATCTCGTCTGCTGCTTATAACTCCCAAGATTTCTTGGGAGTTTTTTTGTACCTTTTTAGGATTTCAATATGTTCTGAACTTGCTCGACTGGAATTGCAACGTATTGAGAAATCTTTTCAGTAGAAAGTCCATCAAAGTACATCTTTTTAACAATACGTTGTTTTTCTTCTGCTTTTCCTTGAGAAAGACCTTGAGCTAAACCCTCTGCCTTACCTTGAGCCAAACCTCTAGCTTCACCTTGCGACAATCCTTCAGAAAAACCTTCAGCTACACCATCCTTGTATTGTTCTATAAGATTTAGTTCATATTTCATATAACCTTGTCTCCACCCTT
>CAVDLI010000029.1:0-18226 GCA_963609725.1 bacterium | reverse complement strand
GGGTGGTTAACAGCCACCTGCTCTACCGACTGAGCTATCGGGGAATGTTCTTAGAACCATGAAGAGATTACTTCATTGGTGTTTTTTAGTCAATAGAACTAATGAAACTTATGAATTATATCTTCAATTTCTTTGAAATGCTCATCAAGTTCAGCTTGAGACTTAGCTTCTGCAACAACACGAAGGTATGGCTCAGTATTGGATTTACGAACGTTGAACCACCATGTTGGGAACTCAATTCTATAACCATCAAAATCAAGAACTTTTGTTGGGTTGAGTTTTGAGAACTTCTCATAAAGAGCATTCATAGCACCATCTTTGTCCTCTAACTTAAAATTGTGCTCTCCACTGTTTGCATATACGACAATCTCATCAACAAGCTGACTTAAAGTTTTGCCCTGTTTTTTAAGAGATACAACAGTTTGAAGAACAAGCAAAGAAGCTAAAAGACCACTATCACAGTTGTTAAAATCTCTAAAGTAGTAGTGCCCAGCAAGTTCTCCACCAAAGATACAATGCTTTTCTCTAATCTTCATTTTTGCAAAAGCATGACCCACTTTCCAAATAATTACTTCTGTAGCACCAAGTTTTTGAAGATATTCTGTAGTTGAACGAGATGTCCTAATATCTACAAGAACAGAACCTTTTTCTTTTGAAAGATAATAATTTCCAATTATACCTGTAACATAGTCAGGCTGAATGAAACGACCTTTCTCATCAATAAACATTACTCTGTCAGCATCTCCGTCATAGATAACACCACAATTGGACTTATTAGCTTTGACAGCCTCAATAATTTGTTTGCAGTTCTCAATCTCAAGTGGGTTTGGCTCGTGAGCAGGGAAGTTTCCATCAAGTTTATCATTAATGTAATGAGCATGGTCGCCAAAAATTTCATGAACAAAAAGACTGCTCATGCCGTTTGAACAATCTATTGAAATATTCAAGCCAGACAAATCTGGTAGGAAACCTTTCAAGTAGTTCAAATATGCATCATGCACATCTTTTTCAATTACATGACCTCTCTTGCAAGAACAAACAGGCTCAATTTTCTCTTCATTAACCATTTTTTCAAGGTCTTTTAATCCCGAATCTCCGCCAACAGGAATTGCCATAGCACGAGAAATCTTCATTCCATTGTATTCTTTTGGATTGTGGCTAGCTGTAATTTGAACTGACGCTTGTGCTTTAAGATATACAGTTGAGAAATAAACCATTGGAGTAGTTGCAAGGCCAATGTTCCAAACATCAACACCCGCATCATTTATTCCATTACAAAGATTTTCAAAAATCTCATCACTTGTAAGTCTTGTATCTCTACCAACAACCACAAACTCACAAGGAAGAAGTTTTGGAAGAAAATATCCAATCTTGTAAGCTGTTTCTTTGTTAAAATCTTGGTTGTATATACCGCGAATATCGTAAGCCTTAAAAACTCCCATGTTTTACTCCTTATTGAGGTCTTTGCAAAAACCTCTATTATCACTTTGTTGCTAAAACTTTGAAACTAAAGCCTGCAACTAAATTCGTATCATAGCTTTCTCACACATTCTACTATATTATTTCTCTTCTAGACCGATTTTTTTGTGCAATGTTTTATCTGGCAACTCAAAATAAAGAATTTTGCCATCTTTTAGAGTGACTTCTGTAACACATTGAAAAAAGAACTTATCAAAAGCATTGGCAGTCTTAATTTTTGACGGTTTTTTTAATCCTTGCACCAAAGAAATAGCATCTTTTCTTTTAACAGTCCTAATTTCATTTACATCATTTGGATCAAAAAAAGACTCAAATTTCACATAAGGCACAGCTTTTTTGCTTTTTGGTAGAGGAATTCCAAAAAGTTGGGGTGTTCTCTCAAAATCTTCATACCAAAAAAGGCCATTGGCTTCATAAAGAAAAACACCATATTCACGAATTAAGCCACAACTGTCAGCATAAAAAGTGGAATAAGTTCTCCAACCTACAGTGCAACCTCTTTTTTCTTCAAGTGAGTGAATAAACTCTGCTACTTCGTCTTTTGGGTTTTCAGACATCAATTGTCCTCCAGTTGACTATCTTTTTTTCATTATAACATATATAATCCCCACGAAAAAGACACTTGTTGATAGCTCAAAGAAAGGCGTGGAAGAACTCATGGAATATTTTGAGAAAGATTTTGGAAAAATATTAAAAAATAATGCGCAGCAAATGCGCCATAATCTTCTTCCTCAAGGTACAAACTGTTTTAGAGTTTATGACCGTAACCTTTCTCAATTCCCTGTTACTGTAGATATTTACGGCAAGTATGCAAAAGTCACAGACTACAAAGAAGACTCACCTCTTAGTGAAGAACTAAAAAATTCTTGTCTAGATATTTGTGCTAGAATGCTGTACTTAGAGCCTGAGAACATAATTTACACATACAGAGCAAAACGAGAGACAGGTCAACAGCATGAAAAATCACAAGATAATGCTCTTGTAGTAGAAGTTTTGGAAAACAACCTTAAATTCAAAATTAATTTAACAACTTACGTTGATACAGGCCTTTTTTTAGACCATAGACTCACACGAATGCTCATAAAAGAAAGAAGTGCTTCTTGTGATGTTCTTAACTTGTTTTCTTACACAGGAAGTTTTTCAGTTTATGCAGCAGCAGGGCTTGCAAACACAGTAAAAAGTGTGGATCTTTCTGCAACTTATACAAAATGGGCACAAGAAAATTTAGAAAACAATGGATATGAGGGGCCTTCTTATGAGTGCCTTTGTATGGATGCACTTAAGTATGTCCAAAAGGCTATAGAGAATAATGAAAAATACGATATAATCATTTTTGATCCTCCAAGTTTTTCAAATAGTAGAAAAATGGAAAATGATTTTGATGTATCAAGGGATTATGTTATTTGGATAAAAGCATTATCAAGATTGATGAAAAAAACAGGAATTCTTCTTTTTTCTACAAATCTTGGAAGTTTTAATATGGATAAGAGACGTCTCAGGAACTTGAGAGTCAAAGAAATTACAGGGGCAGTAGAAGCTCCGGGATTTAATAAAAACCGTAAAGGTACGGCTAGGAGTTGGATGATGGCATTTGATGAAGATTCACTCAAATTGGATTGGAGTGAGCCAGTAGAGAAGTCCATAAAGGGTATGGACAAGAGTTCAGAAAAAAGAAACGAAAGTAGAAGTGTAAAAAAATCTGAGAGTTCAAGAAACAGGGACAAAGCTTACAAAACTGACAGAACTTATGGCAGTAGCGAAAGAAAATATGAAAGAAAATACAAAAGTTCAAGAGACGACCGTTATAGAACTAAAGATGATAGACCTCGTTACAATGATAAAGACAGAGACAATAGAGAAAATAGAGACAACTATAGTGGTCGCAGAAGCTCACAAGTAGAGTACAGAGGAAGAGGCCAAGACAAATTTGAAGGTTTTGGAAGTCGCTCTAGGGACGATAGAGCTAGAGACGATAGAGCTAGAGATAATAGAGGTTATAGAGATTATAAGGATTATAGAGACTATAGGGACTACAGAGATTATAGAGACTATAGAGAAGACGACAGAGAAAGTCGCAGTTATAGAGAAAACCGCTCTTACAAAGATAGTGGTTCAAACAGAGACGATAGAAGAAAATACAATAAAGAAGAAAGAAACTACAGAAACGACAGGCAAGATAGACAGGATAGACAAAACAGATATGATAAATACGATAGAGAAAACTCCAAGTCTTCTAAATCTTTCAAATCTGCAAGTCCTTATAAAGCAACATCTTATTCATCAAAATCCAAGAAACCTTACGGATTTGATTCTTTCAAACCTGCAAGGTCTAGAGATGACAGTTCTGATTTCTTTTGGAATTCAGACGACTTGGACGTAAAACCAAAAAAAGAAGATTAAGCCATAGCTTAATCTTCTCAACTTGTTTTGTCTCAGTTATTAAAGACCCATTTTAGCTTTTTGTTTTGCCCATGAATCTTTAAGAGTAACAGTTCTGTTAAACACAAGTTTCTCAGGCGTGCTGTCGTAGTCTGGAGTGAAGTATCCACTTCTTATGAACTGCAAATAATCTCCCGGTTTTGCATCTTTTAATGATGGTTCAACTTTTGCATTCTTTAGCACAACAAGAGAAGTTGGGTTCAAGTCATCAAGATAGTTTCCAGTATCTCCACCTGGGTATTCTGTTGCAAAGAGTTTGTCATAAAGTCTTACTTCTGCATCAATAGCATGTTTTGCACTTACCCAATGGCTTGTACCTTTGACTTTGCGGCCATCTGCTGTTTCTCCGCCACGGGACTGGGGATCATAAGTGCAGTGGACGACAGTAATTTTCCCATCTTCATCTTTTTCAAAACTTGTTGCTTTTACATAATATGCATTTTTAAGTCTAATTTCATTGCCAACATAAAGTCTGTGATATCCTTTTGGTGGAACTTCCATGAAATCTTCTCTTTCAATGTAAAGTTCATTTGTGAATGGAATTTCACGAGTTCCCATAGAAGCATCTTCCGGATTGTTTTCACTTACAAAGAACTCTGTCTTATCTGCTGGGTAGTTGTCAATTATGAGCTTAATTGGGTCCAAAACAGCCATGACACGTTTAGCTCTCTTGTTCAAATCTTCTCTTACACAAAATTCCATAAGAGAGTAATCAACAACAGATTCTACTTTTGCAACACCCACACGGTTCACAAAGTCTCTCATTGACTCTGGAGAGTATCCGCGTCTTCTAATGCCGCTGATTGTTGGCATTCTTGGGTCATCCCAACCGCTGACAATTCCCATCTTAACAAGTTGCAGTAACTTTCTCTTGCTCATTACAAGATAATTGATATTAAGACGTGCAAACTCATATTGATGTGGAGTGTGTTCAATATTGTCAATTGAACAAGCCCAATCATATGCCGGTCTATGGTCTTCAAACTCAAGAGTACAAATTGAATGAGTAATACCCTCAATAGCATCAGAGATAGGGTGAGTGAAATCGTACATTGGATAAATGCACCATTTTGAGCCTGTTCTTGGATGCTCTGCAAACTTTATTCTGTATAAAGCCGGGTCTCTCATGTTAATGTTGGGACTTGCCATATCAAGTTTTGCTCTAAGAAGATAAGTACCCTCTGGATATTTTCCTTCTCCCATTTCCTTAAACAGTCTTAAATTTTCTTCAATACTTCTGTTTCTGTCTGGACTGTCTTTGCCGGGTGTTGTGAGAGTTCCACGGTTAATTCTTACTTCTTCAGGTGTTTGGCTGTCCACATAAGCTAAGCCTTTTTTAATAAGATCAATAGCAATCTCATGCAACTGGTCGTAGTAATCTGACGCATAAAATTCGTTGTCACCCCAGTCAAAACCAAGCCATTTAATATCGGACTTAATAGAGTCTATATATTCCATGTCTTCTTTTGCAGGGTTTGTGTCGTCAAGTCTAAGATGGCAAATTCCATGGTATTTTTGCGCAAGTCCAAAGTTCAAGCAAATGCTTTTTATGTGCCCAATGTGCAAATATCCATTTGGTTCAGGTGGAAAGCGTGTCACAATAGTGTTGTTTGGAACTCTTCCATTGGCTAAGTCGTCTTCAATGATTTTTTCAATGAAGTTTAAGGGAGCTTTCTCATTTGTTTCAAACTCAGGTGTTCCATTTGCCAGCTCTGCTTTCTTAAGCTCTACGTTTTCGTTGCTTTTATCCATAATTTCCTCCGCTGCCCTTTCAAAGGGGCTCTAAAGTACTTGCATTTTGCAAAGCTTTGGTAATTGCAAAGCCTTACTTGCAAACTCTTATATAAAGACAAGGCTCATAGTATCACATCACAAAAAAAGATACCATAACGCTAAACTTTGAGAGATATATAGCACTTGCTAAGATGTTTGGTTCTTATTTTTTGAGAACATAAGCCTTTAATCCGATAATCTTTTACTTCTCTGTGATAATTCTCCAAAGAGTAGTTCTGCTTATTCCAAGTTTTTTTGCTGCAACAGTTTGGTTATCATTTGATGCATGCAAGACTCTATTGATAATGTCTTTTTCAATTTCTGCTAATGGGCGTTCAAGGTCAATTGGCATAAAGGATTCAGGCGTATGCGGAACATATCCTATGTGTTGTTCTTTTTGAATTATTTTATTGACAGTTTGTGATGTAGCAAGGAAATTGTTTTCTGTTATTGCAAGTTCTCCAATAACACGTTTGAACTGTGTCAGATTATTTGGCCAACTGTATTCTTCAAGAACTTTTATTGCCTGGGGTTCAGCTCCAGCAAGTTTGTTTGGAGTATCAGTATTAAGTAGGCTGAGCATTTGGTTTAATAATGCAGGAATGCAATCTTTTTGTTCTCTAAGAGGAGGAGCATATACAGAGAGCGCACAGAGTCTGTCTGCAAAAAGAGAAACTATTTTTGATATTTGTCCATTTGAATCGCAAGTTGCAGACATGATTACATGGTTTGTTTCATATACTTCCATGCTAATTAGAGCTGTAAGCAGTTGAGAACTTCTTGAAGGGGAGAGTAAATCAATATTTTGAAAAAAGATTGTAGTATTGGAATCAGAAAGCGGTGAGGCGCTGTGTCCCAAAAGATATTCCCAGCTCTTATCATTCAAAAGCTGGCAGTCTACAACAGTCAATGGTGCTTTAGTGAATATCCCGTTAATGTAAAGATAAAACGCAAGTGATTCTTTGCCGGTTCCGGTTTCTCCAATTATTAGAATTGGTTTTGATGTTCCTGTAATTTTATTCAAAACGCTTCTAATTCTTTCTGCTGTGCCTGCAAAACAAAACATGCTTTCGTAATAAAGATGCTCTATTTCCTGTTTTGAATAAAATCTAATTCCCGCTTTTTCTGTTGCTAGAGGACTTTTCCTATTTGTGAAGTAAAAAGCTGTGCATGTTTTGTTATCTGTTTCAATCCTCTGAGCTCTTATTGAATAAAGCTCCCCATTGCGCACTTTTGTTATTCGTCTGTCAGGCTCTTCAATGGTTTTTTCAATTTCGTTGCTGAGCATATCAATTAAATCAATAGAAGGCTCATCAATTGACGATAAAATGATGTTTTTATCATCATCAAATAGTACTGTTTGGCTCAATTGACCCTGAATTAGCTCCCTTAACATGAGATTTTCATTTCTAAGCGATTTGATATTTTTGCACACATCTAGAACTTGGTTCAAAGCTTTTCTCACACTATCTGAGCCCGATGTTATAAGGTAAGAATTCATTTCATGCTGCTTTGCAGCCTGATTGGCAACCATATCACATACTATTGAGTCATATCTTTTCTTTTTACACATTTGTAGAACTTCATAAGCTTTGTTTGGGGATGATAATGTGTAAAAGTCAACAGAATAGTCGTTAATTTCACAAATTTGACTGGCTTCTTTAGTTATATCAGCAAATGAAACAATGGCTGTTTTCTTGTGTTTTGCATCTGCAAGATTTAATGCACACATTATGTCGTACATAGAGATTTCTATTTCAACTATTGGAATTGGCAGTTGCTGTAAAAGTTGCGCTGTCATTCCTCTTGATATAACAGCATCATAGTTGCGGTGAAAGTTCTTTTTTGCTATTTCAAGACCTTCCTCTAAATCACCTACAAAAACTGTAAGTTCAATCTCTGGATAATCAATTGAAAGTCTTGTTAGTATGTTCTTAAGCCCTTCGTAGGGGGCTATACCCAGTATTCTGTATTTTTGTTCCATATATGACATGGTATTGTAACATTGAAGAATAAAGCAAGTAAAATGTTTCAAAATTAAACTAAAAAAATACGAAAATAATTTGACCGCTCTATTTTAAGCCTTTATTCTGTGAAAAATGAAACTTCATAACTTGCTAATGTAGATATGTGTTTCAAAAGTGAACTGTTGCTGTTGATATGAAATTTTGGAGATTTAATGGATAAACTGCTTGTAATTGCTGACGACTTTACTGGAGCTCTAGATACAGGTGTTCAATTTGCAAAACTTGGTGCGCCCACTCAGTTAATTGCAAACTATGTCCCCAATACAACAGAAGTCAAAAAAGAAATATCTGTTCTTATTGTTAATGCACAATCAAGACATCTTGCACAAAGTGAAGCTTACAAACTCATTTATCAAGTAATTAGTGAATTTGGTAGCACTTTCAATTTTATTTATAAGAAGACAGACTCTGCACTCCGTGGAAATATTGGAAGTGAACTTGCAGCTGCTATAGATGCATCAGGGTACAAGAATGTAAAATTCTTTCCAGCTTTTCCTTGTATGGGTCGTACAACAGAAGATGGTATACATTACATAGATGGAAATCCTGTATCTGAAAGTGAGTTTGGAAAAGATTTGTTTAATCCCGTTCAAGAATCAAATATATCTAAACTCATTGGTATGCAAACTTCTAAAAAAGTGAAAGTTGTTGCTTCTTCTATTGCATCACACGCTGTGCTGTCTTTCAATGATGCAGAGATTTTTGTTTTTGATTCAAAAACAAATTCAGACATGAGTCTTTTTGCAAAACAAATTGGCAAAGAAAATCTCCATCTTTGCGCAGGTTGTGCTGGTTTTGCTTCAGTTTTGGCACAGGTTTTAGACCTTGGATACACTTCTTCTCCAAAATTTAGACTATCTTATGGTCTTTTTGTCGTATGTGGAAGTATTAATCCTGTTTCACTGAAGCAGCTAGATGTAGCTAATAAAGCAGGTTATGAAAGAATTAGCCTTACTATTGAAGAAAAATCAAATCCAATGCTGTTTGAAATGCCTCAATATGACAAGTTTATTCAAAACTGCATAGATTCTACTATTAAAACAGGTTGTTGCATTGTAGATGTGGATGAAAAAGATAACGTAAAAGAAAACAAGCGTTATATGAAAGAGCACAATATTTCAAAAGCGTATCTTAAAGAAAGTATTGCTACCTCTTTGGGAATTGTGTTTAAGCGAGTGCTTGAGTTTGGATTGGAGTCAACTTTTATGTGTATTGGGGGAGATACTCTACAAGCTGTTGTTTCTGCTATTGGTGTTAATGATTTTAGACCAATATGCGAGCTTGCTCCTGGTGTTGTCTTGTCTAGTTTTTATTACAAAGGAAAAGTTCGTTCTGTTGTGTGTAAATCTGGTGGATTTGGCACACAAGATTTAATTTGCAATTTAGTTGAAATGTGCAAAAGGGAGAGTTGAGATGTCTGAGAATAAAATTGAACAAAAACGTGTTGAAAAATATTGTCTAAAGATGCCTGGTACTGTTTACAGTGGTGTTGATTCACTTGAGCATATTGAAGAAATTCTTAAATCTAATAATGTTACAAGGCTTGCAGTTTTTACAGATAAAGGAATAGCAAAAACTGGTCTGCTTGATTTAGTTATGAGTTATATTAGCTCTTACTTAAAATCCTTTGAAGCAGTGCATCAAGTTTTTGATGATTTGCCGGCAGAGCCTACATACGAGCAAGCACAAAAACTTGTGGATCAATGCAAGGCCTTTAATGCAAATTTTATAATTGCTGTAGGTGGCGGAAGTGTCATGGATACAGCAAAACTTGCAAGTATCCTTATGACAGACTCTTATGGCATAAAAGAACTTCTTGATAATCCACTTCTTGCAAAGAAATGTATTAAAACTCTTTTAATTCCTACTACTGCGGGAACTGGCTCTGAAGCAACTCCAAATGCTATTGTTGCTGTTCCAGAAAAACAGTTAAAGGTTGGTATTGTTAATCCTACAATGATATCGGACTATGTTATTTTGGATGCTAGGATGATAAAAAATCTCCCAAGAAAAATTGCAGCGTCCACCGGAGTTGATGCCTTAGCTCATGCCATAGAATGCTTTGCAAGTAACAAAGCCAATCCATTTAGCGATATTTTTGCTCTCCAAGCGCTAGATATGATTTTGAACAATATAGAGAAAGCTTGTGATGATCCTAACGCTATGGATGCTAAGACAAATATGTTAATTGCTAGTTTTTATGCTGGTGTGGCTATAACTGCTTCTGGCACAACTGCTGTACACGCATTGAGTTATCCGCTTGGAGGTAAATACCACATTGCTCATGGCGTTTCAAATGCAATTCTCTTGGCTCCAGTTATGCGTTTTAACGAGGATGCTTGTGTTGAACGTCTTGCTATGGCTTATGACCGTTGTTTTGATGGCAATTTAGAAAAAGCAGAAGACAAGAGTCATGCCGTTATTAAGAGACTTGAAGAAATTGTTAAACACTTAGATATTCCAACAAGTCTTTCTGAATTTGGTGTTCCTAGTGACGATCTTGAGGTTCTTGTTGAAGCTGGAATGCAAGTTACAAGGCTTTTGAATAATAACATGAAGAAAGTTACTGCAGACGATGCACGAAATATTTATAAGCAAGTAATGTGAGGAGGTTTAGTGATGAGTCTTCCAATTTTGGGAATAACAATGGGCGATCCGTTTGGAAACGGTCCAGAAATTACAGTAAAAGCTCTTGCTGATAAAAGTATTTATAAGAGATGCAGACCTTTAGTTGTGGGTGATGTCTCTTGCATGCAGTATGCAGCAGCTGTTGCAAGAAAAGTTTCTGGTATAGATTTGACCATTAGAGATATTTCAAATGTAAGCGATGCTAAATTTGAGTATGGCATTATTGACGTACTTGATATGGGCATTATTAAAAAGGCCGATATCCCTGGGGACTCTAATAATCCAAAACCTTTTGGATTGGGTGCAACAAGTCTTGGTGGAGAAGCTGCTTTTCAATATGTTGTTAAAGTTATTGATTTAGCAATGAATGGAGAAGTTGATGCCACGATTACAAATGCTTTAAGCAAAGAAGCAATCAATATGGCTGGTCACCATTACAGTGGACATACTGAAATCTATGCTCATTATACTAATACTTCTAAATATACAATGATGCTTGCACATGAGGATTTGAGAGTTGTTCACGTTTCTACCCATGTTTCGTTGAGAGAGGCTTGCGACAGAGTCAAGAAAGATAGAGTTTTAGATGTCATAAGAATTGCAAACGAAGGTTGCAAGGCTATTGGTATAGAAAGACCAAAAATTGCTGTTGCTGGGCTTAACCCCCATTGTGGTGAAAACGGAATGTTTGGTACGGAAGAGATTGAGGAAATTCAGCCTGCAATAGACATAGCTTTGGCAGAGGGAATAGATATTCCAGAGAAAAAGCCAACTCCTCCAGATACAGTATTCTCTAAAGCTTTAGGTGGTTGGTACGACATTGTTGTATGTATGTACCATGACCAAGGGCACATTCCTCTAAAAGTTAAAGGTTTTGTTTACAACAAGAAAGAGGGTCATTGGGACGCTGTTGCCGGTGTAAATGTAACACTTGGACTTCCAATTATTAGAGCTTCAGTTGACCACGGCACTGGTTTTGGCCATGCAGGTGATGGCGGTGCAAATGCATTAAGTCTTGTTAATGCAATGGATTATGGGATTAAGATGGCAAATGCCAAGATGAAGAAAAGTGCAAAAGAGGTTTTGGCAAAAGCCTCAGAAGAATAAGAATTGGCACAAGGGGTGATGAACATGAAAGATGAAAAATTTAAGTTTGTTATGACACATCCTGTATGTGATGAGGGCTTAGCACTACTGGAAGATAAAGCCAGTTATTGGGTAGCCAATAATTCTGACCCTAATAATTATTTGGATCAAATGAAAGATGCAGATGCAATTATTGTCAGAGTTGCTACTTGTGATGGAAACGTTATAGAAAACAGTCCAAACCTTAAGGTCATTGGTAGAACCGGAGTAGGTTACGACTCTGTAGATGTTGCAACGGCCACAAAACATGGAATTCCTGTTGTCATAACTCCTGGAGCTAATTCAAGAAGTGTTGCAGAACATACAGTTGCAATGATTTTTGCAATGTCAAAGAACCTCTATGAGGGTCAGGTTGAGTTATGCAAAGGCAATTGGAAAATTAGAGATGAACGTAAAGCTTTTGAATTAGAAGGCAAAACTGTAGGTATTGTTGGTTTTGGAAATATTGGTAAAGAAACAGGACAAATTTGTAAATCTATTGGAATGAATCTTATTGCTTATGACCCAGTATTGAGCAAAGAGCAAATAGAGCAGGGTGGTGCAACTTATTGTGCAACTTTAGAAGAACTTCTTGTACAGTCAGATATCGTAAGCATACATGTTCCTCTTTTAGACAGCACAAGGAATATGATTGGAAAGAAAGAGCTTCAAATGATGAAAAAATCGGCTTGTATTGTTAATTGCAGTAGAGGCGGAATTATAAATGAAGAAGCCCTTATTGAAGCTTTGAAAGATAAAACTATAGCTTTTGCGGCTTTAGATGTGTTCTGCTCTGAACCCCCAAAGGCAGACGACCCACTTCTAACTTGTCCAAACTTAATACTAAGTCCTCATTCTGCGGCACAAACTAAGGAAGCTGTAATTAAGATGGCTCAAATGTGTGTTGAAGGTTGTCTTGCTGTTTGCGAAGGAAAGAAATGGCGTTTTGTAGCAGATCCAAAAGTTTATGAACATGAAAAGTGGAAAAATGCTACTTGGGCAAACTAAAAACCTGAAGGTTTACAGGGTTAATGGAAACTAAAGAAACTAAAAAAGCAGATGAACTGCCTATTAGATAGAACGAAAAAGGAGACAAAATTATGAAGAAAATTGCAATTGTACTGCTAGTTCTTACCGTTTTGGTTGGAAGTGTTTTTGCAAATGGTGGAAAAGAAACATCAGATGCAGCAGAACCTATTCTTATTGGTGTAAGTGATGCTTTTTCTGGAGATAAAGCCTCTAACGGTGATTATGTAAGAGAAGGCGTTGAGATGTTCCTTGAACACATTAATGCTCAAGGCGGCGTACTTGGAAGAAAAGTTGATGTTGTTTATGTAGACGACCAAGGTCTTGAAACTGTCGCAACTAATGCTTTCCAGAAACTCGTTCTTGAGAATGATGTTTGTGGTGTTGTATTAGGAAAATATTCTTCTTTAACATTGGCAGTAGAGCCATTTATTGCAGAAGAGAAAATTCCTGCAATAAGCTCTGGTTCTAACTCTAAAGTTGCTGCTTCAACAAATCCGTATCTTTTCTCTACTCGTCGTAGTGATAATGATTCTGGTAAAACAATGGTTGCATTCATAAAAGAGAATGGCGCAAAACGTATTGCAATGCTTTATGCTCCAGATGCACTTGGAAAAGGTATGAGCGCTGTTGTTAGAGCAGGCCTTGAGGGCACAGGCATTGAAATTGTTTCAGACCAGCAGTTCTCAGAAGGTGAGAAACAATTTGCTACTTATGTAGCAAAAATGAAGGCTGCAAATCCTGACTTTATCGTTATTGCTGCTCAGAGTACTGAAACAGGTCTCATTTACAAGGCAATCTATGATGGTGGTCTTGGAGATGTTCCAAAAATTGGTTCTTCTGCTTCTGCTCAGGCTACAACTATTGAACAAGCAGGAAAAGTAGCTGTTGAAAATCTTTATTCAATTACTCCTTTCTCTCCAGCACTTCTTGAAGAGCCAACAAAGTCTTGGGTTGAAGAATATGTTTCAAAATATGGTCATAACCCAGAGATGGCATCTGTTACAGCTTATGACTCACTTATGCTCTTCTGCGATGCAATCAAACGTGCAGGTTCTGCTGACCGTGAAGCTATCACAAATGCTTTGAAATCTTTGGATACTTATGAAGGTATTGCTGCAACATATGGATATCAGGGAACTCCAATGCTTGCTAAGTCTGAAGTTATTATTCAAATTCATGATGGCCAATCAGTGGTTGTTAAGAAAGTCGTTAGTGAATGATTCATTTGGTTTGGGATTGTTGCAAAAGTTGAAAGACTGAGCAACAGTCCCAACCTTATTTAACGTGAGGGGATTTTGCAAAATGAGCTTTGAGAAGACTGGATTTCTGAAAGCAGTTTTGCAAAATCCTCTGAAAAAAGGAGGTTTCTTATGATTCTTCAGTTGTTTATTACTGGAATATCCATGGGAATGCTCTATGCTCTTATGGCAATGGGTCTCATACTCATTGTTAAAGCTGTTGGGGTACTCAATTTTGCTCATGGGCAACTTTTTATGATGGGTGCCTATTTGTCTTGGATGCTCATGTATCAGGTTGAATTGCCTCTTTGGGCAATGATTCCTGTAATGATAATTGTATTCTGCCTTTTTGGTGCAGCCTTTATGTTTACTGTCTATTGGCCATTACGAAAGTCTGCATGGAAAGTTACTGTAATAATTAGTACTTTGGGTGCTTCTTTTGTGCTCAAAGAAGGTGTCAGATTTATTTGGGGATCTATTCCTCTTTTAAGTCAGCCCCTTGTAGATAAGGTTATTCACATTGGCAATGCAGTGATGAATGTTCAATACATTTTTATCATTGTCATTGGCGGAGCTTTGATGCTCTTTGTGTATTTCCTTTTTGAAAAAACATTTATTGGAAAAATAATGCAAGCGACAGCTCAGGACCGCTATGCTGCAGATCTTATTGGTGTTCCTACCGTAGTCGCTATTACTTCAACATATATGATAAGTATGTGTATGTCTGGTGTTGGAGGATGGTTGGCAGCACCTCTTTTCCTTGTCCAGCAGTCTTTGGGTTCTTTTGCTCAAAAAGCTTTTGCCGGAATTGTTCTTGGTGGTTTTGGTAGTATTAAAGGCGCTGTTGTGGGGTGCTTGCTTATTGGACTTATAGAGTCTTTTGCCATACTTATTACAGACAGTTATAAAGATGCTGTTGTTTTTGGTGTTTTGATTTTAGTTCTTGTCTTACGACCAACTGGTTTGTTTGGTGAGAAGATTGAAGAAAAGGCTTAAGGAGGGATTATGGGTAATATTTCCACATTAAAGCAAAGTAAAATCCCCTCTCTTATAGCGTGTCTTGTTTGTGTTGCCCTTGTTCTTGTTGTGCCTCATGATGGTATAACAAGCCGTTACATGATGAAAGTTATAAACGAAGGTCTAATTTACTTCATTGCTGTTTTAGGACTTAATGTCATGCTTGGCATGGGAGGCCAGGTTACATATTCTACAGCCGGTATGATGGGAATTGGAGCATACATGACAGCAATCCTTTGTACTAAGTATAGTTGGTCACCAATCCCGGCACTCCTTTTCTCTCTTTTGATGGGAGGCCTGTTTTCATTTATTGTGGGTCTAGCATTATTTAGACTTAAAGGTTCTTATTTTTCATTTGCAAGTATTGGGTTTACAAACCTTCTTGTAACAATTTTCTCAAACTGGATGGATATGACAGGTGGTCCTGATGGTATGGGAAATATTCCAAATATTGTTAGTGGATTAACTTCAAAAAATAAGTACTATGTCTATTTTTATATTTGCTTTGGAATTGCAGCATTGTGTTACCTTTTTGTACTTCGTTTAAGAAAAACAAGTTATGGTCGTGCTTTGGCATCTGTAAGAGATAATGAGATTTCTGCACAGGCTTTTGGTGTGAACGTCTATATGACAAAAGTTTATAGCTTTATCATTGCTGGAGTGTTTGCATGTTTAGCTGGTGGTATGTATGCCTTGATGGAAGGCTTCATTAGCCCTGAGCCATTTAAGTATGACCAGTCTGCAATCTACCTTATCATGGTTATGCTTGGTGGTGTTGACTCTACAATGGGTGCATTTGTTGGAGCATTCTTGCTTACAATTCTTCCAGAGAAGATGAGATGGTTGGATACTTACTATAAGCTAGTTTATGGTATTGGTGTTATTGTCCTTATGGTCTTTATGCCAATGGGAATTATGGGTTTCTTTGAAAAACAAAAGTACAAAGTTTATTCAAAGATGCGAAAGAAAAAGCTTCAAAAGCTTGCAGTCGCAGATACAGTTGTAGAGGAGGGCAAAAATGGCTGAGGTTCTCCTTGAAGTTAGAAATGTGAACAAAGCATTTGGAGGTGTTGTTACAGCTTCCAATGTTAATATGAAAGTTTTGGCAGGAGAAATACATGGTCTTATTGGACCTAATGGTGCCGGAAAGACGACACTTCTCAATTTGATTAGTGGTATTTATGATGTTGACAGTGGTGACATCTTCTTCAAAGGTGAGAATATCACACATCTTCCTGCTTATAAACGTGCAAGGCTTGGAATTGGAAGAACATTCCAGTCTCCACGATTCATGAATAGGGCAAGTATAAAAGATAATCTTGAACTTGGAACAGATTTGAAAAATCAGTTTACTTACACTCAGTCATTTTTGGGTAAGAAAGGTGCTGATTTCTATGAAGAGCTTTCAGAATTGATGGAACTTGCAGGTTTTTCATTTGACTGGCATGACCATATAAATTCTCTTCCTTATGGACAGCAAAAACTACTTGAGATTGTTAGAGCCATGCTTGCTCACCCAACTGTTATTCTAGTTGATGAGCCTGCTGCAGGATTAAACAAGATGGAGCAGGAAAGGGTTTGTCAACTTTTGAGAAAGGCTGTCTCCTCTGGTGTTGGTGTTGTTCTCATAGAACATGCAATGGACATGGTTATGTCTGTTTGCGACAACATAACAGTTTTGAGCTTTGGAGAAGTAATTGCAGAGGGTCTTCCTGAAGAAGTCTCCAACAATAAACAGGTTATTGAAGCATATTTAGGAGGTGATGACGATGCTGAGGATTGAAAACCTTCATGCGTATTATGGTGCTATTGAGGCTCTAAAAGGCATCTCCTTAAAGGTCGATGACGGAAAAATCGTATGTCTCATTGGGGCTAATGGTGCTGGAAAGACAACTTTGCTAAATGCTATTTCAAGAATGATTAAAACAGAGGGTTCTATAATTTGGAATGATGCTGATTTAACAAAGCTTTCTTCTTCCAAAGTTGCTAAAGCTGGAATAATGCACGTTCCATCTGGCAGACATATTTTTCCGGGACTTACAGTAAAAGAAAATCTTGAACTTGGGACAATTAACTGGAGAGGTCCTTTTGGACATGGAAAGTATGATAAAGATATTGAGAAGGTTTTTGACCTTTTCCCAAGGCTCAAAGAAAGAGAAAATCAGCTTGGTTGGAGTATGTCTGGAGGAGAGCAACAAATGCTTGCTGTTGGTCGTGCTTTAATGGGAAGACCAAAAATTCTTCTATTGGATGAGCCTTCTATGGGTCTTGCTCCAGTCGTTGTTGCAGATCTTTTTGAAAGAATTGTAAATATTAACAAAGAACTTGGGATGACAATTCTTTTAGTTGAACAGAATGCAAAGATTTCTCTTAAGAATTCTTCATATGCTTACGTTTTGGAAGATGGCAAGATAACAATGGAGGGTCCGTCTGAAGAAATGAGATCAGATCCAAGAATAAAACAAGCTTATCTTGGAAAATTTGCATCTGCAGACTGATTATTTGAGTTGTCAAAAATCATGATTTTTGTTTGGAGGTTTAATAATGAACGATAAAGTTTATGGAATTATAGCAGCTATGGTTACGTCAATGAATGAAGACGAATCTTTGAATGAGAAAGAAATTAGAAACCAAGTTGATAGACAAATTGCAGCGGGTGCAAATGCTGTTTTTTGCTTGGGTACAAATGGCGAGTTCTACATTCAATCAGAAGCTGAAAAATTAAGAGTCATTGAAATTGTTGTTGACCAGGTTAACCATCGTGTACCAGTTTATGCTGGAACAGGATGCCCTGGAACTAAAGCAACTATTGATTTATCTCTAAAAGCAAAAGCACTTGGTGTTGATATTTTATCAATAATCAGTCCTTATTTTGCTGCAATATCCCAAAAAGAAATTTATTTGCATTACCAAGCCATTGCAAATGCTGTTGATTTGCCAATTGTTATGTACAATATGCCTGCAAGAACTGGTAATAATATTGATCCTGCAACTTGTGCAGAACTTGCTAAATTGAAAAATATTGCGGGTGTCAAAGATTCTTCTGGTAAATGGGAAAATCTAAAAGGTTACATAGATGCAACTAGAGGAATGGATTTTTCAGTTCTTTCTGGCAATGACTCTTTAATTCTTCCTTGCTTGAAAGAAGGTGGTCATGGCGGAATAACTGCCGTTGCTAATATTTATCCACATACAATGGTTTCTATTTATAAACTTTTCAAAGAAGGTGACCTTGAAGGCGCTCAAAAGGCTCAAGACAGTATTGCTCCAATTAGAGCTTGTTTCAAATTTGGTAATCCAAACACTGTTACAAAGAAAGCTGCAAATCTTGCCGGCAACCCTGTTGGTCCTTGTAGAGCTCCTTTTAACTACTTGAGCGATGAAGCAATTGATGTAATAAAGAAAACTCTTGCACAAGACAAAGCAAACGGCATGTGTTAAAAAATTAGAGGTTTTTGCAAGAATCAAGCC
>CAVDLI010000028.1:0-20094 GCA_963609725.1 bacterium | reverse complement strand
ATGAGTTTCATGATTCCCAATTATACTTATAAACTTATTGGAGCAATGTTTTGCAAACTTTTCTATAAAATTATATGCAATTTCTTTCTCTTTACTGGATTCATCTAACATATCGCCCAAAGAAATTAGGGCTGCAAATGACGTTTTTGTTTTAGTTTCAGTCTCATCTTTAGTTTCATTTTTTGTCAAAAACGCTTCAAACTCATCATCATAACGAAAAACACCGTCATCATACTCTTCTCTGCCAAGGTGAACATCACTTACAATAACAAGTTCTTGAGACTCTTCTAGACTTCCAAGGTCGTAGAAGTCCATAAAAGGATTTTCTGTTGCATTATTAATCACATCATTATTGTAATCACAAGAAATCAAAAGAAGAGTCAAAGCGCAAAAAAGGAAAAACAATAAAATTGGTTTACTAGAAATCATAAGTATGCTCCTCTTTGTGCTCTAGTGTTGTCTTGAGCATTGTTTGCGTTTTCAAGTCTTACTTCACATGTAAGTCTAAGCCCAAAAGCCTCAACAAGAGTGCGTGTATCTGTCAAGTATTCTGCAAATTTTATAAACGCTTCAGCTCCAAGCCAGTGTGAAGATGCAATGTAAACAAGTGCTTTTGCACCTAAAGTTGGAGTTGTTTTCCAATCTCGTTCAAAAGGAGAAACAAGACTCATGTATGCAAAAAATTCAAACTTGTCAAAATCCATTCCTCCAACGACTTCTATAATTGGTGATGCTGTAAATAATAATTTTGAAAAGTAAGAGCTATATGCTAATGAAATTTGCGCGCCTGCAGAAATTCCTAAATATAAAATTTCACCTTGTAAAAGTAGCTGAGCCATGTATCCAAGACCGCTCCAGCCTCCAACCGTTTCATAAGTAAAGGAACTGTTGAAAAGAAACCGGTGGTGCAAGAATTTATTTGTAGATGCAATATATTGAGTATCTAATCTAAGTTCTTTGCCACTGTGTTCAATAACGCGAATTGAAAAATCTTGATTTGCATATTTTATTTCTTCAATTATTTTTTGAGGATATTCCATATTGTGAGAGTAAGACAAAGAAATGCCTATTGTACTAGCATATATTGCTACAAATGTAGCTAAAGCAATAGATATAACAGCTAAAATCTTTTTCAAGATATATTCTCACCCCTTCCTGAAAATATTTGTCTTAAGAGAGGTTTTGCAAAAACCTCTGTAAAAAGTTATAACAAATAGAACACGAGAACAAAGAGAAAAAGGAACTAATTTCTTATCAAAGAAGCCTTATCAAAGATTTCAGTTCCCTTCTCGAACCTTTTGTCTAACAGACATACGGTTCACTCTTTTCTTTGTATAACGAGCAACCAAATTATATCACATTTTTAATTTGTTGGAATAGAATTCGCAAAACAAGTAAATTGAAGTAGTGTGAATTAAAATAAATAGTTGTGAATAAAACACATTGTTATTTGTACTAATTTCATGGGAGTTATGAGAGATTTTTCCATGAAAGATTACAAAGCAGAAAACATAACAGAAAAAATAAAGCACAGTGCAAAAGAGCTTTTTGAGATTGAAACATTAAAACCTTTCCAATTGTTGGTAATTCAAAGAATTTTAGAACAAGACTCTAGCCATTTTGTAAGACATCAGCTTGTCATTCTTCCCACAGGAACTGGGAAATCTTTGTGTTTTCTTCTTCCGGCTGTTCTTTGTGAAGGACTAACAATAATTGTTTATCCCCTTTTGGCTTTGATGAATGACCAAAAAACAAAACTAGAAAAAGCTGGAATAGATTGCATAATTCTTAGAGGTGGTCAAACCAAAGAGCAACGCCAAAAAATATGGCACAAATTAAAGATGTTAAGTAGTGCTACTAATACATCAAGAACAAAAATTGTAATGACAACGCCAGAGACACTACTACAACCTCGAGTAATAAAAGAACTTAAACAATACAAAATAAGTCTTCTTGTTGTAGATGAAGCACATGTAATTGAGCAATGGGGAAAAGATTTTAGACCTCATTATGCACAACTTAAAGAAGTTGTTACAAATCTTATGCCAAAACAAGTGCTTGCTTTTACAGCAACAGCGTCAAAAAACACAATACAGACCATAAATGAGCATTTATTCCCTTCAAAACCATTAGTTATCCAAGGTGATATAGATAGAGAAAATATTATTTATGCAGTGTACCCTACTTTAGACTTAAATCATGCAACTGTTGATATAATAGAAAGTTGTCAAAAACCTGCCATAATATTTTGTAGAACACGACATGAAACACATCAGCTATGTTATGAGATAACACGTGATTTATATAAAAGAGCAATCAATGGAAATTCTAAGAATGCTCTGCAAACTTTACCTCAAATAAGGTATTACCATGCAGGATTATCACGAAATGAAAGAGAAAAATTAGAAAAGTGGTTCTCTAGTACAAAAGACGGCGTACTTGTAACAACCTGTGCTTTTGGTATGGGTGTTGACGTGAAATCAATTAGAACTGTTATTCATCACCGCCTACCAAATTCTTTTGAAGAATATTTACAGGAGTCCGGACGAGCCGGAAGAGATGGAAAAACATCAATTGCATGGGTTCTAAAAGAACCAAATCCAATGCAACAAAATTATGAAATTACGGCAACCAAAGGCAAATTCATAGAAAATTTGATGCAAGAGAACACTGACATAAAAGATAATGTTCCAAGAAACAGTAGTCCAACACTAGAAGAAGTGTTTGAACAAAATAAATGTAGACGTCAAGGTTTATTGAACGGAATGGGATTAGATAAATTTGAATGCACAGGGTGTGATGTGTGCTTTGGGAAAGTCATTAAAAATTCTTCAGAAGAAATTATTCTTAAAGATTTCACTAAAATGTTTGCTTTTAGATATTCACTAGAAAAAGCCTCTTATATACTTACAGGTAATTGCGATACGTCAGTTGTTAATGACTCAGATATGTTAAATCCTTTTTTTGGTATACTAAAGAAATGGAATTGCACAAAATTAAAAGAAACTCTTAAGAAAATATGCAAAGACGGTAGATGTGACGTAAAACATGTTTCTTTTGCAAAAAAAGGAAAACTTCTATACCGGTGTGATATTTCATTATATAATTTCATATCTAAGGTTTTAGGGAGGCTAAACGATGAATATTTTTGGATTATACGGCAAAGGAGCAAATTCAAAAGAAGCATTAGCAAGATTGGAAACTTTGGAAAAACAGCACATTAAACTCTTTGGGAATATGCCACAAGCACTTTTTTCTACTTCCGGGAGAACTGAACTTGGAGGCAACCACACAGACCACAATCATGGTAAGGTACTTGCAGGATCAATTAATTTAGACACTATTGCATGTGTACACGAAACTTTAGACTATAACGTAACACTACTTGGTGATGGATACTCTGCTGTCCATGTTGATCTTTCTAACTTACAAGAAAATGAAGCTGAATTTGGCACAACAGAAGCTCTTGTTAGAGGCGTGGCTGCAGCAATTGTAAAACGCGGTGGCTTTATTGGTGGTTTTGAAGTAAACACAAACTCAAATATTTTCAAAGGCTCTGGCTTAAGCAGCTCTGCAGCAATTGAAGTTTTACTTGGTACAATTTTTAATGAGCTCTTCAATGACGGGCGTTTTACAACAACAGAGCTTGCAATAATTGGACAAGAAGCAGAGAACCTCTATTTTGGCAAACCATGTGGTCTAATGGATCAAGTTGCATGTGCAAATGGAGGAATTGTTGGAATAGATTTCAAAGATCCACAAGATCCCATCATTGAACCAATTCACGTAGATTTTCAAGATTACGGATACGATTACGTTGTAGTAAGTACTGGCGGTAGCCATGCGGATTTGACAAATGACTATGCATCAATCCCATTTGAAATGAAACAAGTTGCAAAATACTTTGGAAAAGAATCATTACGAGATGTAAATCCTAATGACTTTTTTGAATCAATTAGAAATTTGCGCACACAATTGTCAAATGACAGAGCAATTCTTAGAGCATACCATTTCTTTAGAGAAAATGATTGTGCTGGAAAAATGCTAGAAGCCTTAAAGTGCAAAGATTTTGATGCTTACCTTAATCTTGTAAAAGAAAGCGGAGAATCTTCTTACAAATTCTTACAAAACATCTATAGCCCAAATTGCATATCAGTCCAAGGAATTTCATTAGCTTACGCCATGACAGAACATTTTTTAGGTAATGCCGGAGCTTTGAGAGTCCAAGGAGGAGGATTTGCTGGCACAATTGAAGCCTACATTCCTCAAGAAAAAACAAATGCTTTTGTATCTTACATTTCAAATGTTTTTGGCAATGGTTGCTGTACAAAACTTGCAATAAGAAACTTGCCAACAATGCGCATTAAATAACAAAAACTCTGAAAATTTTTGTTTTTCAAAAGGGTTTTTACAATTGGAAAGGCCTCATTAGTTTCACTTTCTTTCAAGCTCTGATGCCTTAATTAAAGTAAACCCTCTAGTGCCAAGTTCATGGACAGTCTTATCCATTTTTCTTTTTTTATGTTCGTCTTCAAAAAATAAATTATCTTGTATGGGACTATCCCCTTCATAAGTATTATAAAGGCCAAGACCAATGAGCCTAATTCCTTGTCCAGATTTCCATTTTGAAGCAAGAAGTTTTTTTGCAATAGAATAAATCATATCTGCATTCAATATTGGAACATTTGGTGATTCTTGAATTGTAATAGTTCTAAAATCACCCCATCTAAGTTTTAGACCAATTGTACGAGCAATTATATTTTCATCAATAGAGCGTCCCATAAGTTCATGGCTCATACTCAAAAGAACTTGATGCAAAGAAGACTCACTAAAGATGTCCTCTATGAAGGTTGTTTCAGTTGAGATTGAATGGCTTTTGGCGCTTTGAGACATTATTCCAGTATCAATGCCTCTACATGCATTATAAAGAAACTCACCAAACGAACTTCCTAGTATGCGTTTTAATTCATCAAGAGAATATTCTCTTGCTTGCTCTGTTGTCATTATTTTGTGTTTTTCTAGAACTTTTTTTCCACTCTTACCAATACCCCATATTTTACTAAGTCCAATTGTATCAATAAATATTTGCTCTTTTCCTGGGGACACAGCACAAAGCCCGTCAGGTTTATTGTAATCACTTGCCATTTTTGCAATGAAAGGAGACGTTGCAATACCAATGCTCATTGTAATTCCAACTTCTTGCTTAACTCTGTTTTTAATCTTCATAGCAAGTTCTCTAGGAGGTCCAAAAAGCCGTTGAGTTCCTGTCATATCAAGACTTGCTTCATCTATTGAGCATTGTCTCATTGAAGGAGCATACTCTTTGAGTATTGTCATAACTTGCCGGCTTACTTTTGAATAAAGAGCCATATTGGGCGGAACAAAAACTCCATTTGGACATAATTTTAGAGCTTGCAGACTTGGCATAGCAGAGTGCACTCCATACTTACGGGCTTCATACGAGCAAGTAGAAACAACAGATCTTTTTCCTAGCATCCCAATTATAAGAGGTTTTCCTCTATACTGTGGGTTATCACGCTGTTCTACAGAGGCAAAGAATGCATCTAAATCTACATGAAAGTAAACTTTGTGCTCAAGCATACTTTTATTGTATCACAAGTCTTTTTCTCAGTCTCTTTTTCTGCTATATTTGTGACATGAAAAAATTTGAATATGTACCAAAAAACATTTGTGCAAGACTTATCAAAGTTGAACTTGATGACAATGATGTCATCACAAAAGTAGAGTTTGTGGGTGGCTGTGATGGTAACCACAAGGGAATTATTTCGCTTTGCAAAGGAATGAAAGCAAAAGATGTAATTACAAAACTCAAAGGCATACGTTGCGGGTCAAGAAGTTCTTCATGCCCAGACCAGCTTGCATGTGCATTAGAAGAATGTCTTTCTCAAGCCTCTCAAGGCTTATAATAGAATTGGAAATTGAGAGATTTCAAAAACCTCACAAGAAAAGAAGAGTTATAGAATTGTGCAACATACAAAAAAAACAGCACTCGTTGCGTTTATACTGTGCCTAGTTAGCTTTGTAGCTTTTGCTGGTTCTTCCAATGTTCGCTTACGCTCAATGGGAGGCATTGGAATAGCTGTAAGTGACTCAAGACATCCTGCAATTGTAAACCCAGCAGCACTTTTCTTTATGGGAGAAGATAATTCTTTTATCTTAGACACTAGTTTTCAAGATTCTTTCAAGCCAAAAAGTAGAGAAATTTTTCCTGTATATCCTGAAACTGAAATAAAAGGAACTTTTATAGGAAAAAGAATTGCCCTGTCGCTGGGTTTTGACTACACGGTTGAGAACACAAGTTCTAGTGATGCAACAAAATACTACAATATTTATCAAGCATCAGAAATCAAAATTGACTTGACTGCTGGGATTGGGAATTTTGGAGCTGGTATTGAAATATTTGGGGGTTCTCAAAAACAACGGTTAAATGTTCCAATACATGAAAATACAGCATTAAGTGATTTCTTCTTCCAAACTTTTTTTGCATCATTTGATAGAAAAACAGATAGCGAATACATTCAAATAAATCTTGGTTTTATGTATAAAGCCGGAGAATTCTCTTTTGGTTTTATGTTTAATGACATACTCGATAACACAACATCAAAAACATCCCTTAGTTGGGAGTCTTTCATTTCTGAAAGTGGATTTGGTATTTACTACATTAGAAACGAATATGGCAGACGTGGAGAATTAAACCATTTTGGTATAAGCGCAGGTCTTGATGTTTCAAATATTTTTGAGTCTTCTAGAGCATTGCATGTGGGACTTGAGTTTTCATACATGCTAGTCAAAAATTATGGGTTTTACATTAGAACCGGATATGAAGCTCTATTTAACTCGTTTACTAACGGAACACATACATTTGGAATTGGCACAAAACTTAATAATGGAGACTTTTCATTGAGTTTTAACTTTCCATTATCGGTCTATAGAGGAGATAGTACAAACGACAGGTTCTCAGTGGAGCTTGCAATGACGTTGGCGCTGTAAAAGACTTGCACGATATCACAAAGACCTCAACATCAAATGCAAACGGTGCATTATTAAAAGGTCTTCAGCTAATGTTTAATTCAACGTGTCATTGACATAGAACCGGTTGGTGGCTAATATTCCAAAGTAACGACAAGTCGGACAAAACTTCACCTATAGGAGAGAAAATATGTCAAAAGCACATAGAGGTACAGGAATAAGAGAACAGGTCAATAGTGGACGTGGACAGTGCCCAGTCTGCAAAAGAGATGGAATTAAGGTTCTCTATGAGGCATCTGTAGACGGAGAAACAAAGAAAGTCTGCAAACAGTGCAAAGCTAAAATTTCAAAGTAAGAAAATTAGTTCTCATTAAGGGGCTGCCACACGGCAGCTCTATTTTTTCCAAGGAGATTTTCCAATGAAAAGCATGACAGCTTATGGGTATGCTGAATTTCAGACGCCAAGTTATATCATTACAATGGAGCTGAAAAGTTATAACAATAGATTTCTGGAAATAAGCTACAACAGCCCTTCTTATTTAAGCGCTTACGAGAATGAAATCACGACAATGCTCAAAGAACATGCACAACGCGGACACATAGAAATTTTAGTCCGAGTAAAAAATCTTAAGAGCACTATTGAGCTTCATTTGGACGAAGACTTGGCAAAATCTTACCTAGACGCTATAAGCAAAATAAACACGCTTGCAACTGGCAAAGGAATTTCACTTAATGCCAATATGTCAGATATTCTCTTGCAAGAAGGCGTTCTCAGTAGCATAAAGACCGATTCCCTTGAGTTCTACCGTGAAGGATTAACATATTGCAGTCTTGAAGTTATCAAACAATTTGATGATGCAAAAGACCGAGAAGGTCAAGCAACACAAAAAGACTTAAACGTTTTGATAAACAGCCTAGAAGCGTCTCTTAATATTGTCAAAAACAATGTTTCAAAACTGGAACTCATGGTAAAAGAAAACCTTGTAAGCAGAATAAATGAAATGCTTGGAGATGCAAATTATGATGAGAACAGAGTTCTGACAGAAGTTGCTGTTATGTTAAACAGGTTTACAATAAATGAAGAAGTAGTACGTCTTTACACTCATATTGCAGAATTTCACAAACTACTTGAAAGCAGTGAAGCTGTTGGAAAACGCCTTGATTTCCTTTGCCAAGAAATGAATAGAGAGATAAATACAATTGGTTCAAAAAGCCAAATAGTTGAAGTAAACTTACAAGTAGTAAACATGAAAGACTGTCTTGAGAACATAAGAGAACAAGTTAGAAACATAGAATAGCGTTTTTACAAAAAACAAAAGGAAACAGAAGGAAACAAAAATGAGGATTGCAATTTCAGGTAAAAGCGGATGTGGAAACACTACAGTCTCTACCCTACTTGCCCAAAGGCTTGGATATGACTTAATTAATTTTACTTTTAGGCAAATGGCACAAGAGAAAGGCATGGACTTTTGGGATTTTTGTGCTTTAGCTGAAAAAGATGACAATATAGACCGTGAACTTGACCGCAGACAAGTTGAAATGGCAATGTCAAAAGAAAATTGCATACTGGGTTCACGACTTGCAATTTGGATGCTCAAAGATGCAGACTTCAAAGTATATCTCAAAGCATCTGATGAAGAACGAGCAAGGCGCATTACAAAAAGAGAAGGCGGAAATTTTGAAGAACGTTTATTGCAAACACGAGGTCGTGACAGTCATGACAGTGCGCGTTATAAAAGGATATATGGAATAGATAATTCAGATACTTCTTGTGCAGACCTTGTGATTGATACAGAAAACAGGACGCCTGAAAGTATAGTAGAGCAAATTATCGAGACTATACAAAAAAAATGAAAACAGCTATAATCGTGAGTTGTTTTATGACTTATAAGTTGTAAAGCAATAAATTGTAAAGTAATAAGTTGTAAGGTATAAGGAGAGACATCTTGAGCATCCCACTTGATAAACTAATTGATACAGAAGCAAATGTTTACGAAATGACATGTGTTGCCATCAAAGAGGCTGCAATTATGGCAGCTAAACCAAATACTGAGGAAGAACTCGAGAAAAAACATGAGAAAATTGTCTCTGTTGTCCTTGAAAAAGTTCTCAACAATGAAGTCGAGTATTCAAGACCTGAAGAATAATTTCAAAATAGAGTGACTTTAGAGATTTGCAAGAACCACTAGAAAAAGAAAGAAAAGTTATTTTTCTCTTTGGACCAACAGCTGTGGGTAAAACACAGCTGTTGTGTGATTGTTTTTCAAGCTGTGGAGAAGTTGTGAATGCAGACTCTGTTCAAGTCTACAAAGGTTTAGATATAGGAAGCGCAAAAGCAACTTTAAGTGAAAGATCAACAATCAAGCACCATTTGATAGACATCTTAGAACCTTGGGAAAATTACAACGTTGCAGATTTTATAACTCTTGCAGATACTGCTTGTACAACCATTTGGAATAAGGGCCTTGTGCCTGTTGTATCAGGAGGAACAGCTTTTTACTTCAAACATTTCTTGTACGGTCTTTCTAACGCGCCAAAAAGTGATGCACAAACAAGAGAAGAAGTTTCTTCTTATATTGATAAAGTGGGTTTACAAGAAGCTCACAAAATGCTTTGTAGTGTTGATACTGTTTCAGGACTTAGAATAAATCCAAACGATAAATATAGAATTTCACGAGCTCTTGAAGTATACAAAGCAACAGGAAAACCTCTATCTTCTTTTGAACTTCCCAGTACTCCAAGAAATAATATGAAAGTTACTAGCATTGGACTTTTTAGAAACAAAGACGAGCTTAGAGAAAGAATAAAAAAACGTGTTTCAATAATGTTTGAAATGGGAATTATTGAAGAAATTAAAAATCTTTTATGCATTGGCGCAAATCCAAGTTGGCAAAGCATGCAAGGCATTGGATATAGAGAATTCTTTAATAAGATTTGGCGCGATAACTGCAAAGATTCAATTGTTGCACTAGAAAAACTATCTTCTTTAGAACTTTCAAATATCGCAAATGAAATTGAAGTCAATTCAATTCATTACGCTAAAAGACAAATGACATTTTTTAAGAGTTTTTCAAATGTTATATGGGTAGATCCTCAAAAAGAAGCAGTACTGGGTGCCTTATCTCAACATTAAGGATTAGGGCTTAAGGCTTAAGGCTTAAGGATTAAGGATTAAGGCTTAAGGCTTTAGCGCAATGCGGGTTTTGACATTTCTAGCATAAAAATAGACCATTTTTGATTGATTTTGGCAAAAATGGTCGAAAAATAGACCAAAATCAAAAATTTTAATCAAAATGGTCTATTTTTTAGTTTACAAATCTGTATAGTTCATTATGTATGCTACGAAAATGCGCTATTTAAGCCACATTGATGCGCAATGAGTTTCCTTATTATCGCTTATGAATATAAGACTTTCGTTTGAATAAAATGCGATTTTTGTAAGAATTTGTTTTATATTTTCTTTGCTAATTTCTTTTGGAGCAAGAAAGTATGTGACTGCAGCATTTGGGTAAAATAAATCTAAATATGGAGAAACAACTTCAAGACTGTGTTCTTCTGTACATACATCATCATTTTTTTGAATACATTTTAACTCATTGAATTCTTTTGGAAGTTCTAATTGTATTTCCCAATCACTACCCTTTAATGCTGTACTTGATGGAGTATACACTACAACAGGATCCCCAATAATTGAGCCTTTATGAAGTGGAGCAAGCACAAAAATTCTTTTCACTGTATCTTTGAGAACCTGAGATTGTAATGACAAAAATATTTCATCAAGTTCATTCTTACAAAAAAGCCATGCTTTATGTGGAACATAAATAGAATGTAATGTATTGTCTAATAAAGAGTTAGAATAAAGCTCTTTTGTTGGCGAAAGTTCTTTTTTTGAAAAATCTTTTACTAAGATTTCTTTTGCGCCAATAGGATACATTACACCTTCACATGCGTTCTTCATTGTTGTTCCTTTGGCAAAAGCCTTTTAATTCTTTGCATGTCTGGTTTAATAGTAAGATTTTTTTCTTGAGTAGGAAGAACAAGTCCTGTTTTACCATCTTTTGCACGTCGTAAATATTTGACTTGTGTATAATACAAATCAACACTTTGTAAATTGCGCCCTTTTGAGTAAAGAACAGCAATGTTGGCAGCATCTAAAAGAACATCAAGTGGAATTGTTTTATCTCTTCTGTATTTTATAAAAACGTATCCGCCAGGGAAGTCTCTTGTGTGTAACCACATATCATTGCCTTTAGCATAATGGCGCAGTAGCTGGTCGTTTTCTTTTGCATTTCTTCCTGCAAGTATTTGAAAACCTCCACTTGAACATCTAAGTCCTGGCCCCTCTTCATGTTCCTGTTTTTGCGGCTGTGTTTTCTCAAGTATTTCTTTAAGACGTCTAAGAGAGACTTGCTCGTCATCGCTTAACAACAGAGCTTTTTCAAACTTAGATTTTGTTGAAGAATATTCTGCTTCAAGTCTTTGTAACTCTTGTTTTGCATTCTCATAAGAACCTTTAGCTTTTTGGTAACGGTCATAGTAATTTTGAACATTTGCTCCAGGCGTAAGGCTTTTATCTAATTGCAAAGTAATTTTAGCATTCCCTGTAGAATCTTTATTCCAATCAACAAGTGTTATGCTGTCCATTCCTTTCTTTATAAGATATGAATTTGCAGAAAGAATATCACCATCATATTTAAGTTCTTCAAAATCACAAGTAGAGTCTAGTGTATTCTTAGCACTTCTAATAGACGAGGATATTCTTGAAAGTTCATGCTCCATTCTATTTTCTACTTGTTTTACTAAAAAACTTATTTGCTCTTCATTTTGCTCTTTGGCACAAGTTTTCTCTATATAAGCATTAAAAGAAGAACCCTCAAATGACCGTACTTTGAATTCTTTTTCACTTTTTTCTCTCTCTTCTATGACTAAGACATTTGAACTTGTCTCATCTCTTCCTGGCCGTCTTAAAAGAAGATCCTGAATTACAAGATTTTCGTCAGTGACAATGATATTTGCACCAGGTCCACTATAAAGTCTTGTAAAAACTTTAAGAGCTCTTCCATGATTGTCCAAATCCCAAACCATGACTCTGTCAAACGGTAATTGGTAACATTTTATAATAGTAGAACCTTCAAGATTTTTACGGGCATATTGCTCAAATCTTTGAAGCTTTTTTGTCTTTTGAAGTTTAATATCGGCATGAATTATATTTATTCTGCTAAATTGTGTGCCAATCTCGGCATAAAAGTTAAAGCGTCCCCTAGTCCTATCGTATAACTCCCACGTTACCGAATGGAACGAGTTTTGCACAACTTTTTGTATTTTGCAGCCATCAAGATTAGCTTCTTGTATAATAAGTTCCATCTCTTTCCAATTCAGCGACATAAAAGAGCCTCCTTAAAAGCTCCGGCTAAGTAAAATGACCCACAAATTAAAACTGGTTCATCAACAGATGTAAGTTTTTGAGCAAGTTCTAGAGCGTTGGAAGCTTCACTTTCAAGATAAACTTTTTTTTCTTTATATTCATCGAATTCCGCTATTTTATGTTCAAACATCTCAAATAATGCTTGAACATTACTTTTTTTGAAAGTTCCAGGCCTAGAAATAATAATCTTATCAAAGGTTTCTAATATAAGATTGCACATTGCTTCATGGTTTTTGCCTTCAACAGCACCAAAAATGCAAACGCCACATTTTTGAGGATACATTTGCTTAAAAGTATCAAGCAAATTTTCCATACTTTTTTGTGTATGAGCGCCATCTAAGATGAGTTTTCTCTTCCATTCAATCACTTCAGTGCGGCCTACAAGAGTATTATTTTCAAATGCTTTTTCTGTTTTATTTTGTACATAAAATCCTAAATATCTTAGAACAATAAGAGAAAGCACACTGTTTTGAGCTTGAACTTTTCCAATCATTGCAAGATTGTATGAAGTTTGAAATCCATCATTTAAGATGACATTTACATTCTGTTTTCCATTGATAAAAGAAGTTTCTAAACAAGAGACACAATCTTCAAACTCAAATAAAGTGCTATTTTGAACAGCTGCTTCATTTCTAAAAACTTCTATTGCATCTTTTTCTTGTGGAGAAGTAAAAACAGGTGTGTTTTTTTTGATTATTTTAGATTTTTCAATTGCAATCTTTGTAATTGTATCTCCAAGTATGTTTGTATGCTCAAGTTCAATTGGTGTTAATACGCAGGCTTGAGGATTTAGAATATTTGTTGCATCAAGCCTACCACCAAGACCTGTTTCAACTACTGCCCACTTGCAACCAGTTTCTTTGAAAAGCAAAAATGCAAAAGAAGTATAAAGTTCAAATGTTGTGGGTTCATTTTCTCCTAAAGTATCACAAAAATGAAAATCTTTAAGTTTATTCTTTAGAAGATTGCCTGTTTTAATTAGTAAGTCATCATCAATAAACTTACCGCAAATAGTAAAACGTTCCCTATAATCACTTACGTGTGGAGACATATACAGTCCTGTTTTCAGTCCTGCAGCCTCCAAACCTTTTGCTATATAACTTGCAACAGAACCTTTGCCTTTACTTCCTGCAATATGAATAGTTTTATATTCTTCTTGTGGATTTCCAAGCTCTTTCAAAAGAGCCTGCATTCTATCTAGTCTATAAGTTCTTACACTGTATTTATCAGTTTTCTTTTCAAGGTTTGTAAAATGCTCCATGTAAGCTATAACTTGGTCAAAACTTGTAAAATCAGACTCAAACTTCATAGGGCCTCCAAAACTTTGGTTGATATTCTATTTCATTGAACTTTTGTTGTCTATCACAGTTTTGGGGCAGTTAAGAAATGTTACAAGTTATTACAAACTGTTATAAGCTGACCCGATTGCAAAAACTCAAAAACTCGGCAGTCGATAAATGCTACCAATCTTTCCAAGAAACATATTGTATTCCATTAATATTGCAAGATATATCTCCTAGATAATAAACTTCTCCCTTTGTATCATCATGTCTTAGTGATAAGTAATTTCTCACACTATTGGAAAGTTTCTTTTCCGAATCACTTCTACTTTTAATTTCAATAGCAAATGAATGTTTCCAATCTGCAATGATATCGACCTCAAACCCATTTTTATCTCTATAAAAAGAAAGATTTGCCGTTTTTGCATCATTAAATCGTTGTTTAAGTAACTCTGATACTGCGACAGTTTCCACAACAGCCCCTTTGTGTTCATCTAGTAGCAAGTCTTCTTTTGTTTCTAATCTAAGAAGATGACATAGTAACCCAGAGTCAACAAAATAAAGTTTGGGAGTTTTTACTAAAGTTCGTCCAAGATTGTTAGTATCTGGTTCTACAAAATGAATTATGTATGAACTTTCAAGTATAGAGCACCAATTTTTAATCGTTGTAGCAGAAACACCTACAACTTTGGAAATGCTATCGTAATTAACAAGTTGACCACTTGATAATGCGCAAATTTGAAGAAACTTACGAAAAATGAAAATATTAGAAGAGTTTATTTGTTCTTTTACATCTAAATCAAGATAAGTATTTATATAGCTTTCGTACCAATCATAAGTAAAAAAATTCTTTTCTTTATCGTAAAGAGGTGGATAAAAACCTTTATAAAATATTTCGTAAGGATCGTCCTTTAGGATTTTAGAATCTTTCAATTCTTGTATAGAAAAAGGAAGTAGTTTCAATATCCCAACCCTACCAGCCAAGCTGTCAGAAATATTTTGCCTTAAACTAAGCTGACTTGAGCCTGTAAGGATATATTTACCAGGAGAATATGTCGACTTATCAACTACCAGTTTAATTGCATCAAAAATCTCAGGAACCTTTTGAGCTTCATCTATTATTAAGCCATCAGGAAAAGCATTAATAAAGTCATTTGGATTTGATCTAGCAAGTTCTCTAAGATTTTTATCATCAAAAGAGATAACTTGTTTATGTGGAAAAGAATACTGAACTAAAGTAGATTTTCCACTTTGTCTAGGACCTATTACAGCAACAATAGGAAATTGAGATGCAAGACGCATAAGTGTTGTATATGCTTTCCTAAAAATCATAATATTCTCCTCTTTTAGGATATTCCAAAGTTTATATATAGGAAATTCCAAAGTCAAGATATAGGAAATTCCAAAGTTTGGAGAATTAACAAAATGAAAACCGGAAAGAAGTCTTTCAAAATGAGTTTTGTAAAGATTAAATTATTTTGGCAAAAGAAGAGCACGGACAGTATTTTTTATACGGCCGTGCTCGAACTGACGCAGTAATGACTGCGAAGACTAATAATATCTTCGCCGGTATTCGTGGTGGGTTGCTAGAAGCAAGGCATGGGACAGTATTATTTATACAGCCCATGCCAAAGCGACAACGCAGACCTCACGAAGACCAAGAAAATCTTCGCAGGTATTTGAGTCGTAGGCAAGAAAAGCAAGCGCGGGATAGTATTCTTTATACAGCCCAAGCGTAGCAACGCAGCATACGACTCAAAAATTCATAATATCTTCGCCGGTATTCGCTGTCAGTACAAGAAAGAAGAGCACGGACAGTATTTTTTATACGGCCGTGCTCGAACTGACGCAGTAATGACTGCGAAGACTAATAATATCTTCGCCGGTATTCGTGGTGGGTTGCTAGAAGCAAGGCATGGGACAGTATTATTTATACAGCCCATGCCAAAGCGACAACGCAGACCTCACGAAGACCAAGAAAATCTTCGCAGGTATTTGAGTCGTAGGCAAGAAAAGCAAGCGCGGGATAGTATTCTTTATACAGCCCAAGCGTAGCAACGCAGCATACGACTCAAAAATTCATAATATCTTCGCCGGTATTCGCTGTCAGTACAAGAAAGAAGAGCACGGACAGTATTTTTTATACGGCCGTGCTCGAACTGACGCAGTAATGACTGCGAAGACCAAGAAAGGGGGTTAGCGACCAAACTGGCAGTCGTTATTCCCTGATATTGTAGTCCACATCTCCAACATGTTAATTGGGTCGTTGAAGTCAGCAACCCAACCTTCACGAGCAAAGTCAAAGTTACCGTTCTTTCTTTCCTGGAGGAATACGTTCCAGTCTTGGATTTGGATTGAAAGTTCAATACCTACGGCTGCAAGGTCTTGCTGGATGGATTCTGCTACAGCAATGTGTCCAGAAGTCTGGTTAGTAAGATATGTTAAGCTAATTGGTGTCTCGGAAGAGAGTTTGCCATCTACGAACTTGTAACCTGCAGCTTCAAGGAGAGCAATTGCTTTGGCTGTTGTGCCAGCAGGATCATTGTTGATACCATAAGCATCAAAATAGCCGTCTGAAGCATCAGATTTGAAGATTCCACCATTGCCGTCTGCCATTCCAAGAGGAATGAAGGAGTTGGCTGCAACCTGACCTGTTTGACCTACGTTCTCACAAATGTAGTCACGGTCAATAAGGAGGGAAAATGCTTCTCTCATGCAAGCAGCTTGTGCAGGAGTTTTACCTTCAAAGATTTTGCTCTTGCAGTTGAATGCTGCATAGTATGTTCCAAGCTCATCAACAATGTGGAACTCTGGGTTACCAGAAGAAATAAGACCGGCGATTGCGTCTGTTGGAACAGAGTCAGCAAGATCAAGGTCACCAGCATTGTATGCAGCATAGATTGCGTTATCATCTGAAGAAAGCATGAACTCAATCTTGTTAATGCTGACGTTGTCTGCATCATACCAGTACGGGTTCTTCTCATATGTCATAGAAACATCGTGGTTCCAACCAGTGCAAACAAATGGACCATTGGATACAAAACCTGCATTCTGACACCATCCACCCGGGCTTGTCTTCCAATCTGCATAAGACTCAACAGCAGACTGTTTGACAGGGAAGAATGTTGGGAATGCCATGAGGTCTTCCATATAAGCACATGGAGCTGAAAGCTTGAATTTGAGAGTTACATCATCAAGAGCTTCAACGCTTATGCCATCAGAAGAACCATATCCTTCAAAACCGCTGAACATGTAGCTGTAGTCAGCTGCTGTTTCGTCAGAAGAAGCACGTTTCCAAGAGTAGACAAAGTCACTAGCTGTGAGATCTGAGCCGTCAGACCATTTGAGACCGCTCTTGAGTTTTACTACATACTCAAGGCCATCATCTGAAACTGAGTAAGAAACTGCACAAGCTGGAACTGTTGAACCTGAAGCATCATATGTGTAAAGACCAGAGAAGGAAGCTGCTGCAAGACATGCACCGTCAACAGTACTGTTTAGAGCAGGATCTAGATAATCTGGTTCAGAAGCAAGGCAAACACGAAGTGTGTCTGAACCATTGGAAAGTTTAGCATACTGGAAGAACTTTGTTGCGAATGGGCTTGAATAAACACCTGAAACATAGCTCTTGAGCATGTAAACATCGTTGTAATAATAGAATGGGATGACACAGAAATTAGACATAAGAATGTCTTCAGCCTCGTGCATCATCTCTGCTCTCTTTGCAGAGTCAGTCTCGGACTTGATGGCTGCAATGAGGTCATCATATTTACTCCAGTCCTTAACTGGATCTACGTAATTGGCTCCAACATGTTCTTCTGGGTCAATTACCAATGATGGTGTTGATGCTGGCTGTGCCTTTTCAGCTGCTGACTGACAAAAGGCATAGGAGCAAAGAACAACCAATACTAGAAGAATTGATAATGTTTTCTTCATGGCGTTTCTCCTAAAAAATGATTTGCGATATCTTTATCGTTTTCTTAAAAAAAGCACAATAATTTTTTCAAAAAATTTGTATTTTTATTCTCTAAATATTCAAAAAATGTATACATACTAACAAAATTTCACAAAAAATCTAAACCAATTATCTAAAAGAACGAAAACGCTTATTAAATTTTTATTCAAAATAATGAAATCTTGTCTAATATATTAAACATATTTGTAAACATACAAAGAAAATAAGCTTTGCATAATGGTCTAATAAAACTAGAAAACTATGCAAAGTTGAATTTTCTTCACTTCTCTAAAATTGGAAATACAAGATGATGAGAATAAGGATATCGGTCTATACCAATATCAAAACAAAAACCTTATATCATGTGGCATGCAACTTTGTGCCCGGGTGCGCATTCTTTAAGAGATGGCATACTTTGAGCGCATTTATCACACGCATAACGACATCTTGTTCTAAAAGGGCAACCTTGTGGCATATTCAACGGACTTGGCACATCACCCTCAAGAACAATCCTTTGGCGCTTACGAGTGATATTAGGATCCGGAATTGGAACTGCAGAAATCAAAGACTGCGTGTAAGGATGAAGTGGATGCTCATTTATTTCGTCAGAACTTGCAATTTCAACAATTTTACCAAGATACATTACAGCAATTCTCTGAGATATATGGTGCACTACCAAAAGGTCATGAGCTATGAAAAGATATGCCACATTAAGTTTTGCTTGTAAATCTTCAAACATATTCACAACTTGAGCTTGAATTGAAACATCAAGAGCAGAAACAGGCTCATCACATACGATGAATTTGGGATTTACAGCTAAAGCTCTAGCAATACCAATACGTTGGCGCTGTCCACCTGAGAATTCATGTGCGTAACGACGTGCATGCTCTGCATTAAGGCCAACATAATCCATAAGCTGCAAAATTTTTTCACGGCGTTGGGCTCGTGTAGAGTACAATTTATGAACATCTAGAGGTTCTCCAATTATGTCTTCAACTGTCATTCTTGGGTCTAAAGAAGAATAAGGGTCTTGGAAAACCATTTGCATGTTCTTTCTCATTTGAGGAAGATTTTTCTTTGTAACAAGCTCTCCATTGAACAAAATTTGACCATCAGTTGGCTCATACAAATGCAACAATGAACGTCCAACTGTAGTTTTTCCACAGCCTGATTCTCCAACAAGGCCCAAAGTTTCTCCACTTTCAATAGAAAATGAGACATCATCAACAGCTTTAAGGTACTGCGTTTTGAAAAAACCTGTCTTGACTGGAAAATATTGTTTAAGGTTTTTGACTTCTACCAAAGGAACTTTTGAAACCTCATTATTCAGGTTGTTATTACTGCTCATATTGCTATTCATATTATTGCTCATACGGCATCTCCTTTGCATACCAAGTCCTTAATATTCATCCAACAGGCTGCTTTATGGTTGTCATTAATCCAAATTTCTTCAGGTTTTTCTTTAAGACATATCTTCATGCACTCTGGACAACGTGCGCAAAACGGACACCCTTTTGGAAGATTGAGAATATTAATTGGGGTTCCTGGAATTGGGATAAGACGCTCTTTCATGTTATTAACATTTGGAATTGAACGAAGAAGTCCTTTTGTGTATTCATGTTTTGGATTGTAGAAAATCTCGGCACCAGTTCCTCGTTCGCAAATACGCCCTCCATACATAACAATAATGTTGTCACAAAGCTCTGCAATTACACCCAAATCGTGAGTAACTAAAATTACAGCCATGCCCATTTTCTTTTGCAAATCTTGTATAAGTTCAAGAATTTGAGCCTGTATTGTAACATCCAAAGCTGTTGTGGGTTCGTCTGCAATGAGGACATCCGGCTCGCAAGCAAGTGCCATTGCAATCATGACACGCTGTCGCATTCCACCTGAAAGCTCATAAGGGTACTGTTTAATTCTTCTTTGAGGCTCATTAATTCCAACAAGTTCCAAAAGCTCAATTGCACGTGCTTTAGCTTCTTTCCCTTTCTTGTTTGTATGAAGTTCAATGGCTTCTTTAAGCTGATTTCCAATTGTAAACACAGGATTTAAGCTCGTCATTGGGTCTTGAAATATAATTGAACAACATTTACCTCTAAAATGGCAAAGTTTTCTTTCATTCCATTCCACAATATTATCGCCCTTATAAAGAATGCTACCACCTGTAACTTTTCCAGTGTCTGCAAGAATTTGCATAATTGAATAAGCTGTAACACTTTTTCCTGAACCGGACTCGCCAACAATGCCCAAAATCTCGCCTTCATCCAAATTAAAAGACACGCCATTTACAGCATGCACTTCCCCTGAGTCCGTAAAAAATGAGGTGTACAAGTCGTTTACGCTAAGAAGATGCTGCTTTGGGGCTTGGTTTGAAACTTGGTTTGGGGCTTGGTTTGAAACTTGCTCTTGAACTTGCTCTTGGGATTTCAATTGCCCCTGAG
>CAVDLI010000027.1:0-20438 GCA_963609725.1 bacterium | reverse complement strand
GTCTAGACATTATAAGGCTCTTAACAATACCTATGAACAGCTGAGACAAACTTACACAAATAAGAAAACCAAAAACTGCAAACAAAAGCTGAAGGCTCCCTCCTTCAATAACTGGTCCATAGATAATTCTTTGAATTTTAGGAGTCAAAAGGCCTAACAATGAAGTAGCCAGCGTCACAAGTCCAACAAAAACAAAGTCAGAAATACTCATGCATTCTACTATGTATATAAGTAGATCCTTTATTCCTAATTTCTTAAGAGGTAATGGCTTATAAAAAGATATAGCCTCATCATCAATAAGAGTTGCTGTCTTTTTGTTTACTCTAACCCACTTTCCTGTTCCCGTATCATAGAACTTATAACCAGTAAGACCTGATGGGATAAGAGCTATGGGAGTTCCATCATCTTTACGAGAACCCAACATTGCACCAACAGCATCATTATACCAAGAGCCTTCTAATAGAACGGTACGTCTCATAATACCTGCAGGTCTCATAAGAAATTCAAGCTGCTCATTTATATCTTTAACGCCTACCGGCAACTCTGATGGCTTTACATGGTAATATCTAAGAACATAATCTATTGCATTTTTTGCATTTACACTGTCTTCTTGCAAAATCCTAGTAATGCGTTTTCCCATAACAAGAGAGGACATAGCAACAAAAGCATTGGAAAAACTTTCATCATCACTTTGTATTCTTTCTCTAATTTGTTCGTCAAACCAACCCATAGAGTCCCCCTTTACTCGTTTGACACAAGAGAAGCATACACACCACCCAATTTGTATAATTCATCATGTGTACCTCTCTCAACTACATTGCCTTTATCAAGTACAATGATTTCATCCGAGTCACGAATAGTACTAAGCCTGTGAGCAACAACAATAGTAGTTATTCCTCTATTTTTGATTGATTTAACAACCTCATATTCTGTTTTTGCATCCAGTGCACTTGTAGCTTCATCCATGATTATTATGGTGGGGTCTTCTGCAAGCACACGCGCTATCTCAAGACGCTGTCTTTGACCGCCGGAGAGGTCTTTACCACCTTCCAGAAGTTTATGTTGATACCCGCCATCCTTGAGCATAATATCCTCGTGAATTTGAGCATCTCTAGCTGCAAGAATTACTTCAAAATCCTCAATAGAATTATCCCACATCTTAATATTGTTAGAAATTGTATCCTCAAAGAGAATTATATCCTGGTCAACAACACTTAATGAGCCAGTAAACACAGCCCTATTTATAGCATCAATTGGTTTTCCATCAAACAAAATCTCGCCAGACCATGGTTTATAAAGCCCAGAAATAAGCTTACTTAAAGTAGACTTTCCGCACCCAGACGGTCCTACAAAAGCAACCCTTTGCCCTGGCTCCAAAGTCATTGAGAAATCTTTAATGAGTGGCTCTGCAAGACGTGAATATCCAAATGTAACATTCTTTAACTCTATTCTGCCACTAAGTTTATCAAATTCTTCATCTCCTGTTAGTGGCTCTGTCTCATATGGGATGGCAGCCGGATACTCCATGACATCTTCAATTCTTTCCATACTAGTACGCATTTCTTGCAAACTCTGTGAGGCCGATACAAATTGCATGGCCGGAGACAAAAAGGAACCCAAAAAACCTGAGAATGCACTAATCATACCAACAGTCCACTGCCCTTTTTGACAAAGGTACACGCTACCCATTAAAACAAGTGTATTGGTTAACATTGAAATTACAGACGGAATAATTCCAACTTTTGCATTGAGCTTTGTAAATTTCACTTGTCCAGAGTTAACGCCGGCTTGATATCCGGACCATTTCTCAAAATAACCGTTCTCTGCTCCTGAAGATTTGATTGACTCAATCATCTCTATACCAGCAACAGTGGCTCCCGCTAGTTTTCCAGCATCTCTACTTGAGACACGTGTAAGATTAATTCTTTTCTTTGAAATGTATGAACTTACAGCCATATTCAAGAAAACTGAAACAATTCCAATTAAAGAAAGAACAACGCTATATCTCAACATAACAAAGAGATAAAAGAATAGCATAAAGCCTTCAATAACAAGAGGTGCAAATGTGGAAATTATACTGCCGGCAATACTAGCATTTTGGCTCCTACGCCCTTGAATATCCCCAGCCATACGCTGAGAGAAAAATTCCATTGGAAGACGCAAAACATGCCACATATATTCGCTGTTTGCAACTATTGCAATCTTTCCGTTTACTTTCAATGAATATGTTGCTTGGATAATCTCAACTATAATTTGAATTATAGAAAGCCCAGTAATACCCCAAATAAAAGGCATAAACCACTGGGGATTTGTGCCACTTAAAAGATGGTCTGCAAACACATTGGAAAAACCTGGTGTAATAATACCAATTAAAGAAGAAATAATTGTAGTAACAACAACCAAAGCAAAAGCACTTCCTGTTCCTTTGAGTTTCTTCTTGGCAAATTCAAGAACACTCTTTGGTTTTCCCTCCGGTTTGAAATTCTCTCCGGGCTCCATCATTAGGCAAATACCAGTAAAAGATTTATCAAACTGCTCCATACTTACGCTGTACGTGCCTTTTGCTGGATCATTTATAACAGCTTTATTGCCCTTAAAACCACAAAGAACCACAAAATGGTTAAAATTCCAGTGAATAATACATGGAAATTTTCCTTTTTCTTTCAATTGTTCTGGCTCATATCTATAACCTTTAGCTTCAAGACCATAAGATCTAGCAGCCTTGAGAACATTCTTTGCATTTGAGCCATCTCTAGAAACACCACAATCAAATCTAACCTGCTCTAGAGGAATCCACTTACCATAGTAAGCAAGAATCATATCTAATGACGCAGCCCCACACTCTAGAGCCTCTAGTTGAATAACCACTGGGACTTTTGCAACTGAATTAGTAACAGGAGAAGAGGGAGTTTTCTTCTTTTCCATAATCCCCTCCTAGTGTATGACAAAATAAATAGGATTGATGCTATCAACAACTATAGAAGCAGAATAAAGACCATCCTCAATACCTGAAAGATTTACATTTACTTTATAGACAAAATCTCCTGTTTGTAGCCCAGAGAGATACAAAAAATATGAAGAAAATGTATCTGTAATCTCTACAGGGGTTTTGTTTATACTCTCTATCACACCTTCTTTGCCATCTACTTTTACAGTCATTCCGTCTTTTAATGATGAAATGTTATTGGAAGAAACATAAGCTTCAACCGTACCATTTTGAACTATTAGTGTTGTATTTACTTTTGTTTCTACTGTGCCAAAGACACCCCAAATGACAACACCTGCAAGAAGAAATACTATAGCTACAAGAAGAATCCATACACTGGGGTTTGCTACTCGTATATAATCATTAAGCTGCTCAGGAGAATTAACCCTGTCTATACTGGATTTGCGAAAAAGATTTGTATTCATGTATTTTACCGATGTTTTTTAATTGTCAAAATATTCTTATTATCCTTGTGAACATAAGAAACATCATCCATTGTCTTCTTAACCATAAAAATTCCCAACCCTCCAATCTTTCGTTCTTCACTAGAAAGAGTGATATCTGGATCTTCATTCTTAGTTGGGTCATAAGGTTTTCCATTATCCAAGAATTCAATTTTTATCTCATTCTCTTCAAGAAAGCATGTAACTGTTACGCTGTCAGCACCACTATAAAGGACAATATTTGAAAAAATTTCGTCTATAGCAACATTGACCTGTGCAATTGTTTTGAAAGGGATATCGTTTTGTGTAAGAATGCCCTCAACAAAGTCTGTCACCAATGCCACAGCATTTTCTGATGGCTTTAAGGTAATCTCTTTTTTCATAAATTATTCTCCTTTATCTCAAGTGTCATCATTGTGATATCATCAAACTGATCAGCATCTCCTACAAATAAATCAACATCAGAGTGAACGAACTCAAGTAACTCTTTAACTGATTTGTCTTTAGCTCTATTAAGAGCATCTATCATTCTGTCAGTGCCATAAAGGACATTATTGCTATCTGTTGCTTCTGCAACACCATCTGTGTAAACAAAAAGCTTATCTCCAGGATTAAATTGCAATTCATATTCTTTATATTTCGCGTTTTCCATTCCGGCAACAACGAAACCGTGCTTGTCTTTATAAAGTTCCCACTGTCCATCTTTACGCTTTATAGCCGGGAACTCATGCCCTGCATTAACACACTTCATTTTTCCCGTTGAAATTTCCAATATTCCAAGCCAAACAGTTACAAACATCTCTGCTTCATTATTTTCACAAAGCTGATTATTTACTTTCTCCAGAACTGAGCTTGGACTATGTCTATTTTGAGCTATGGACTTGATAAGTGTCTTACTTATCATCATAAAGAGTGCTGCAGGTACGCCTTTTCCAGAGACATCGGCCATAACGAGAGCTAAATGGTCATCGTCTATAAAGAAGAAATCGTAAAAATCACCACCAACCTCTTTTGCAGGTGTCATTGTTGCATATATGTCAAATTCATGTCTTTCAGGGAAAGGAGGGAAAACACAAGGAAGCATGCTAGCTTGGATGTGACGTGCAACATCAAGCTCTGCTCCAATTCTTTCTTTTTCTGCTGTCATCTTAGAAAGGTTAGATATGTATTCAGTGAGCTCTGCAAGCATGAAGTTAAATGACTGAGAAAGAGACTCAATCTCATCTCCTGTGTGTAACTCAATACTCTGATTTTCAAAAGAATTATTACGTGTAATCTCTTCAGTAAATTTAGTCAATTTCCCAATTGGCTTTGTAACCATGTTTCTAACAAATACAATATAAACAAGTATAACAATACCAATTAAGCCAAAACAAATAACTATCATAGTGTTGAGTATGGAGAAAAGGTAAGATCTAACAGAGCTCATATCAAGGATGTATTGAATTTCTGCTATAGCTTTTCCGTTTTCGTCTAAAACAACAGAAACTCCAGTGTAGTTGTATCCATAACTATTATCTGTAACAATGGGCTTATCTAAGCCTTTGTTTTCTTTATAAGCGTTCCAAATAGTTATGTATTTTTCATAATCTGCCGGGTCATTTGGGTTGGCAGCATCTATGTAAAGAACATTAGTTCCATAAGTCAGTTGAGATGCAGGATTATCTCCCATTTCTTCAACAAGGGCGTCTATATAAAAAGTAACACTGTTTTCATGAGGAACAACAAGTGAGAGATATGTTATATTGCCTTCTTTTTTTAGTTTATTGAAGAGATTGTACATTTGTTCATACTCAGGAGTTTTATCCCCCTCTTCTGCTATGATTTTTTTCACATCTTCAACATTAAGCATAGTTGCAATTGCATTACTGTTTGTCATAACGCGTTCAGCAAAAAGATTTTCAAGATATCTTTTAGAAGTGATATAACTGAAAAGCGATACTGAGAATGTAAGCACTAGGCCAACAACGCAAAGAGAAAGTATAAACTTAGATAAAAGTTTAATCTTCACAACTTCTCCTTTGAGATGTCAAAATTGGATTTTGCAATCTCTTATAATAGATATCTGCAGAACAATGACAACGTCCTTTGCAGTATGGACAAATTAAGTTTTCATCCTTATACCAAGCGTCTTTAATGGTTACAAGATATGTGAAACTACATTTATCCAATGTTTTTTTTAACGGTAAAAAGCCACCGGGCTTCCAACAAATGATATAAACAAGATCAATACCTTTTTCAGAAAGTGTCTTAATAGCAAAATCTATCATTTGGCTAGCAAGACATTCTCCTCTATACTCTTCACTAAGAGCAACTGACTGTATTTTTCCACATCTTTCAGAAAAAGGAATATCCTTTACGTTAAGATCAACTGAAGACAAAGCTTCTTTAGAAGAAGTAATTAAAAAATAAATATAACCTGCAATTTTTCCTTCTTCGTTTTTAAGAAAAAAGAAAAATTTGTCTTTATTGTTAATAGCATTTGAGAAATCTTCATAAGAATAGAGGTTTTTGCCCACACACTCATCTGCTAAATGCAAGGCTTGTTCTATTTCATTTTCTTTTAGTTCTTCAAAATACACGCCTTCCCCCTTAACAAACATTTTTCTTGCAAGACAAAATCTTCATTCCCATGGAAATTTCAGAATTTTCTTTCAAAATCAAAGACTTCAACAATGGCAAGCAAGTAAGAAGCCACTGATTCCATGTCCTGTATTCTTCGCAATCTTCTTCTTTAATAAGAATGTCTACATCTTCACTTAAATAAGAGAAAAATGTAGTAAAAATATCTTCTTTTTTCTCTAGCTCTCCTTTTTTTGCAGAAATTGCTTCACACCAAATTCTTATATCTTCATATCCACAATCTTCAATTATCTTCTCAATCTTGCTCCCTAGAAAGCGGTTTCCAGAATATTTGTCTTTATTTAAGATATCAAGAAAAGTACCTAAGAGATTGTCAACATCACCCGTCAGATAAGAAGTGCTGTCATTGGCCTCCACGACAACCAAATAACCATCATCTTTAAGTACGTTTTGTAATGTCGCAAGAAGTTTTTTGGGGTTCTTTAAGTGCATCAAAACAAAAGAGAGATATATGCAATCAAATGCTTTAATGCCACGCTCTTGCATGATTTTAGCTAAATCATCTGTAAAATTAGACTTCTCAACATCAAGAGTAGAGAAAAAGAACTTATTGTCACCAAACTCTTTTTGTGCTTTTTGAGCAAGCTTCTCGTTATACTCAAGTCCAACAACATGGGAAATAGAATCATAAGAAAATATAGAAACAGTCTTCTTTCCATCATTGCACCCTATGTCCAAAACCGCCAGACCTTCTCTTGTTGCAAGATTTTCAGTCTTTGCACTCTCTTTTGCAAAGTTTGCAAAAATAGAATCTAATGCGGTCTTCTCGTATGGATACAAAAGCCTATTTTGCACACGTAGTCTATCTATTTCTTTATCGTCCTGAAAAACAAACAAATCTTCCATCCCAAATCCTCAGATAATTGTATAAAAATAATTGAAGACCATTTTACGTTGGTATTCAGAGTATTTTGTCTTCTTTTGAATTAGCTTAAGAACTCCAGAGTCTATTGCATCCCCTTGGGCCTCAAATGGGTTATATTGATTAACATTGTCTCTTATACGAAGAACTAAATCGTCATCTTTCTCAATCAGTTTTATAGAAATGTAGTATCCTTTTTTAGTATTTTCTTTATTCTCCAAAGCAAACTTGATTATATTCAGTAAAATCTCTTCCGATATAAAATTAATCATAAAAGATTTCTTCATATCCAGTTCCCACTCTTCAGAAATCTTCTCCAAATCTTGTGCAATATCTTCCATACTCTCTTTTTCTATTGGATAAGTTTTCTCAAAAGAGTTACCAACCAGTCCAAACTTCTTTTTTATATACACTTTTGACGGACTTACACATGAAATGACAACAATAATCAAGACACATACAACTTCTGTTATGACATAAGAAAATGCAACACCCAAGACATTCTTACTTGGAATAAGAACTACTCCCATTATCATTAATAGCAGGCAATTTCTGACCAAAGACATTACAGAAGCAAGATATCTTCTTCCAATAGACTGCCAAAATGCAGTAATTGAAGTATTAAGGCCTGTAAATAGAATACTAATAGCAAAAAGTTTCAAAGCTGTATTTGCAACAGATGTTTCAGTGTTTGTTTTAATACCAAAGAAAGAAAACAAGGAAGAAGAGAAGAAAACAAAACAAAGAGCAATAACAAGAGATAAACAAGAAACAGTAATTAGAGCTCTTTTCAAAACTGCATATATTCCATCAGTATCGGACTCTCCAGAAAGAAACGAAATTACAGTCTGAAGAGATGCAGAATTGCCATCATAAACGCCTGTTGGAATTGTGCTTAAAGTGTAAATTATACTGTAAACAGCAACGAAAAACGTGCCATTAGAACCACCAAAACGCAAAAGCATAGTATTAAAACTAAGCATAACAACAGCAGAAAATATTTGAGCAGAGCCCAATCCAAAACCATTGGAAACAGTATCCTTGACCTGTTGAAAATCCAAATGGCCCAATCTAAGACTTAGTAATTTATCTTTTCTTGCAAAGTGAGTTAAAAGAACAATAAGACCCAAGAACTCTCCAATGCATAAAGAAAGAGATGCCCCTTTAATTCCCATTGTCATAAACTTCATAAAGACAATATCAAGTGTAATATTAGTGATAATCACTACAGCAGAAGCAATTGCAACAAGACGAGGGTTACTGTCAGTTCTGACAGAAGCAGAGATTATGTAGTACATAATAAAAATTGGTGCTGACCACATAACAACACCAAGATATTCTTTTGCAAGAGGATAAAGGGTCTCTGTAACTCCTAAAAATGAAAAATATTCTTTTTCAAAAAGCAATGGACAAAGAGAAACAAGGCTAATAATCAAGCCCAAAGTCAATGCAGAATGAAAAACCTTATTAGCTTTCTCTTTATCATCTGCACCAAGGGACCTGCTAATGTGAACGTTAGACCCCACCCCTATTGTTATGCCAAAGAGGGCATAAATCAAATAAACAGGTGTTGCAATATTGGAGACAGCAAGGCCTGTATCACCTATGAGGTTCCCAACTAGAGTTGCATCTACTAAAGTGCAAATAGTTAAAGCAAGCGAAGAAAGAATTCCCCATATCAAGAAATATCTATATGCACTGTATTGAAACCGGGTATCCACACTTACACCAAATTACTCTATAGTTAGGATCTCAGCAAAACCTGTAACCTCAAAAATTTCGCTAATTGTCTCATTTACATTTCTAACAACCATTTCACCTTGTTTATTCATCACTTTTTGTGCAGACAAAATGACTCTCAATCCTGCAGATGACAAATACTCAAGTGCTCCAAAATCAAGAATTAGTTTTGCTACTCCATTAATATTTTGCTTCAGTTCTGCTTCAAATTGAGGAGCAGTAGTTGTATCCAAACGACCAATAACAAAAATAGCCAATTCATTTCCGTTTTTTTCTTTCTTAATTTCCATATCTTTCTCCTTTGAATATGTTATGTACTTTAGTATATTTAGCGCTTTCTTTCTATTTCTTTTCTAAGCTTTTTTATTGCTATATGGCATATTTGGCGCTCGTTTGTGTATGACACACCCAATTTTTTTGCTATTTCTATGTGTTTAAGACCATTATAATAATGTAGTATAACAATCTCTTTCTCCCTCTCTGTAAGAGTATTCAGTGCGTTGTCTAAATGAACAAGCTCTTCATCCAAATCTCCATAATCATCAAAATGCACAAGAGAAGAGAAAACAGCTTCAAGCTCCATGCAAACTATTTTCTTTTGTCTATAGAAATCTGCAAGAACAGTTTGCATTACTTTGAATACATATGTAGAAGCCCCATAACGCTTAAAATCAAAACCATTTGGGAGAGAAAACAGTTTCAAAAAAACTTCAGCCGTAAGATCTTCAGAGTCAACTCTGTTATGCAAGCGGTTCATAATATATCCAAAAACTTTATCATGATAGAGAGTGTACAAAGTCGCCTGATTTGTTTCTGCTTTCATCTAGATTACCCCCCCCCTCATTCTTTTTTACTAGAGAATTTGGTTCGCCTGCAGCAGAAACATCAAGAATATTATCGTCCAACTCAACTGCTTTGGATAAATAATGAGCGTTGACTTCATTAATCTTTTTTTCCAAAGAGCTGTTAGGGCTGAACTTTTGATACTCAAACAATAAACTAATATTCTTTACACCTTTCATACATACTTTCCTCAGAGTATATACGAGAAAAACAACTTTTTGTTAAAAATTTCAATTAAAATTCAATGCTGTGTCTACACGGCGCTGTTTGCACTGACGCAGTTATAACGGCTAAGAACGAGAAGGGGGCGCCCAAAGGGAGGAGAGAACGATATTCTCCTCTTGTTCTGTCAACTTCTCATACTCATTTATTCTTGCTGTCTTTCTAAGTGAAAGTTCATTACCTGTTAGAAGTTCGTAGATATCACAGTATCCATCAGCTGCTTTTTCAAGTGCAATTGCTTTTTCTTTATTATTTTCTCTTTTTGTAACAAGAGAAGATTTTTGTGCTCTAAGTGTTTTGCGCTGAGCGTTAAGAGCTGCACGCTCTTCTGGAGTAGCATTTTTTGGAGTTTTCAATTTTGCAATAGAGTTTTCAAGGTCTTCAATTTCTTTTGCAAGTTTCTCATCTTCAAGGATAAATTCATCGCAACTTTTTGCTGAAACAGTACCAACTCGCTTAACAAAATTAGGAGAAATACGTTTCTTTGCATTATGAATATTAATTGGAGCAGAAAGATCATCTTCTTCAACTTCTTCAACCTGTTGTGCAACCACCACGGGTTTTGCAACAGGTTTTATTTCGTTAACTGCTTTCTCAACCACCACTGGTTTTTCCTCTTGCTTGACATCAACCTTGGCGTGTACATCAACAGACTTTAAAGTTGGAACTACTACTTGTTTTTTATTTGGATGAAGAAGATTAAACAACTTGCTATGTCTTGGTTCTGCAACACGAGTGCCTTTCTTTATGCGGTTATGTTTTTCTTCTTTAGCTGGCTCTTTTTTTTGCATTTGAGCTCTTATGAGGGCTTCTCTCTCAGCTCTTGTCATCTCAACGCCATTGTAGACAACACAACCATTTTTCTTTGTTTCTCTTGTTTTTGAACTTAGTTTTACAACTTTGTTTTTCTTGGACATAGTAGCCTCATTCTCTTGGTTTGTAGCAATTTCATTTTTCCAAGGTTTTTGTGCAAAAACCTTTTTATCTGAACAGAAAACTTAAATTGCTAACTTGTTGTAATTGTAAAACTTACAGTGAGATTATTCAAGTTTTAACATTTTAATATTTTGTATCTCATCACGCAAAAGTGCAGCACGCTCAAATTCAAGGTCTTTAGCTGCTTGTAGCATTTGATTTTCTAGTTCTTTGATACAACGTTTTCTTTCTACTGGGTTCAGTAAATTAAATCCAGCTTTGATAATTTTGACATCCTGTTTGCTGTTTTCAATGGTATCGGCCTTTTCTCTTTCCAAAATATCTTCTACAGATTTGACAATTGATTTTGGAGTGATGTGGTGCTCTTCGTTGTATTTCATTTGGATTGCGCGCCGGGTTTGGGTTTCTGTGATAGCTTCTTGCATTGCATCGCTCATGCGGTCAGCGTACATAATAACCATGCCATTAACGTTTCTAGCTGCACGGCCTATTGTTTGAATAAGAGAAGTTGTACTGCGTAAGAAACCAATTTTGTCAGCATCAAGAATTGCAACAAGAGAGACTTCAGGAAGGTCCAAGCCCTCACGCAAGAGGTTTATTCCAACAAGCACATCAAAAACGCCGGCACGAAGGTCTCGTAAGATTTCAACACGCTCAATTGTGTCTATCTCAGAGTGAAGATAACGAACTTTGACAGACTGGGAAGCAAGGAAATCTGCAATATCTTCTGCCATGCGTTTTGTAAGTGTTGTTACAAGAACCCTCTCACCTGCAATTGTACGCTTTCTAATCTCTCCTAAAAGGTTTTCCATTTGCCCCTCTGTTGGTCGCACAATAATTTGAGGGTCCAAAAGGCCGGTTGGTCTAATAACTTGGGTCACAATTTGCGAAGAAAGTTCTTTTTCAATTTTGCCAGGTGTTGCTGAGACAAAAATCCTCTGGCCTGCAACTTTATCAAATTCTTCATATTTCAGAGGTCTGTTATCTAATGCAGATGGCAGTCTAAATCCATATTGCACAAGATTTAACTTACGAGAATGGTCACCTTCATACATAGCACCTATTTGTGGCAAAGTAACATGAGACTCATCTATGAATGTGAGAAAATCAGGCTGAAAATAATCAAGAAGTACTGCCGGCCTTTCACCTGGGGCACGATTTGAAAGAGGTCTTGAATAATTTTCAATACCTGAGCAATAACCTAGCTCTTGGAGCATTTCAAGGTCATATTCTACACGAGTCTTAATTCGTTCAGCTTCAAGAACATGGCCTGTATTCATAAAATACTCGTACTGGCTTTCCATTTCACTGCGAATTCTAGAAAGCGCTGCTAGAACTTGTTCTTTTGGCATAACAAATTGCTTAGCTGGGTACAATGTAAAACTTTCTATTTTATTCTGTTTTTCACCACTTATTGGGTCAAACCACTGTATGGACTCAACAGTATCCCAATCAAGAGTAATGCGAACTGCATTTTCAAGATATGGCGGAAATATTTCAATGACATCTCCATGGACTTTGAAACACCCCCGAGCAAGCACCATGTCATTTCTCTCATATTGCATTCTTGTAAGCTGCTCAAGTTCTCTCCTGTGGTCAAACAGCATTCCAACACGAAAAACATGGGTCATATCACGCAATGAAACCGGATTTGCAAGACTAAAAATACACGACACAGTTGACACGACAATGACATCTCTTCTTTCCATTAAAGAAAATGAGGCCGATAATCTCATGCGGTCAATTTCTTCGTTTATGTCAGCATCTTTTTCTATATATAAATCTTTTCCCGGTACGTATGCTTCAGGTTGGTAGTAATCGTAAGTGGAAACGAAATACTCTACTCTGTTTTCTGGGAAAAAAGACTTGAACTCTTTATAAAGCTGAGCTGCAAGTGTTTTGTTGTGAGACAAAATAAGGGTTGGTCGTTGCACTTTCTCTATAATTTTTGCCATAGTATAAGTCTTTCCGGACCCCGTTACACCTTTTAGTGTTTGATATCTTTGGCCGTCAAGTACACCTTGAGAGAGTTTGTCTATGGCTTGTCCTTGGTCTCCGGAAGTCTCAAATTGAGAATGAACAACAAAAGGTTTATTTGTCCATTGAACAGCGCCATGGACATTTTGAACCATCTCTCCGCCCCAAGAAGAGTCAAGTCCATCTCCTAGTTCTTGAGAAGTTTCATCTAAGTTTTTATTTAAGGCTCCATTTATGACTTTTTTTAAGTCGTTCTTCTGTGAATATTCTGTTTCCATTACTGTGTAATCCAGCCCAAATTCTCGTCATTTCTTTCAACAAGTTCCACTTTGAGTTTTACTGTAGAACCATTACGGTTGACAACAACATCTACTTTATCTCCAGGCTTTGTATTTGAAAGTGCTGTAAAGAGGTCATTATATTCTTCAATTTCAACGCCGTTTACTTCTGTTATGACATCTCCTCCAAGATAAATTACAGATGAGCCATAAAGAACTTGTGAAGTCCCACCTTTAAGACCACAAGAGTCTGCTTTGCCACCCGGAACAACCTGGCTTACAAGAAGGCCTTTTGAGACTTTTAAGCCCGCATAATCTACTATTGATTGTGAAAGTTGAACTGGTACTATATCAAACCAACCCCGGCTAACTTTGCCATATTTTACTAAATCATTTACAGAATCTTGTACGGTATTAGAAGCTACAGCAAAATTCATACCTTGGCTTGTGCCACTTGTGGAATATATTGACGTATTAATGCCTATTACTTGGCCTTTAGTATTAAGTAGTGGGCCACCCGAGTTTCCGGGATTTATTGGGGCATCGGTCTGTATCATGCCAAGTAAGACTTTGCCGTCTTCGTCTCTGATTGCTCTGCTCAAGCCAGAGATTATGCCGGTGACCATTGTTCTGTCATACCCAAACGGGTTTCCAAGTGCCAAGACTTTTTGTCCTACGGAAAGCGAGCTTGAATCTCCAAATGTCAAATATGTGAGTTCTGTTTCACTTGAAACTTGAATGCGAAGAAGTGCTATATCGTTCTCACTGTCAACGCCAACAAGCTGTGCTTCATAAACAGAGCCGTCATATAAAGAAACTGTTATTACAGTTGAGTTTTCTATAACATGTTCATTTGTAACAATTAAGCCATCCTGAGATATTAGAAAACCAGAACCAGTGTCGCCAGTTGGTACAGCATCAAAATAAGAAGAATTGTCAGAAACTTTAGTTTCAATATGTACGACAGCTTTGTTGCAATTTTGGAAAATTGTCATGTTTTGAAGTTCATCAGCACTATAATTCCATGAAGCTTCATCCCCTTGAAACAGTGTTACACCAGTATCACCATAAAAAATGTTGTTTACTGGAACGCCTGCCATTTCCAAAAGCCCGCGTTCTCCGTATGTGTTAATTACTTCTTGCAAAGCACCTCTGAGCTCTGACTGCCTTTGCTTAGACTCTATTGCATGTGTCAATCTTACAAGAAAATAACCTATAATTATTGCTAAAATTACTGCCAAAATAATCACAGCAATTTTAACAGCTCTATTCTTGATTTTCATACTAGAAAAGCTACATGAAAAACAGCTATTTGACAAGATTTGTAGAGATTTTTGAAAAGTGCATTTGCAATGAGTTTGAATTTGGAAGTTGTAAAATAATCTAAAAAATGGTTCAAGATGGACTTTCTAATGAAAAAAATTGCCAATATATTTCAATCTCCATTGAACAAGGCTAAAACATATTAAATGCCTTGCTTCAAAGTCTCCCTTGCTTTTCAAAATTTCAAACTTGTAGGGCTTTCAAAACTTCTAAAGCAGCATAATCAGCAACTAAAAGGCCTTTGTCAGAAGGCACAAGGTGAGCATTTTCAATGTAAAAACCATCAAGATTGCGCATTACATTTTTTAACAAATTATTGCTTAATTTATATCCAAAATCTCTCTCAAGACGGGTTAAATCAAGACCACCTTTATAACGCAATCCCATAAGAACAAACTCTTCCAATGCCTCGTTTTTAGACAATTTTTCACACTCAATATTACTAAAAAGAGGGCTTGAAATATAAGTTAAGACCGATTTTTTCGTCTCTCCCCTATAAACTGTGCCATTATTAAAACCTGTAGACGCAGCCCCAGGACCAAGTCCAATATACGGTTTATATGCCCAATATCTACAATTATGAAGACCTCTTTTAGAGTTTTTAGCGTTTTTAGCGTTTTTAGCAAAATTAGAAACTTCATAATGCTCAAAACCTTTTGCCTCTAAAAAAGACCAAACAGACTCAAGAATATTAGATTGTAAATCATCATTTGGAAGAGTTGGATTTCTCTTAAAGAGCGGAGTTCCTTCCTCTAGTGTCAAAGCATAAACACTCATATGATTTGTTGGAAAATTATTGCAAAGCAAAGAAATATCGGCAATATGATTATGCCAAGAGCCAAGACAAGTTATCATGTCATAGCTTAATTCACAACCAGTTTCCATAGAGATTTTCTGAGAAAGCTCTAGCCCTTGATAAGTTTCTTGTAAAGTTGCATTACGTCCCAAAAAAGAAAGGGCTTTAGGATCAAGGCTTTGAACTCCAATTGAAAGACGTGTGAAAAAACAATCAAAAAGGCTTTTCATCTCACTTTTAAGACTTTCAGGATTCATCTCAACAGTAAACTCTTTGGGCCTGCCATTTAAGCACACCAAAGATGCAAGCTCTTGTAAACTTTCAATATCAAGACAGCCCGGATTTCCACCACCAATATATGCTGTCTCAAAAGGTTTGCCGTTCATGCGAGAAACAACTTCTTTTAGTTCTAATAAGAGTTTGTTGACATAACGTTTTTTTACGTCATTCTGGTATCCCGCAACTGAAAAGAAAGCACAGTAAGAGCATTTTGAATTACAAAATGGGACATGTATATATAAAGAAAGAGGCTTGTTATAATCAAATGTTGTCAAAAACTCACACATCTAGCGAGTACAAGCCACCAATTCTATTTATTGGCCATATCCGAGTCACAACGTACCCATTTATTGAGTTAACAGAAACTGGACCAAAGTACCTGCCATCTCCAGAATTATCTCTATTGTCACCCAAAGGAAGCACATAGTCTTGTGGAACGTATATTCCAACTTCCTTTTTTGCCCAATCACTGAGTGCATCATCACTTGCAGGATTTGCAATCATGCGCCCTATAGCAACATTTTTGTCATATCCATATTGGTCTGTGAAAGAAACACTACTATCTAAATTTTGCTGGTCTTCTATAAGATGTTTTGGAAGTAAAGAATAAGATACACCTTCACTGTAAAGACCGTCTAAACGTGCCAAGGCATTGTACCAAGTGTATGTTTGTTTTTCTATTGTTCTATGCGGTGCACAGCTCAAATTATTTTGCTCTCTAAATGAAGATTCAAGAACATATTCACCTGTGCCAGAAGCTTTTATGTAAGCATCACCATCTATAAAAGTAATAGTGTCTCCACCAACACCAGCGGCTCTTTTAACAAGAAGCTTTTCTCTTGCATCTCCATTCTCATCAACATCTATATTTACTAGAGAAAATGTTGCTCTATAAAGAATCTCATTCAAAAGATTGAATACAAAACCCTTGCTCTCGTATTGAGGGTTGTAAAATGTAATTATTTCGTCTCTATCAGGCATCCTAGAGTTAAGAATTTTTGGACCTTCTGGGAAAAGTTCAAGCCCATAAGTTAATTTTGACACCATAACTCTATCACCAACAAGAAGAGTGTTTAGCATAGACGGTGATGGTATTATAAAAAATTGGAATAAAAACTGGTTAATCAAAATAACTACAACTACAGCAAATACAATAGCATCTAGCCATTCTAATATTTCAGACCAAAGCGTTCTTTTTTTATTTTTCTTTGCCAATTTCTTGGCTTTTCTCTTTGTAAGCCATCTCTCTGTAAAAGACTGGACACTGTTGAAAAAAGCTTCCATAAAGCAAAGTATATTAACAAAGCTCTAAGTTGACAATCATGTGTAATAAAGTTAGCTTTATTGCATGAAAAATTGCATAAAAAAGAAACAAGAACTTCCACAGGTTGAACCTGTAAAAATAAAACCTCTTTTTGGACTTAAGCCTGGAGTATGGCTAAGTATAGCCTATTTATTAGCACTCCTCTTACTTTTATTCTTAATTGGCATATTACCGGACATCATTTGCGGTTCTAAACGTGTCACTTTCACAAGTGATGCATACAATGCAGCAGTCTATGTAGATGGGATTTATGAAGGCGGAACACCTTTTACACGCAAGATTGTAAGTGGCACTCACAATGTCGTTTACAAAGTAAATGAATGCGAGATTGATAGTTTTACAATAAAGGTAGGTCATCCTGTATTTTTCAACTGGCTTTTTCCTAGAACGCAAAAAGTTGAAAGCCACGCTACTCTCACACAAGAAGCATTTGATGCGCTTTCAAAAGAACTACTAGAAGACTCTTCTTTGTACAGCGCAATACTTGAATATGACGACACACATCGTTATGCCAACATTTTCACAACATATGCACAAAGCATAAAAGGCTCTAAGTTTGAAACTGATACTTCTGTTCTAGAAACTGCATTCTTGTTTATCACTACTAGCCAAATGTACGAAGATGCAAAAAATGCTATCTCAATCCTAGACCTTTCTTTAGAATTAGATGCTGCAAAAATATTTGAAACATCTGAGACATCTTCTTTAGGAAAAGCTCTTGTAAACCCAACACTAGAATGCACTCAAACTACACTTAAAACTTCTTCTTTTGAGATATCAGGTTTTGAAATTCCTAGCGCAACATTTTCTAATGGGAAAAGTGTTGAAAACCAATGGCCACAGGTAAAAGAAGCAGGAAAAATTGTCACAACTGAAAGTTTTAATATCTCTAACATTTGTATAACAGAAAACATGTGGGCTAATTTTGTTGCGAAAAACCCCAAGTGGAGTATTTCAAACAAAGAAGAGCTTATAAACGAAGGTCTTGTAGACGAATACTACTTAGACGGTGTTACACTTTCTACTGTTATTTCTTCTAACAGACCTGTTAGAAATATAAGCTGGTATGCCGCTAATGCTTTTTGCAAGTGGCTTTCAAACGAAACAGGAAAAAACGTAACACTACCAACAGAAGACCAATGGATTTGTGCAACACTTACACTAAAAGAAGCAGGATATCAAAAGTCACTTATGCCAAGTGTTGAAGAAGATGAACCAAGTGCAATGTTAGGCGGTGTTTGGGAATTAACAAGTTCTTCATTCGTACCTCTTTCAAGAATATGTGACACATTTGATACGTCTAATGTTGAAAGTATTATTGAGAAATATAATGCAGAGACCACTGTTATTGTAAAAGGTGGTTCGTACGTAAACACTCCAAGTAGTATTGATGCATACACAGTTGGCACAGCATATAAAAGCCTGTGTAGCGACTACATGGGATTTAGAATTGTATGGAATTGACTTTTTATGAGTAATTTTAAGGTATCTAAAAATGGAAAATACAGTAAAAAAAGATATTAAAATATTACAAGTCAATAAAAAAGCTTACTTTAATTACTTAGTGCTAGAAGACTTAGAAGCTGGAATTTCTCTTGCTGGGACAGAAGTCAAATCAATAAGAGCCGGCAAATTTTCTTTTGTAGACTCGTATATAAAAATAGATAACGGCGAGCTTTGGCTCATTGGTTTTACAATTCAACCTTATGACAAAGGCTCTATTTTTAATCACCAAACTGACCGTAACCGCCGTCTTTTAGTTCATTCTCAAGAAATTAAACGCCTTAGACGTAAAGTTGACGAGAAAGGGTTAACTCTTATTCCTACAAAAGTTTATCTCAAAGGAAATCTTGTTAAAGTTCAAGTTTCACTTTGCAAGGGGAAAGCTCTTCACGATAAACGAGATGCAATTAAAGAGCGTGACTTAGACCGCCAGTCAAAACGAGAAGCAAAAGATTATAGATTTTAGAGGGTTTTGCACCATTAAGCCGTTTTTAAGTAGACCCCAAAAAGTCATGGGCAAGCAATAATTACTTTTGCAATTTTCTAATTCTCTTAAACAGCCATGTGTTGTCTTTCTCAATGTACTTATACACAGAGTTGTAGATTGACATGTATTTTTTATGGTTTTCACTGTTTGGGATAAAAACATCTTTATCGTGAACCATGCTTGAAACAGCCTCTTCGTAAGATTCAAATTCTCCAAGAGAAACAAAAGCTGCAAGAGAAGACCCAATTCCAGAAGCTTCGTGAGTTTGGATACGCTTAATGGGGAGCCCAAAGATATCGGCACAAATTTGTACTACTGTATCATTTACAGATCCGCCACCTGCAATGTAGAGCTCTTTGATATTTTGTCCAGACCTCTTTTGCATTCTAAGCATGGCATGGTAGAGTTCAAGGTCAATACCTTCAATGATAGCTCTATACAAGTCATATTTGTCGTGGTGGTCAGTCAATCCCATTATCACGCTTTTTGCAAATGGGTTTCCGTTTCCAGGTGCCAAATGAGGTGTCATCACAAGGCCATTGCAACCTACAGGAACAGTACTCAGTTTTTCATCAAGAATTTGCTCTGCCCTCACACCTCTCTTTTTAGCCTCTAAGACCTCTTCTTGTGCAAAATTTTTGATAAACCATGTAATAATCCAGTATCCGCGGTAAAGCTGATACTCGCTATTGTAAAAACCTGGCATGACAGCCGGGTAAGAAGGCAAAAATGGCTGTGGCTCAAAGTAATGTGGAGTACAAAATTGAATAGTAGATGCTGTTCCAAGAGAAATTGCGGCTTTATCTTCTGTAATTACAGAAAGCCCCAAAGACTCGCAAGCTTTGTCCGTGCCTGTAGAAATTAGTGGTAGATTGCAAGGAATGCCACTTTTCTTACTTGTTTCTTCATTTATGTAACCCACAATACCGGGAGACTCAACAATATCGACTAATTTGGTAAGAGGAATATTTGCAACACATCTTGAAAGGCCTTTTTTCATCCATTTTCGTTTTCTATAATCAAATGGAATATGACCCACTTGGTTGGCAGCTCCATCTTTTAGTATCCCTGTAAGTTTGTAATTAATATAAGAAGGAAGTACGACAAATTTATAAGTCTTTTCCCAAAGATCTGGCTCATTTTCAATTATCCAGTTGCAAAAAGCGTCTTTGTACAACATGTGAATAGTTTCTGTCATGCCAACAGATGCAAAAAGGAGTTTTTGCCACCATACAGGATTAACTTCACCCTGTGTTCTGCGTTCATCTAGCCACAAAATAATATTTCTAAGAGGTTTACAATCTTTGTCCAAAATCATGACTGTATCTCTTATACATGTAATAGTGACAGCCTTTATTCTTTCAAGATATTTTCTTTCAGGCTCTTGTTCTGCAAGTTTCTTAAGCTCTAAGCTGGCCTCACAAAGTCTGTCGTAATAGAAATCAGGCTCTTGCTCTGCTCGTCCAGGGACATTAGATTCTAGTTTTATTTTTTCATATTTAAGTTGAAACGAAAGTTCAATCTCCCCTTTTTTATTTATAAGCAAAGCTCTAAGACTCTGCGTTCCAATATCAAACGTAAGAACAAGAGGTTCCATTTGCCACCTCGCTTCATGCCAAACTAGTTTTCTTTTGATTGTAACACACAAACCAACTAAGGTCGATATTATCGTGTTCCGGCCTTTGAGGTTAACTTTATGGCCGATTGAAAAAGTAAATGCAACACAAAGCCGTCCAAAGCATCTATTGTAAACGTAAATGCAACAAAAGCATAAAATTCTTTACAAATTCTGGCCT
>CAVDLI010000026.1:0-20780 GCA_963609725.1 bacterium | reverse complement strand
GATATAAATTGTGACCATATATAGACTTAGAAATTCTTGAGCTCTCATTTTTACTTGGAGAAAACTTCCCTTCTTCCTCTTTTTTGAAATTTTCTGTGCCTGCGTCTGCATCTTCTTCCAAAAACTCTACACACAAGCTCCACTTTGTCTCTGAATCTGGAAAAGGATTATTAGTGACATCGTAAAAAGACTTCCAATCTTGGATATCTATGAGGTCAAATCTTTCAAGCCATTTATCACTATCACCTGAAAACGAAACCCATGAGTCAGAAGCACAAACAAAATCCACATTAGAAAGACCGATAACCCTGTACTCTATTTTATGTTTTTTACATTCTGAATTTTTAGATTCTGAAGAATGTTGTGAAACTCTTACTTCTAAACACAGTTTTTGAAAATCATTTTCAAATGAAAATTTAAGGTTTTCAAGCATTATAGACCTCAATCATCCTCTTCTGGGATTACCCTCTTTGGAACTATCTTTTTTCTAGAATTATCCTCTTCTGTAATTACCCTCTTCTGGAATATGCACGTGCAAGACCACCCTCAGAGGTTTCTCTGTATCTCTGATTCATATCAAGTCCAGTATAATACATACTCTTGATTACCATATCATAGCTTATATTTCTAGTTCCAGTAAGGAAGTATGCCAAATTTGCAGAATTGATTGCTCTAAGAGCTGCAACAGCATTTCTTTCAATACAAGGAATTTGAACAAGTCCACATATTGGGTCACAAGTAAGACCCAAATGGTGTTCAAGAGCTACTTCTGCAGCATATTCAATTTGCGTAATATTGTATCCAAATACTTGTCCTGCAGCAGCAGCTGCCATAGAACATGCAACACCAATCTCTGCTTGACAGCCACATTCAGCTCCAGAAACAGATGCATTTTGTTTTGCAAGCTCTCCAAAAAGGCCTGCAACTCCAAGAGCATGAAGAACATCTAAATCAGAAAGCTGTCGTTTGTCTTTAAGATAATAAAGCACAGCGGGAAGGACACCGCAAGAACCACAGGTTGGAGCTGTAACTATTGTACCATTGTCTGCATTCTGCTCACTTACAGCATAAGCATATGAACATACCATTTGACATTCAACAAGCTCTGCATGTTTATTAACAATAATGTGATCGTAAAGATGTTTTGCTTTTCTTTGAACATGTAAGCAACCTGGAAGAGTTCCTGTTTTAGAAAGTCCTTCTTTGATTGCTTCTTGCATAACGCTCCACACACGTGCAAGATAATCCCATATTTCTTTGCCTTCATTAAGCTCTATATAGTCCACTAAATCTAGATATCTGTATTCACAAAATTGCTTTATCTCAGCAAAAGAGTTTTCCAAGTAAATATCTTCACCTAAAAGATCTTCTGAGGGGCGCCCCTCTATTACTATGTCGCCACCGCCAATGCTTTCAACACGGATTTTTGCAATCTCCTCATCTTTGTTAAGAGCAATTAAATCAAGGGTATTGGGATGCTTTATAGCAACAGAATTATCCACAACAAGAGAAACTTCACATTCTCTAGGAGCAAAAGACTCTTTGATTGCTCTGTCTGTACCATGTCCCATTCCAGTTTTAGCAAGAGAACCATAAAGAATGGCCTTAAAACTTGTAGCATTAGGATTTTCATCTCTAAAAATCTCGGCAGCTCTAGCAGGTCCCATTGTATGTGAACTAGAAGGTCCTTTCCCTATTTTATAAATATCTTTTATAGATCTCATCTTTAAGCCTCCACTGTGGCATTCAAAAATCTTTGCAATTCAAAAATCTTTGCAATAATGCGATAAGATATTGCATTGTAAGTCAACGGTCAACAATATTAACAGCTCTAATATAAAATATAAATATGGAGAGATTAGCCAACTCAATTACAAGGATGTGTTTTTGCTTTGTGCTTGTGCTTTGTGCTTTGCAGCTTTTTCTTTTGCTTTACAGCTTTTTCTTTTGCTAGCAGAAATGGCTCTTGAGAGTATGGCGCTCTTGCTAAGGGAGTAAAAATAAACAAAATTTGCAAAAACTTTGTTTTTTTGTTTATTTTCTAAGCAAAAAAATAAAAAAAGTTGTTTTTTTGTTTATTTTTAATTTTCAAGAGCGCTCCATTGGTCTTATTTGAGCAAACAGACGGCTTTAAGTCTCTCAAAGTACATCTGTGAACTCAGCAAGGTTAGTGCGCAAAGAAAAATTGGCTCTTTTCATCTTATACGTATTGCTAAATGCAGTATTGCTAGACACATATTGCTAAATACACATTGTTAACTAATTGCCATATCCCAAGATAATCAATATTATTGGGCTCAAACTTGAGGTGCGTAATGTTCCAAACAGTGAGCAGAAAAAACGAAATAAATCAATCTAATCTCTTAGAAGGACCACTTATTGGGAAAGTCTTTGCTTTTGTAATTCCTCTAATGATTACAAACTTACTCCAAACTTTTTATTCGGCAGCGGACATGATTGTTGTTGCAATGTCCAATGTAAGTGGAGCAATTGGAGCAATTGGAACAACAAGTGCCCTTATTTCTTTGATTATAAATGTGTTCTCCGGTTTTGCTGTAGGTTCAAGTGTAGTAGTTGCCCGCTATATTGGAGAAGGCAATAAAGAGAAAACTCAAGCAGCTGTGCATACAGCTCTCATAACAGGGCTTGTATCTGGATTGTTTTGTATGTTGCTTGGGCTTTTCATTAGTAAACCCATTTTGAAACTTCTTGGGGACCAAGGACATATTCTAGATTTAGCAACTCTTTATACTAAAATTTATTTCATTGGCTGTCCTTTTCTTGCTTTAACAAACTTTTTAATTTCAATATTTCGCGCTAAGGGTGACACACGAACACCTTTGTTTGTGCTATCTGCAACTGGAATTCTTAATGTTGGACTTAACTTGTTATTTGTCTTAGTTTTCAATATGTCTGTTGATGGCGTTGCTATAGCTACTTCAATTTCAAACTTTGCATCTGCTGTTATTCTTTTAATTATTTTAAGCCGGGACAACAGTTGGTGCAAATTTAGCTTTAATCAGCTTCGTGTTGATAAGAACACTCTAAAAGACATTATCTACAACGGGCTTCCCGCAGGGGTTCAAGGTGCACTATTCTCGCTTTCAAATATGATTATACAGAGCAGTATTATCGGTCTAAATAATACAATGTGCCCAGGGGGATCGGATATCATAGATGGCAACGCGGCAGGAGCCAGCATAGAAAGTTTTGCTTACACAGCTACGAACTCTGTTTGTCAGGCATCTATTACGTTCACAAGTCAACATTATGGTGCAAGAAAGTTCAAACGAATTGGGAAAGTTATGGCATCTTGCTACTTTGTTACGTTTATTATTGCTGAGGCTGTATCTCTTTTCATTTTGGCATTTCGTATTCCAATTATCCATTGTTACGTCAGTGCTCCAAATGCGGTACTTACAGCTGAAACGCGTTTATATAACATGATGATTCCTTATTGTACTTTGGCTTTCATGGAAGTAGGTTCGGGCACGCTTAGAGGATTGAATAAATCTATGCTTTCTACAATAGTGTCTTTGGTAGGCTCTTGTGTTCTTAGAATTGTGTGGGTTGCTACTGTTTTTAAGGCATACCCTACACTTGAGGTGATTTATCTTTCATATCCAATTTCTTGGACTGTAACAGCGCTGTGTCACCTCATTCTTTCACTTAGAATACGTAAGCATTACATTGTGGAGGCACAACGTGCAGGAATTGAAATTGGATGAGACAAAAGGAACACAAAGGTCAAATGACCACAATGGCCAATTGGTCATTTCTTCCAATGACACATTAAACCAATATTCAGACAACGCACTAGACCAGTCCTTATGCAACGCACTAGACCAAAATTCAATTGAGACATTAAGAGACAATTCAAGTAATGAAGTAAATGAAAGTTCCAATGATGTGCTTGTTAACGGAAAAATAACAAGCCAACTTTTTAGATTGGCGCTCCCCACAATGGGCGGGTACATGTTTCAGTCTCTTTATGACATGGTTGACCTTTTTTGGATTGGATACATTTCCTCAAATGCTGTTGCTTCTATGACAATAATTTCTACAATGCTTTGGCTAGTAGACGTTTTTAATGAAATTGTAGGAACTTCAAGCGTTTCTTTGATAAGTCAGTACCATGGCACTGGAGATAAAGAAAAAACTAGAACTGCAGCAGAAAGAACTTTAGCATTCAAATTTATTTGGGCACTAGCCGGCTCTCTTTTTATGGCTTTATTTTTGCGTCCAATTGTGGGGTTCTTTTCTAAAGATTCAACTGTCATAAATTTTGCTCTAGAATACGGATATATTAGAATTTTCTTTATCCCAATCTTCTTCTCTTCTTACAGCGTTAACACTATATTCCGTTGCATTGGGGATGCAAAAACACCAATGAGGCTCCTTACTGCATCTGCCATAATGAATATTATTTTAGACCCAATTTTCATGTTTTATGAAATACCGTTTATAACTTCATGGACTGGCTTATACGGCCTTAATCTTGGTATGGCGGGCGCAGCATGGGCCACTGTTATTGGGCAGTCTTTTGCTTGTCTTGTGGGTTTTGCACTGCTTTTACGTGGAAACTCAGAAATAAAGATTTCATTAAAAGGTCTTTTGAAATCCAACAAAGAAATAGACACTAAACTCTTAACTATTGGATTTCCAAGTGGTGTAAATTTGTTTTTGAGAAACATTTTTAACGTGATACTCATGAAAATTATCTCCACTTATGGAACAACAGCTGTAGCACTTCTTGGCGTTGGAACAAGATTACAGGGTTTTTGCATGATGCCAATAACCGGCTTTAGCATGGGAAGCGGAATAATTATTGGCCACGCTCTTGGTGCAAACAAAATTCAAAGAGCCAAAGAATGTGTACGCAAAGCAAGCCTTTTATGCGCAGCAGTAAGCGCAATCCCAGCCATTGCATTCTTCATTTGCCCGTCATTCTTAATGAGTCTTTTTCTTGGAGGAGCTAAGCCCGATTCTACTGGTCTTATCTTAATGTATGTTTTTGGCGTCAATGTAATAATACTTGCACTCATGGTAGGTTATCATGCTGCATTCAGTGGCAGTGGCTTAAACCGCCCTACAATGTATGCGTCTTTTATATCTCAGTATTGTTTCCAATTACCATACTCAATTGCTGTTTACTTACTAGGCTTGCCAGTAACCGTACTGTGGTTTGCATACATGATTGGAGACATCGTGTGTCTTTTGCTTTTACGTCATTATTACAAACAAGATAAATGGATAAAATCTAGAGTTTGGTGATATCTTAAAGTGTGTTTTCTCTAAATCATGCGAAGGGGTGCCATCAAGCAAACAACACAATTTTTCATCCTCACCATACTTATCATTCTGGCCAGCAGGCAGCAGAAATATCGGCAAGTGCTAGGGCATCAGCTGGTGCCCAATCTAAAGAATAAAGATCTTCTTTTTCTATCCATTTTGAATTTACATGCTCGTTAAGATGGATATTTTGAGCATTTGTACCTAAAGAGTTCAAATCCAAAGAGCAAAGAAAAATCTTCATTGTCATATGAAAATGCTCATATTGATAACTTACTTGTGTAATAAGAGATTTGACTTTAATTTGAGCAGATAATTCTTCATTTATCTCTCGTACAATTGCTTGCTCCGGAGTTTCACCCTTTTCTATTTTTCCACCAGGGAACTCCCATTGAGTAGGAATTTCTGGCTTCTTAGAATTGCATTGAGCTACAAAAAGTTTACCGTCTTTCATAATTGCAGCAGCTACAACATCTATATGGGGCATGCATACTCCTGTTATGACTGGCATGAGAGAACGCTTATTTTTTGCACTTATAATTGCAGCAATAACAAAAGCTAATGCCATAAAGCCCAATCCAACTAACGCTTTTTGCACTTCTGTAAGAAGTGTTTCAAAAAAACGGTTTAGCTGTGAGCTTATAAAATAACCTACTGGGAACAAAGCAAGAGGCAGTGCAAAAACTAAAACTGTACTTAGAATTGTCTTACTTGGAGGGAGAAATAAGTTTACTTTATCACCCTCTTTGAGCTCTATTTTATTATCATTTCGAGCAAGAAATTCTGTAAAAGTTTTATTATTGCAAAACATTTGGGCATGACACCCAGTACAGGATGAGTTATCGCAACCAACTAGAACTGTGGTATCGGCCTTTATTGATTTTACGAATGCTTGCGTTGTCATGTTTCGCTGTCCTTTGCTGGTGGCATGACGACATCAACATCTAGGCATACCGGATTAACGTCCACGGCAAGACCTGTTGCGTCATCTAAAGTGCATACCATGCCTTGCATTTGAGGCTTGCACCAAGATTCTCTTGAGCGTATTGATATTTGTGTTCTTATTCGCTTAATCTCGTAGTCTGGGTCAAATCCGCCAACGCTCATAGATGCTCCACAGCGGCCAAGATCTGAAATATATGCAGTTCCTTTGGGGAGTATTTGGCAATCAGAAGTAAGAACTTTGCAATGCGTTCCAACAACAGCGCTCGCAATGCCGTCCAAAAGAAAGCCCATTGTAGATTTTTCAGCTGTTGCCGATGAATGAAATACATATAATACAAATTGCGTTTCTTCTCTTGCTTTTTCAACGAGCGCTTGTGCATTCAAAAAAGGATTGTTCAAATGTGGAGTATTAAAATTGCACATTCCCAATGTATTTATAATGCAAACTTTTTTGTCGCCAACATTTATATAACGCACGCCACGGCCGGGAACTGTCTCTGGATAATTTGCAGGGCGTAATATTCTATCTTTTTTGGCAATGCCCTCAACCATATCTATCTTGAAAAATGCCTTTTCTCCAAGTGTTATGACATCTATTCCCATTCGTTGGAGTGTCAATGCATTTTGAAATCCTAATCCAAAACCGCTGGTAGCTCCCTCTGCGTTTGCAACAACAAGGTCTATTGCATTGTCTTTTTTGTAACTTTTTAAGGCGTTTTTTATAACACCAATGCCACACCTGCCAACGATTTCACCCAAAAACAAAACTTTCATGCCTTCAATGGTACTTTTCTTTCTTCTACTTTGCAACAGCCCTACTCTAGTGTTATTATTGCTCTATGAAATTTCTTATGAAGTTTAAGAAACTGGCATACTTATTGCTTGCATCAATTTTTTTAACTACTCTTCTTATTTCTTGCTCTAGCAAAGGAAATGAAACAGTCCCACTTGGAGAGCAAGAACTGCCGGATATGATTTTAGAAGATGTCCAGTATACTTTGGGAAGAACTGGCGAAGATGCTTTAATTATGAATGCAAAATCTATGACAGTTTACAAAAGTGAAAAAGGAACTATTTTAGAAGATGTACGTTTTAAACAGGACAATGAAAGCGGTCTTGAGGGCTCGTGTGAAATTGCAACTTTAGATGAAGATAGAGAAAAAGCAACTCTTAGTGGAAATGTTACAATTTACAGACAAGCCGATAATCTTACTATTAATGCATCTTCAATAGAGTGGGACAATAAAGAAAGAAGTCTAAAATCAAATGGAGAAGTCTCTGTTTTTTATGAAGATGGAACGCAAATTATTGCAGAAGGCTTTAGTGCGTACTTAGATGAAAACGATTTTGAATTTGGCAAAATTTTAGAAGGAATTATCAAATGAAGAACATTTTTTATTCTATTAAACGCCAGCTTTTAACTGCAAGACGACATTCTTTGGCTGCAAAACGGCAGCTTTTGGCTGCAAGACGACATTCTTTGGCTGCAAAACGCCAGCTTTTGACTGCAAGACGACATTCTTTGGCTGCATTTTTTAACCTTATTCATTTTGCTATTGTGCTATCTTTTGGTGTTTTGTTCTGTTTTTCATTTCTTTTTTCTTCAGCTCCTCTCTACGCAACAGACTCTGAAACTGTAACAGAGACTTCTTCAGCTCCCCTCTACGCAGCAGACTCTGAAACTGTAACAGAGACTTCTTCAGCTCCCCTCTACGCAGCAGACTCTGAAACTGTAACAGAGACTTCTTCAGCTCCCCTCTACGCAGCAGACTCTGAAACTGTAACAGAGACTTCTTCAGCTCCCCTCTACGCAGCAGACTCTGAAACTGTAACAGAGACTTCTTCAGCTCCCCTCTACGCAGCAGACTCTGAAACTGTAACAGAGACTTCTTCAGCAACTACTACAGCGCCGGAAACAGCGCCGTCGTCACAGTCTACTACCGCCATTGAAACAGCGCCGTCTTCACAGCCCGCTACAGAAATAAAATTTTCTGGTGGTTACACAAAAGTAAACATGCAGGAAGACAACCGCAGTGTTAGCCTTTCTGGTGGAGCTAACGTTACAGCTGACGAGCTTTCAATAAGTGCTCAAACAATAGAGCTTTATGGCAAAGACTTTCGTTATGTCAATTGCACAGGAAAAGTTAATGTTGCTGATAATTCCAGAGGAATTACACTACAATGTCCTAATTTATTCTATGACAGAGAAACAGGAGAAATTGTCTCAGATGGTTGGATAGAAATCCAAGATGAACAAAATGATGCAACACTTTCTGGCGCTAGATTTGAATATGATACACAAAGTACACTTATAAAAATTCAAATGATGGCGCGTATTGTAAAAAATACTGATGATGGTCCCATGATTTGCAGAGCAGACAGCATAGAATTTGATAATTCTAAACAAATTGTAATTCTAAAAGGCAGTGCACGCATAAATTGGAATGGAAGTACTTACAATGCAACTGTTATAACAGTTGATTTAAGCAGTTATGAAATCACAATGGAAGGCTCTATTTCAGGAGAAGTAAATGGATAGTACTTTGAAAGTTTCACATCTCAAAAAGACTTATGGTAAAAGAGATGTTGTAAAAGATATCTCTTTTGAAATGAAAGGCGGTCAAATCATTGGCCTTTTGGGACCCAACGGAGCCGGAAAAACTACGACCTTTTACATGATTGTTGGATTTATCAATAACAATGGAGGCACAATAGAGCTCAATGATGTAGATATCACAAATCTTCCAATGTACAAAAGAGCCCGTCTTGGAATTTCTTATCTTCCTCAAGAACCATCAATTTTTAGAAAACTCAGCGTAGAAGACAATATACGACTTGTAGTAGAAGCCCGTGTTAATGGTAACAGTAAAAGAAAAGATGCTGTAGTTAATGGACTTCTCAAATCCTTTGGACTTACATATCTTGCAAAACAAAAAGGTTACACTCTTTCAGGTGGAGAACGACGAAGAACAGAGATTGCACGATGTCTAGCCACAAGTCCGCGCTTTCTTCTATTAGATGAGCCTTTTGCAGGAATAGACCCAAAAGCTGTTTATGAAATAAAACAAATTGTTCGCTCGCTTGCAAAACTTGGAATTGGAATACTCTTAACAGACCACAATGTAAGAGATGCACTTTCAATCACTACATGCTCTCATATAATAAGTGACGGCTCAATTTTGGTATCTGGTGGCAGAAATGAGCTTTTAGCAAATGAAATTGCGCGCGACATCTATTTTGGAGAAGCATTTGAATAATGGCTGATTTTACAATTGGACTTACGCAATCATTAAAACAAGAACAAACTCTCTCCCCTCAAATGCTACAATCACTAGCACTACTACCTCTTCCAATCTTAGAACTTAAAGCACATATACAAAAAGAAATAGAAACCAACCCTGCATTAGAAATTCCAGAGAAAGAATTTTCTTCTCTCTCTAATACCGATATTGAAAAGTCGTCCAACAACGAGAGTTCTAATGAATTTTCTAAAAATTATGATGACCGCCTAGATGATGCCGATTCTTCTTATTACGAAAACCTTAATTATAACAATTACGACAATTATAGCAGTTACGACAAAACGTACACCAATTCAGACTCAAGTGATACAGACCGTTTTAATATGATGCTTGAAAATACTTCTTCACAAGGAACAACTTTGCAAGAACATTTATTGGAACAGCTTGGAGAAGTAAAAATATCCTGTGAAGTTGAAAAAGCCGCAAAAATGCTAATTAGCAACCTTGACGCAAACGGTTTTTTTCTTTTGCAGCCAGAAGAACTTTTTGAGGACTCGTCTTTTGATGAAAAAACAATTAAAGAAGCTATAAATGTTGTGCAAAATTTTGATCCAGACGGAATATGCGTTAAAGATTTCAGACAATCGTTGATACTACAAGCAAAACTTTCAAAAATGGCTCAAAGTGATTTAGATATTTTTGCAAAACTTGTTACGAACGAACTTGAAAAAATAAAAACTGGGAAAACAAAAGAAGTAGCCATTGATTTGGGTATTTCAGAAGATGACTTGCAAACATTTATTTCTATACTCAAATCTTTTACTCCATACCCTGGTCGCAACTACGGCTCAGACGGCGAAAACTACATAGAGCCCGATATTGCAATTCATAGCAAAGATGGAGTTCTCACTTTAGACATAAATCGTGCTGGAATACCAAAACTTGAAGTGTCTAAGCAATTTTGTGACTTATCAAAAGAAATGACGGGCCCAGACTCCAAAGAAACTACAAAGTACATAAATGGTTGTGTAAAACAAGCAAACCAACTTATAAATCAAGTAAATTTACGTTTCAAAACACTTTACAATGCAGCAGTAGCAATAATGGATATTCAAAAAGAGTTCTTTTTGTATGGACCCAAATTTCTTAAGACAATGACATTAAAAGATGTTGCAGAGCGCATTGGCGTTCATGAGACAACTATGAGCCGTCTTGCACAATCAAAGTGGGTAGACACTGACTGGGGTCTTTTTCAACTCAAATATTTCTTCACTCAAGGAGTGCGCTCCAACACTTCTAGTGATGAGACAGTTTCTAGAAACGTTGTCAAAGAAATGATAAAAGAAATAATTGAAGAAAAAGGCGCGCTTTCTGACCAAAAAATATCAAACATTTTACTAGAAAAAGGAATAAAATGTGCTAGACGCACAGTAAGCAAATACCGTGCAGAATTAAACATAGACTCTTCATATGAAAGAAGTTAGAAATTAGAAATTAGGCTCAGAAGTTAAAAAATTAGAAATTAAAAAATTAGAAATTCTCGCAAGAAGTTTCATTTTGAGGTTTTTGTAAGAATTCTACAGGGATGCAAATTCAAGAGGTTTGGCATGCCGGCCTTTGTGTTTTATGACATCTATAAGACATTTTTCCATCATCGTCTGCTGTAACAGAGTGCCACACTCTTTTATTTTTATGTCATATTCTGCCAAAGTTACAAGAACACGCTCCATATCTCGTAAAGAGTATGATTTACAAGCATCTCTATAAACTTCTTTATCTTTGAATCTTGAAATGGGTTTATCATTTTCAAAATATTTAGTAGAAAAAGCTCTGCCGTCTTCACGTGCTGACGTACTCATACCAAGCCCATTTTGTGCATTAACTTGAACAGAAAGAGCTCTTCTAAAATACGTTGCAAGTCGTGAAGCGCACATAGCTGTCACAGATGAAGCATCTTTTGTTCTTAAAAGTGTATGCAAGCAATCTAAGGCACTTGAGAGTTTACATCTAGCAACATATGAGAATAAAGAGAAATCTGTCTCTTCTCTTGTATGAACAAGATAATCTTCTACATCATTTGCAGTTATTGTACTTTTGCCTTCAATAGTACTCATGTATATGACAAGCTGAGAACATACATTTTCAAAATCATGAATATTGTTTTCTACTTTTTCAATAATTGCAGTACATGCAGCAGTATCTATTGAAAAAGAGTTCTTTCTAAAGAAATTTCTAAGCCATTCCTCTTTTTTACTCTCAAACATCTCATAAAACTTTAAGGTGTCAATTTCTGGAACAGCACTCATTATTTCAGGTTCTATAAACAAGTTCTCACTTGAAATAATTAAAGTTGCACAATCTGAAGGGCTTTTTATGTAGCTTGCTAGTGCTTTAATTTTATCTTTGCTCTTTATTTCTTGTGCTTGCTCTAAAATCACAAGTTTATGATTTGCAAAAAGATCGTTGTTGTTAAGTTGTGCATAAAACTCAGCTTCATAGTCTTCAAATCCATAAAACTTAGAGACTTCACAATCACCCAAAGAGGCTTTTATTTTCTTAATATGTTCTTCCTTAAGTCCTTTTTCTGGCCCAAGTAAAAGGTAGACTCCCGCCACCATTACCTCCCATATTGTCTAATAATCATGATAAGTTTTCCATGAATTTGACACTGGGTTGAAACTATAACTTTGTAAGCTGGATTTGCTGGCCTTAGTTCGTACCTGTCTCCAACATGATAAAAATGTTTGAGGGTTATGCCATAAGTAGTATCTTCACCAATACTGGCAGCCACAATTTCTCCATTGCTAGCATGATTTGATTTTTTGATTACAGCAACATCTCCATCATTTATGCCATCTTCAATCATGCTGTCTCCTCTAACCTTTAGCGCATATAACTTGTCAGAGTCATCACAACCAACAAGATTTTGAGGAAGAGAAATAAAACCATCATAGACTTCCTCAGACATTATTGGTTCGCCTGCGGCAGTAGTCCCCAAGATTGGCACTTTGACCATACTATCACCGTCTGGCATAGTTTTTCTAAGTAAAGCCATTCCTCTTGGCAAATTGTCAGCTGTTTTAATTACATTTTTCTTCTCAAGTGCTCTCAAATGGTCATATGCAGCTTTTGGAGAAAACCCAAAATTGCTTGCTATATCTCTTAAACTTGGAGCATAACCGTTCATATTAAAAAAATTTTCTATGAAGATAGCAACTTCAGCCTGGCGTTCTGTCAATCCTTTCATGCTTAAACCTCTTAAAAGTTTTTCAAAACCTCTTAAAATATGGTAACATATTGCTTAACAAAAGTTAAGACTTGCATAACATAAAATAAGATAAAATAATCATGTGTTAGGGGGTATTTTATGGAAAACCTAATAAAAGGATACATGGAATTTCTTGATAACAACAAAACAGAACGTCGTTGTGCCCAAACTGTAATAAAAGCAGCAATAGAAAATGGATACAAGAACATTGAAGATGTAGATAGACTCAAAGCTGGCGACAAAGTCTATTATTCCCGCATGGGGAAGACAGCCATACTTTTTAATATTGGAACAGACTGCATTTGTAAAGGAATGAACATTCTTGGCGCACACATTGACTCACCTCGTCTTGATGTAAAGCAAAACCCAGTCTATGAAGACACTGGAATTGTATACCTTAACACTCACTACTATGGTGGAATTAAAAAATATCAGTGGGTTGCAATGCCACTTGCAATAGATGGCTTTGTATTTCTCACAGACGGCACAAAAGTAGATATTAGAATTGGAGACGACCCAGACGACCCAGTTTTCACAATATCAGATATTCTCCCTCACATTGCTCAAGAACAAATGAAAAAAGTAGCAAGTGATTTCATTGAAGGCGAAAAACTTGACCTTATACTAGCCGCCTACCCTGCAAAAGCAAGCGACGATAAGACGAGTGACGACAAAACTAGTAATAACGAGCAATCTGGCAAAGATAAAATCTTAGCAATTCTAAAAGAGAAATATGGAATAGAGGAAGAAGATTTTACATCAGCAGAACTAGAAGTCGTTCCTGCTGGAAAATCCAGATACCTTGGTTTTGATAAAACTTTGGTTCTAGGATATGGTCAAGATGACAGAGTTTGTGCTTACACTTCTCTCATTGCAATGCTAGAAACAGAGACTGGAGCAAGAACAAATTGCTGTATTCTTGTAGATAAAGAAGAAATAGGGAGCCAAGGTGCAACAGGTATGGATTCTGTGTTATTAGAAAATGCTGTTGCAGAAGTAATTTTTAGACTTGGTCTTGATAATCCTGAACTTGTACTGCGCAGAGCATTAGCAAATTCTTATATGCTATCTAGTGATGTTAATTCTGCATATGATCCACTCAACTCTTCTCTTTATGACAAACAAAATTCGTCATTCTTAGGAAAAGGTGTTGTCTTTAATAAGTACACAGGCTCAAGAGGAAAGAGCGCTGCTTCTGATGCAAATGCAGAATATCTTGCAATGGTTAGAAACCAGCTTAAATCTCACAATATCACTTACCAAATGGCAGAAATGGCAAAAGTTGACGTAGGTGGCGGCGGTACTATTGCACATTATGCTGCAAAATACGGTATGCAAGTCTTAGATTGTGGTGTTTCTGTACTAAGCATGCATGCGCCATGGGAGATTACATCTACATATGATATTCAGCAAGTCTATGAAGGATACAAAGCTTTTTTAACAATAAAATAAGTAAAAGTTAAAACGGCTCTCAAAGAAGAGACAATGGGCCTTCTTTGAACATTATAAAGCTCCACCAATAGTCATTTAAGAGATTTTGGTGGAGTTTTTTTTGACTTTTGGCTATTTACACCATAGTATTTAAGTGAGAAGAAACTCTTAAGTAAGAAGAAACTTCAAAAGGAGGAGCGCATGAATCTTAACGTTAGAGGTATCCATTATCAAATTAGTGATGAAACACAGGAATTTCTTGACAAGAAGCTTCAAAAACTCGATTTTGCAGAAAAGTATCTGCATGATTTAGACATTACTATTAAAAGAGAAACTATTGGTCAAGGTTTTCACATAGACGCAAAATTACATTTCTCATGGGGCACAGTAAAGGTTGTAAGTTATGACTGCTACGAGCTTTATGAGGGTATAGAAATGATAGCAGACAAAATTGAAGCTGCTGCACGTAAAGAAAAAGGTAAGGTAATTGAAGGCTAAACGCCGTTTTTATTTGACTTACATGAGGTGTTTGAAAATTTTCAGACACCTCTCTAAAACTAAAGGTAAGCTGTTTTTGTTAACCAAGCAAAAACAGCTTATTTTTTTACCTCAATTCCATCTTGCACAAAACTAGCTCTTACAAAAAATAGACCATTTTTGATTAGAAATTATGATTTTGGTCTATTTTTCGACCTTTTTTTGTAAAATCAATCAAAATGGTCTATTTTTGATATGCACACATGAAAATAATCTATTTTACTTCTAAATAAGAGAGCTATATTTTCATAACCATAGCTAAAGGGACATTATCTTGAATGCATTTGTTCTATGAAGTAAAATTGCGAGCTTGAAAGGGCTTTTGCAAAAAAGTTTCAAAAAACGTTTTGCAAAAACTTGTAGAATGTGAAAAAGAAATTTGTAGGATAAAGGTATCGGTCTATTTAGAAAAGATAAACTTGCAAATTTGAGATTTCATGTTCAAGAAAGGAATTGTGAGAAGATGAAAGTTGTTATTCTTGGAGCAGGACGCAGGGGCATTAGGCTTGCCAGGCATTTGGTTGAAGAGAATAAAGATGTCATTATCATGGATGAAGATGACGAAGATGTAAATAATGCAATGACACGTGTTGATTGCTTGGCTATCACTGGAAGCGGAACAAATCTTGACGACTTGAGAGAAGCAGGCCTTGATAATGCCGATGCCTTTATTGCGCTCACCGGTTCAGACGAAACAAATCTTGTTTCATGTGGAATTGCTGCAACAGAATTCAAAGTTCCGCTTACTATTGCGTCAATCAGGAACCTCTCTTACAGCACTTCAAATGGAGCTTCGCGTTCGCTCATGGGAATAAGTTACATTGTAAACCCAAGCGAAGAGGCCGCATCTCATATTTATCAGGATATTGAGAGAGGAATTTATAGTGATATCATCTCGTTTGATACTTCTTCACTGGTTTTATACAACGTGTATGTTGAAAAAGACTCTCAATATGCAAATAGAGAAGTCAAGAAGATAAGACAGGAGATTAAGGCTAATTTTATCATTGCGGCACTTAACAGAAACGGTGAAGCAATTGTTCCAAGTGGAAATACTCTTGTCATGCCGGGTGACACGTTAAGTCTTGTAGCAAAAGAAGATAGTGTTGAAACAATTTTGCATACAGTTGGTCGTCGTAGACAAAAACCAAGAAAGATTGCTATTGTTGGAGCGGGCGAGGTAACAGACTTCCTAATTAGGAAATTTACACCCATACAACAACGAAATTTGATACTAATTGAGAAAAACAAAGAAACTTGTGAAAGTATTGCAAACAAGTATCCAAATGTTTTAGTCATCAATGCTGATATAACTAGCGAAGGTCTTATTAAAGAAGAAAACCTTTCTAATAGAGACCTTATTTTATGCCTTACTGACAGCGACGAGTTAAACATTATTACAGCAAGTTACGCAAAACATTTTGGAATAAAAAACAGCATGGCTCTTGTAACACGCAATCCAAACTACATTAGAATGGCAAGCCATATGGATATAGACAGTGTTATTTCTACTCAAGATGTAACTGTTGATTCTCTAAAGAAATATTTACATGGCAAGAATATTGCAAGTATGCACTCCCTTTTTGATGGTCAAATTGAAGCATTTGAAGTGCAAGTTCCAGAAAACGGAAGTACTGTAGGAAAACTTCTTAAAGATATTGATATGAGAGGCAAAGGGATTATTGCCGGCGTTACAAAACCAAACGGTGACACAATAATTCCCGGAGGTCTTTATAAAATACAAGCAAATGACAAACTTGTGCTTGTAATTGAGCATAAATACACACAAACGATGCAAGAACTTTTGGGCATTGAGCCAAGTGAAATTGTAGAAAGCAAAATTGCAAAAAGTGACGTTGTCAAGAGTGATGTTGCACAAAGTGAAGTTTCCAAGAGTGAAGTTTCAAAAAGTGAAAAACCAAGTCAAGAACAAGCGCAAAATAGTTTTACAGAAAAATAACAGAGGCTAGATATGCATTTGAAAAAAGATATAAAACTTTTGGTATTCATAATGCTCTTCATTGGATTTCTCATGCTAGTACCACTTGCTGTTAGCCTTTATTTTCATGAGCCATTAGCAATTAAGTCTTTCTTATTAACACAGCTTTGCATATTAGTAGTTTCTTCTATTGCATTGATATTCACAAGAAAAGAAAATCTCAAAGACCTTTTGCCAAGAGACGGATATTTTTTTGTAACATTAACATGGGTTATCGCAACGGCATTTGGGGCACTCCCTTTGTATCTTTCAGGCGATTTTTCAACATATAGCAAAGCATATTTTGAAATCATGAGTGGATTTACAACAACTGGAGCTACATGCCTTACAAATATTGAAATTTGCAATAAAGGAATACTCTTTTGGCGCAGTATGACAAATTGGCTAGGCGGAATGGGAATTGTAGTTCTTTTTGTAGCTCTTCTTCCTGCAATAGGAGCTGGCTCTCAAATTGGAGCCGGAAGATTTCTGTTACTAGGAGCTGAATCTGTAGGGCCAGTTAAAGGAAAGCTTACACCCAAAACAAGAGAAACTGCAGCAGCATTATGGTTAATCTATATTGGTTTTTCTTTTGTACAAACAATACTTTTATTATTTGGCGGAATTGGACTTTATGATGCTGTAACTATCACTTTCTCAACGATATCGGCAGCTGGATTTAGCGTGAAAAATACATCTATTGGAGCATACAATAGCGCTTACATAGATTTTATTGTAACTGTATTTATGCTAATGGGGGGCATAAATTTCTCGTTGTATTACAAAGCTTTTACTGGAAAAATAAAACAGTCTCTCAAAGACGATGAGTTACACTGGTACCTTGGGATATGGTTTTTATGCTCGGCATTTGGTGCAATACAACTTACTGCATGCAAAATATATCCCAACATTTTCAAAGCGTTTAGATACACAGCCTTTAATGTGGCTTCAATCCTTACGACGACCGGTTTTTCTACAACAGACTATCTTGCGTGGCCAACATTTGCTGTTATGCTCATAATATTAACAATGTTTGTTGGCGGTTGTGCTGGCTCTACTGGTGGTGGCATTAAAGTAACAAGAGTTGCTACAGTTTGCAAAATGGGCGCAAATATAACAAAAAAGCGCATACACCCTAATGCTGTTTACAAGATAAAAAGCAGTGGAGAAATAATGAGAGATGAAACAATAACAAGCGTTTTATCGTTTGTGTCGGTCTATTTTGTAACGTGGTTGTTAGGAACTGTAGTTATTGCACTTACTGGCACTGATATTGAGACTTGTTTTTCTTCTACTCTACTAACATTAGGAAATATTGGAATTGGTTTTGGCAAGACAGGACCCACTGGCAGTTTTGCTATTTTCCCTAACTGGGCAATGTGGGTCTTTAGTTTCCTAATGCTAGTTGGAAGACTTGAACTTTTCACAGTTTACGCTTTGTTCTCTAGAACTTTTTGGAAACGCTAAGAAAAAGTAAAAAGCCTCAAGCCCCTAGCCTCAAGCCCCAATTCCCCTAGTCTCTAGCCTCAATTTCCCCTACTATCAAATTTTTGCAATGTTGTAAAATATGCAAAAAATGCGCACAACAGAAACAATTTGTTATGAGATATCTCTGGCGCAAGTGACAGAACAAACCAAATTTGAGAGGAGGAAAATATGTACAATAATATGCAAGAAGGAATTAAGAATACAGCACAAGATAATGTGGTAGCAAATATTGTAGCGCAAAAGGAAATCGGCCTAAATATTTCGCAAGATGTCATGCAAAATGCCGTGCCAAATGCCCTAATGCAAAATTCCATGCAAGATGCCGTGTCAAATGCAGTGCAAAATAATGCAAGAAAGCTTTTTGTTGGTGTAGACTTACACAAAACGCAATTCACTATATGCGTATTAGATGAAAAAGATAACGCTTTTGAAGAAGGCACAAAATTTTCAACGACAAAAGCCGGATACGATGCCTTTGCAGAACGAATAAACCAATTAGCAAGCCAAAAACTATGCGCAAGTTCAAGTCGTAAAAGCTCAATCAACACAAGTGCAAATAATGTAAGCTCAAGCAGAGCAAGTGCAAGCAGTGCAAGTTTATGTAGCACAAGTTCAAGCAGTGCAAGTTTATGTAGCACAAATCCAAGCTACGCAAGCAAAAGCAAAAGCTCGAGCAACACAAGCAAAAGCAAAAACTCGCTTGCAAGTCTAGATATGAACTCAAATATAAACGCACATATGCCAGTATCAATTGCAATAGAAAGCACATCAAACGCACGTTACTTTAGAGATATAATGAAAGAAAAGGGCTTTGAAGTAACCGTTGTGAATACACTTAGATTCAAAGTTGTAAACTTAAGCACAAAAAAGACCGATAAAAACGATGCACGAACACTCGCAGAATTCTTAGCAAGAGATATATTACCAAAAAGCCACTTATGTACACCTGAGTCAGAAAGTCTAAGACGCATTCTAAAAAGCCGTTCGCTTATGGTTCAAGATGCAGTAGCTCTAAAGAACCAAGCTCATGCAATTATGTTAGCATATGGTTATATAACTCTCCCCTCTCAATTTCAAAGTCGCAGTAGCAGAACAAAACTTTTGACAAAAATCCCCGCAAAAGTACAAGAAGTAATAGAAATAATTTTTGAAACACTTGATATTGTTGAAAATCAAGTACGAGTTCTTGAACGCAGACTTAAAAAAATAACAGCTGATAATGATAACATAAATCTACTTATGACAATCCCTGGAATTGGAATTGTAAATGCTTGTACTATATACTCTTACATTGACGATATAGAGCGATTTGAAAATTATAAAAACTTTTCAGCATATTGTGGACTTGTCCCTTGGGTTCAAACGTCAAACGAAACAGTCTACTATGGCAAAATCACAAAAAGAGGTCCTCAAGAATTACGAACAGCCCTAGTGCAATGTGTTGTTGCAATGGTAAGGATGCCAGTCAAAACTTCCCAAATGGGAATTATAAAGCAGTATCATAAGCTAAAAGACGAAAAATCATCAGGAAAAGCAATAATTGCAACCGCTAGAAAACTCTCACGAATAATATATATCATGTTAAAAACAAAAACTCCTTTTGACTTTGCAAAACTCACAAAAGACACAGCTGGTGATATATTTTGAAGTTTAGTATCTTCTAGTGTCTTTTAAGCTAAGAGTTAGAGAGCCTTGAAATATATTGTGAAATGCATTTCAGGCGTCAAATTAAAGTTCGACACATTTTGTGGTTCTTAGACAGCCGAATTGGAGAATGAACTGCCGGTATCGTATCCTTCTATGGTCCACAAGCAAAGTTGCAAAAGGTAAAATTGGTTGAAATGGACAGGGCAAAACAGTTGCAATAGTTGCAATAGTTGCAAAGGCGACATTGTTTTTGTAAATGAAAATAGTCGTTGCAAGCGAGTAAGGTTTTCTGTAAAAAACATGGTCGCTGTAAATGCCACATAGTTTTCGTGAAACATGGTTGCTACAAATGAAAATAGTTGTTGCAAGAAAGTCAGGTCTTTGTAAAAGAAGAAGTCGTTGCAGCCGAGTAAGGTTTCTGTAAAGGAAATCGTTGAGAAAACCATAGTCGTTGCAAAGACCATCATAAAACCAACATATACCACGTGACAAAGGGCTATTGAGACCGCAATTAGAGACTGAGTTAAAAATTCCGCGATTTGACAAAAAAGCCAAAAGGAAACAACAAACCTTCAACTGCATGGAAGGGCAACAATGAGAGCTGTGCACAGCATAGCATCTATTGAAGGGTATTCCCCTACCCTCTACAGCTTAAGGTTCACTACCCAGAGATGCAAAACGGCTGTTTGCATCATAGGTAAAGGAGAAAGCAAAAATCAGAGATCAGAAAAACACGCGCACTAATTTAGACAAATTTCTTATCTATTTCACATTTTTTCTCAAAATACTTTTGTGACCACATTTTTTCAATCACAAAAACCCTTTTACAACCGTTTGCAACCGGCTTAAACGCAGTTTGAAAGCATCTTAAACGTGTCTTATAAATGTAGCTTAAATGTGTCCTAATAGAGGAAGTATGAAAAAAGGTATAATCGTACTTTTGATTACGGTG
>CAVDLI010000025.1:0-21073 GCA_963609725.1 bacterium | reverse complement strand
CTTTTAGCCGAAAAGGCAAAGCCAAGATTCATGAAGACAGTTTTGCAAAAACCTCCCACAAAATTCATTTTGCAAAAACCCTTTCTCTGACCGCAAAGAGGTCTAAAACGCCGTCTACAAGGCGGTTTAGTTCCCAGCTCGTGTCTAAAGGAGTGTCCATTGCATCACTGGAAACAAGCTTGATAAGACAATCTTGTATTGCACATGAAAAGAAATCACTTGCAGTATCGGTCTCTGGAATATCTAGCCAACTGCGCTGTACACAATATTCAAAAGCTACTTGTATACGGGCTGTTATCATTAAACTAATTTCACGCGCTGCTTTGTCATAAGTTTGACTGAAAAGTCGTTGTTGTTGAACTACTGCAAAATATTGAGAAAGAGGAACTTCTCCAAATGTTTCTATAATACTGTTTACTAGTGAGACAAGAAGTTCTTGCGCATTTTTGGCCTTAAAATTCACAATAAATGTTTTCTTGGACAATAAAGAATGGCAGTAATTAAGAATTTCTTGTAATATTTCTTCCTTACTTTCAAAATGACTATACAAGCTTGATTGCTGTAGTTCTAGGGCCCTAGAGATGTCTCTTATACTCACATTTGCAAGGCCTTTAAGACTACCAAGTTCAAGAGTTTTAAGGATTATTTCTTCTTTTCTGTTCATATGCTTATGGGCTTCTTATGGGGTTATATATACCATATACAAAACGAACGTTCGTTAGTCAACACCTTTTTTATCTCTTTTCCTCAAAAAAGATATAGAACAAAACAAACACTTCTTATATAAATGTAGAGAAATTAAATTTAAGGATGTGTTTTTAATGTACGCACTCGTAGAAATTCTTGGAAAGCAGTACAAGGCAGAAGAAGGAAAGACAATCCAGGTTGACCTCGTTAAGGCAGACCTTGGCGCACAGGTCACATATGACTCTGTTCTTGCAGTTGTAAAAGAAGATGATGTCAAGTTTGGCACACCATATGTTGAAGGTGCCAGCATTGTAGCTACACTTGAGTCCAACACAAAGGGCGACAAGGTTCGTGTCTACAAGTTCCACAAGAGAAAGGGATATCGCAAGACCCAAGGTCATAGACAGAATTATTCCATTCTCAAGATTGAAAAGATTAACGCATAAGGGAGGCAATCAATGGCTCATCATAAAGGTGGTGGTTCATCCAGAAACGGAAGAGACTCTAATGCACAGCGCCTTGGAGTAAAGCGTTATGGCGGTCAGATTGTCAAAGGCGGAGAAATTCTTGTTCGCCAACATGGTACAAAAATTCACCCGGGTGAAAACGTTGGCTTGGGCTCTGACTATACACTCTTTGCAAAGGTTGGTGGAAAAGTTCTTTACCACGCAAGAAACAACCGCAACTATGTAAGCATAGTTGTAGAAGAGTAATATTGAGAAATAATCTCTATGTTTGGTTTTTCTGATGAAACCTATATTGACATTGCCTCCGGAAACGGAGGCAATGGTTGTGTTTCCTTTAGACGTGAAAAATTTGTAGCCAAAGGTGGTCCTGATGGTGGAGACGGGGGCAAAGGCGGAGACGTCGTCTTTGTTGTCAAAAACAACCTTAGAACTTTGGCACACCTCAAAACTATACGCTCTTTCCGTGCAGAAAACGGCAAAGGCGGTAGTGGTGCGCGTTGTTACGGACGTAACGGAAATGATATGGAAATCCCAGTTCCTCCAGGAACTATAATAAAAGATGCCACAACAGGAGAGATTATCAAAGATTTGAGTGGGCTTGAGCGTTTTGTCTTTCTCAAAGGAGGCAAAGGAGGTCTTGGCAATTATCACTTCAGAACCTCAACAAGACAGGCTCCAAAGTTTGCACAACCAGGAGAGCGTGGTATTGAAATGAGAGTTGGCCTTGAGCTTCTTGTCATTGCAGACATTGGCTTTGTTGGATTTCCAAATGCCGGAAAAAGTTCTCTTATGAACATGCTCACCAATGCTCGTAGCAAAGTAGCTTCATATCCATTTACAACCAAAATTCCGCAACTTGGAATGATGAGACTTGGAGACCAAGACTTAGTCATTGCAGATATTCCTGGCATTATTGAAGGCGCAAGCCAAGGCGCGGGTATGGGTTTCAAATTTCTCAAACACATTTCACGAACAGGAGGACTTGCATACCTTGTAGATATGTCAGATCCTCAAGGTCTTGAGCAATACGAACTACTTAGAAACGAACTTGGCAGTTTCTCCAGTAGCTTGCTAGATAAAAAAGAAGTCCTCATTGGTACAAAACTTGACGAAGAAGGCGCCCTAGAGAATTTTGAAAAATTCAAAGCCAAGTACGCAAATAAAAAAGTCTTTGGAATGAGTATTTTTGATGAAGACTCAGTAAAACCAATCATGAAAGCATTTGTAGACATGATAGAAGAACCATCTGTAGAAAAAGGCTTCACGACAAAACCAGATACTGATGCATTCTATCCTGATTCTGATGCTAGATTTCTTCCTCATGAAGACTAATTTTTTAAGCCACTAGTGGAGTGCATAATGGACAAAAAGAAAAAAGTTGCAATGCTTGGAGGAAGTTTTGACCCAGTGCATTTAGGCCATCTTTCTTTACTCCACAATGCAATTTTATTGTCATGTTATGAAAAATTCTTAATAGTTCCAGCAGCATTAAGCAACTTTAAGCAAGATAACGCTCCAAAAGCTACAAATAAAGATCGTCTTGAAATGCTGTACCTTGCTCTTGAAGATTATAAAGAGCTATATCCTCAAGACAACAATGTAGATATTGAAATCTCAACAATTGAACTTGACCGCGGAGGTATTTCATATACTTACGACACTGTCATGGCCCTTAAAAAGAGCCTTAATATTGACAACCTTTTAGGTTTGATTATTGGAGATGATCAAATACAAAACCTTACAAAATGGTATAAATATGAAGACTTAAAAAATGAAGTTGAGTTTTTGATTTGTAGAAGAGATAGTGCGCAAAGCCATTGGACTCAAATACCAAAAGATGTACATTACAAAAAAATAGAGCCAAAAGAAATTGCACCGCAATCTTCAAGTGTTTTCAGAGAAAACAAGACAGATTATATGAACTACCTGTCAAAGAGAGTTTCACAGTATGTCACAGAACATAATTTGTACCACTGAAGAACTGAAACAGTATCTAGAAAAAACAGTAACAACAAAAAGATATGTACACAGTTTGGGAGTAGCAAATTCTTGCATAAAGTTATTAGAAAGGTATCCTAACGAAGATTTTCCAAAAACTTGGGAAAACTTTGAGGCTGCAAGTTTTTGTGGTCTATCACATGATCTTGCAAGAGAATTAGATGATAGCTCAATTCTTGAGTACTGCAAGAAAAATTCAATAGAACTCTCACAAGAAGACATCAATGCACCTGTTTTGGCACATGGAAAAGTGTCTGCACATATGGCACAAAAATTGTGTGGAAACTATCCGCAACAATGGTATAAAGCTATAGCAGAACACACACTAGGAAGTTCAAATATGGACAGCCTTTCACTTGCTTTGTTTTGTGCAGATTTCATAGAACCATCTCGTCCTTTTATGAGTGAAAAACGCAGAGCATTTTATTTAGAAGCACCAAATCTTGGCGCCTGTGCTTATCGTATCTTGTGTGATATGATAGACCATAGAATAAACAAGGGATTTTCAAACATAGCCCAAGATTCTTTAGATATGAAAAAATCTTTGGAAGAAAAAGGCTGTAGTGTTGGACGCATTGCATGGAGTAACTGACGAAGTCAAACTAAGACATAAAAATTGGAGATAGTAATACAATGACAAGAAATGCAAGAAAGATAATACTTTTCATACTTGCATTATTTCTAATACTCTCATCTCTTTGTAGTTGTAGTTCTAAAAAAGATTGTTTTTATGCTTATTTTGAGAACACGGCTTTTATACTTGTTTATGACAACAAGGGAAATAAATTATATGAAGTAATACTGCCATTAGAAGAAATCCTTCTTTGGGGAAAAGAGGCCGGCCTTGAGTCAATCCCAGTTGCTATGCGCAATTATGTTGGATTAAAAGAAACAGGTTTTCTTATTGGAACAAAAGATGCTCTTCAAACTGTAAGAGATATGTTAGATGTTATGGGCAATGACAGAGAAGGAGAAAATTCTCCAGACAAGAGAATTGAAACTTTTGCACAAAATATTGATACCTTGAGCAAAAAACCTTTGTCCGATAATATGAACAAGCTCTGTGGCCTGGATATGGCAAAAGCCCTTGAAATACTTAAAAATAAAAATCCAGAAACAGTATTTTATGATGCACAAGAGCTTTTTAATAATGAAGATTTGAACTTCTCCCAACGATACTTTTCACAGTGGTTAGGACAGGTTCTTGGAGGATATTAATATGAGAGAAGAAATAGAAGCAAAAGCTAAAGCAATAAGTGAATTTTTAACAGAACACAAAGGAATGGAAGTTGTAACTATTGATGTTTCAGAAGAATGTTCTTGGACAGAGTGCTTCATCATATGTACTGTTTCAAGTCTTGGACACTTACGCGGTCTTGCAAGAGAACTTTGGGGCCTTTTGAATGACCTTGGACTTGAAGTTAACAATAGACACAAGTCTGTAGGAGACGACGGTTGGGAATTGATAGACTGTGGAGATATTGTAATACATTTAATGAGCCAAGAACTCAGAGATTTTTATTCACTTGAAAAACTTTGGCAAAAATTTGGGAAATAAAACTTGTAGAGTTTTCGCAAAAACCACTACAAATACTGTTCCCCGGGATTTGACTAATAAAGAACAAAGGGCGAACAAATCTTTTTTATGACACTTTTATGACACTTTTATAACACGTCCGCTCCTGCTATAAGTAGGAGCGTTTTTGTATACAGCAAATGTTCCGTTTACCATAACAAAATCTAATCCAGTACACATTGCAAACGGGTTCTTTAAACTTGAATTGTCGTGAAGTGAAGAAGGATCAAAAACAACGAGATCTGCCTTATTGCCTTTTTTAATTATTCCTCTGTCAAGTATGCCAAGGCGGGATGCAACTTTACTTGTCATCTTTGCAATAGCCTCTGGCAAAGTAGCAACATTATTCTTCAAGCACATAGTCTCAATTAGATGAATAGCAGCATTTGCACTGCGAGGATGTGAAAGGTCTCCAGTGTAAAGGGAATCGGTTCCAAAGAGCATGAGAGGATCTTTGAATATTTTTCTTAAATTGTCTGTGCTTTGAGTTATATCAGCCATTAGAGCCAGCTCTCGTTCTTTTGAAAGTAGCATAAAAAGGGCGTCAAACGGGTCTTTGCCTAATTTTTTTGCAGCTTCATTCAAAGTTAGGCCATCAAACTCTGGGGAGCTCTCAAGACTTACAATTTGAATATCATCCCAAGTGCACAATTCTACAATGCTGTCCCATCCTTGAGGATGAAGAATTTCATCAATAATTTTCTTTCTAAGAAAAATATTATCTTCCAATGTTGCTAGAGTTTTTGAAAGTTCGTCTTTCTCAAGTCTTAACAAAAATGGAGGTAAAAGACTAAACAAACTCGTGCTTCCATACTCATATGGATATTGGTCAAACTTTACATCAAAACCTTTATCCTTAAAGCGGTGTATCTTTTCAAGAACAGCATCAACTTTACTTTGGTTAGATCTGCCAATAGCTTTAAGGTGAGAAATCTCAAGTTTTACACCCGTTTTTTCAACATAATTTAAGATTTCATCAATTGAAGAAAGAATTTCATCGCCTTCACATCTGTGATGGACTGCAAAAATTCCATTATTCTTCTTAACCACTTTCAAAAGCGCCAATATTTCTTTCTCGTCTGCAAAAAGACATGGCGCATAATACAATCCAGTAGATAGTCCAAAACAACCCTGTTCCATTGAAATATCAAGAAGTTCACACATTTGAGATATTTCTTTATCATTAGCAGCTCTATTTGGGTTTCCTTTTATTGCTGACATTCTTAACATACTATGACTTTGCAAAAAACCCATATTTATCCCAGGATGGCTAAGGTTATCTATAATGTTTGAATAAGTATCAAAACTAGTCCAATTCCACGGAAGTGAATAATGGCCAAGAATATCTGCAAAAACAGAAGAGTCCTCAATTTTTCTTGGATATACTCCAATCCCGCAATTTCCAGACAAATCAAAAGTAATACCCTGCTGTGTTTTATGAAACATTGACGGATTTCTAAGAACTTCTAGCTCGCTGTGTGCATGAATGTCCATAAACCCCGGACAAAGAATTTTTCCATTTATATCTAATACAGTCTGTGCATTTTCTAAAATGGAAGTATTTTCCAAATTGGTATCAACATCAACAATTAAAGGTCCATCTACAAGAACATTAGCCTTAAAAGGGTCATTGCCTGTACCATCAAGGACAAGGGCATTCTTAAAAACTGTCATAATTACTTTACATAAAGGCCAGAAACAGCATCCAATATCATTGAAACAAGTACTTGGCTGTTACCTCTAATTCTAGATGAAGCAAGAGATGCTTTAAGAGCATCCTTTTGCTCGCTTCCAAATAATGCGGGAGGAAGTTTTGCTTTAGCCATTTCATTTTCAAGTAAAATAAATGCAATTAAAGTATTACCTTCATCAAAAGGTGCAATTCTAAGAATTTCTGAAAACAAAAAAGCTGCACGAGCTATGGGATGCAACACAGACCAAGGACCTACATATTGCTCAAGCATGGCCTCTGTTTCTTGAGACTGAGTCCCTCCAAGACTGTAACGCCCTGCATTTTTCTCATTTATAGAACTCATAAGCCTTTTATGTATATCTAAGAGCTTTTTTTCATTGAAATCAAAAGGTACGGAAGACAAAACAGAGCTTGCATTAAGAGCCAAAACTTGAGTTTTTAATGAGATGTCTTTTTGATTGACAAGATTAAGAATTTCTTCAATTTGCTCAATAGAAACATCTACATTGTCAAAAATCATAGCATCATAAATAATTTGTGCTTTTTGATGATTGTCCAAAGAATTAGAAACAAGACTTGAGCGCAAAGAGTCCACTTTAGCATAATCTTGAGCACCAGTTCTAAGGCTCCTATTTTTCATATAACGTAAAGTACGGCCATCAGCAGGCTTTTGAGTTCCTTTTGGTATACTCCAAACCCAATCGCCACACCTAGAAGCACCTTCTATCTTGCCAGTTGCACAAAGAGATCGTACACGCCTTTCGCTTATACCCCATTTTTGAGCAGCTTCTTTTGTACTCATGTAATCCATGTTTTTCTCCTTGATTTCCAATCTTTATCAATCTTTTATAAACCTAACGAACAACAAAACGGTCAATAGCTTCAGCTACAGCACTATTATTACAATCGTTGTTTGTTATAAATTTTGCAACAGTTTTTATATCATCTGGAGCATTTTTAACTGTAACTGAAATACCAACATTTTTGAACATGCCAATATCGTTATAATAATCGCCTATAGCTAAAACTTCTTCATTTTTTATCCCATAATAACGACATATTGCATTAACAGCAGTACCCTTATCTACACCTTTTGGAACAATTTCCAAATAAAAAGGAGAAGAAAGAAAACAATCTACTTCATTTCCAAATTTTTCAATAACAAGGTCTCTTAAATGCTCTACCTTATCAGGGATGCAACTCACACCAAGAAGCTTATTTGGACTGACAGTTTCAAACAAATTCTCCAAATCTATAGCAATACCAATTGTACCTGTCACAGCTTCTTCAAAAGAAGCAATTTCATCATGCCCAGGCTCAAGATACCAGTCATTATGATAATAAGCAAAACATAAAAGACCATTCTCTTTTGCAAGGACGTTTATTTTACTTGCTAAAATTCTATCTATACTATGTTCTTCAATAACATTGCCGTCCCAATCTTCTATATAGCAACCACCAAGAGAAGGAATTACACCCTCTATACCAAGCTCTTTCATGTAATTTTTCACCGATGGAACATTACGGCCCGATATTATCGTAAAATGGATACCCTCTTCATTCACAACTTTACGAACAGCCTCAATATTGTCTTTTGAGAGTCTTTTTTTATCATTTACGAGAGTACTATCTATATCACAACAAATTAGCTTTGTTTTAGGCAAGTTTTCATTACAATTCATAATTCTAACTCTCCTAAATAGAAAGCTTTTATTGTATAATTGTCAACAGGCTCATAATAAATCCAGTCTACAGAGGTTTTTGCAAATTTGCAGAAACCTCTACAACAAAAAAGAAATCAAAAAAAGGAAGTTTATACATGAAAAAATTCTTAAAAATTCTGCTTTGCATATTAGTAATAATTCTTGTAGTAGTACTAATCTATGTATCTTATGTACTGCTGTCATATCATAGAATTGAAGATAATCTCTCTCTTACAGTAGAGCCCTCTTCAAGTGGGAAAATTACAAATTCAAAAATTGAAACAGAAACAGAATATAAAATTCTTTCATGGAATATCGGTTTTGGAGCATATGAAGACGACTATGATTTTTTCATGGACGGAGGCAAGCAGTCTTGGGCAAAAAGTGAAGATGACTTGAAAGAAAATATGTCCAAAATTGCAAACTTTGTGAAAAATTTTGGTGCGCAATTCAATCTCATACAAGAAGTAGATTTTGATGCTACAAGAAGTTATCACATTGATGAAAGAAATTATCTCATAGAAGCCCTCTCTTCTCAAAATCATATTTTTGCACAAAATTACGACTCTCCTTTCTTGTTCTACCCTTTCTATCAACCACATGGGAAATCACAAGCCGGTCTTATGACTTTTTCTAATTTCAAAATTACAAGTGGGCTCAGACGTAGTCTTCCAATTGAGAATTCTCTTATGAAACTTCTTGATTTAGACAGGTGTTACAGTATTGCAAGACTTGAAGTTGAGAACGGAAAAGAACTTGTTTTGTATAACATGCATTTGTCTGCATATACATCTGACGGCACAATTGCAATAGAGCAACTTGAAATGCTACTAAGTGACATGCAAACTGAATATGAAAAAGGCAATTATTGCATTGCTGGAGGAGATTTTAATAAAGACGTTGTTGGAAAAGGAGTTGAAGTTTTTGGAATAGAAAAGACTTCTTTTTCATGGGCACAGCCTATTCCTTCTTCTGTATTTGACTCTAATGATATTGTACTTGTTGCGCCTTTTGATGAAGAAAATCCAATAGCAAGCTGCAGAAATCCAAACGAAGCTTATTGGGAAGGCCAGTATCAAATTACAGTTGACGGCTTTCTTGTAAGTCCAAATGTTTCTGTCATTGAAAGCAATACTCTTGATGAACATTTTGAATGCTCAGACCACAATCCTGTTTATATGGTTTTTTCTTTGAACTAGAAGTTTATGCAAAATGTGAATTTTTGTGTTTTTAATTCATTTATTCTCGTATAGTCATAAAGAAGACATTAAAAGGTTAATTATGAAGTTAATTTATATTGTTGAAGACCATAGCGTAATAAGAGAAGGAGTAAGAAGATACCTAGAACTTGCCGGTTACAAGGCTTTAGGGTTTCCAAATCTAGCTACAGCAAGAGAAGCTTTTAGCGTTACAACAGCAGATCTTCTCATTCAAGATGTAATGCTTCCTGACGGAGATGGATTTGAATTTGTTAAAGAACTTAGAGAAAAAACAAATATTCCAGTTATATTTATGACAGCCCGTATTGCAGAAGAAGACCGCATACATGGTTTTGAATTAGGGGCTGACGATTACATCTCTAAACCATTTTCACCAAAAGAATTAGTACTACGAGTACAAGCTATATTTAGACGAATTGACAACCCAAAAGAAGAAAGAGCTATTTCCAAAGTACAAATTTTTAAGGCAGGAAGTTCTACAATGGTTTTCAGCCAAGAAGAGCATAAAGTAGAAGTAGATAAAACTTCTTTAGCACTTACTGCAGCAGAATGGCGCATTCTTACTCTTCTTATTGAGAACTCTTCTCGTGTAATTCCAAGAACAGAAATGCTTCAAAAATGTTTTGATTACTCATATGAAGCATATGAGAGAATTGTAGATACTCATATAAAAAATTTACGTGCAAAATTAGGAGATGCACCGTGGATAGAGACCGTGAGGGGTTATGGATATAAGTTTATTGGATATCCCTCTTCTGGAATTGAGAACAACACAGTTAATGACACTTCTAATATTACAAATACAGACAAAACAAATTAGCAACAGTGTAAAGAGTAAGGCACAAGTAGATGAAAAAAGCATTTTTTAAGTATTTTATTAGCATTTTCTCTATAACAGTTGTAATTCTTCTTCTTCAAAGTGCAATCTTACTTGTTCAATATTCAATAAGCCAAGAAAAATGGAAAACAACTGCATTTAATGACTTTGTAACTTCTTTAGAGGACACAATAGAGAATGGACAATTTGAAGATTTTGGACTTGGAAGTATTAGAATTTTAATGTCGTCATTAAATGACAGTAGAGTGTCAGGTTATGTTGTAAGAGATGTAAATGGAAGTACAATGTTTACTTTTGGGAAAACTGCAGACGGTCGCATTTTAGCAACACTCTTACCTTCAAACCAAAAACAAGCAACAGAAAGTGACACAGTTCTCAAGCCGTCAAGTCGCAAGAATTCTGTAAGGCTTAATGTCTCAATAAAGGAAGACAGCACTTACAATTCTACTGTTACTGTTGAAAAGCAGTCTCCTTATAGCATACACCAAACTTTACTCGTACTCCCAAATGAAATTAAGGCTGATAACATTGCAGGCTCAATTACACTTTCATTTGAAGGACAAGATGTTTTTATAATTGATTTACTTACATATTCTCCACGAACATATGCATACTCCAAAGACGTTTTGAACTCTTGCTTGCGTGCTATGGTTGTATCTGTGCCAATATGCCTTGTAATTGCAATTTGCGCCGCTTGGATTATAAGTTCACGAAATATCAAATTTATTGACAGCGTAAGAAATGCTCTCAAAAAACTTGCAAAAGGCGAAAGCAATGTCAAAATCAAGAAGAACAGAAACAGCGAACTCAATGAAATATCAATTGCAATTGAGGATTTGGACAAGGAACTGCAAAAGAATGCAATAAGCAGACGCGCTTGGCTTAGAAGCATTTCGCACGACTTAAACACGCCGGCAACAGCAATTAAAATGATAGTAGAAGGACTTGGGGACGGCATTTTCCCTCTTGATAAAACATCAATTGACCAACTCAAAAACGAGACCGATACCCTAAACGAGCGCATAGGGAAAGTAATTGATTTTTCTTCTTTACAAGCTGACTCAACACCTGTTTTTGAAAACACACCTGTAAGCTATCTTGAAAACAACATTATAAATGGACTTTCGTATTTAAGAGATGGCTCAAGAACTGTCACATTTGAACATGACTGTGATGAAATTATATGCGACAATCTTCTCCTCTCTCGTGCCTGTATTGAGTTAATAAAAAATGCTTTTGAATATGGCACAGACCCTACTTCTGTTATTCTTCATGTTGGGGAAACTTCTGAAAACACTTTCTTTATATATGTTGAAAACACAGGAACTCTCTCAAAAGAAATAGAAGGTGAAAGTTTCCTAGAACCTTGGATAAAAGGAGACTGGTCAAGAACAAATGGCTCAGGCTCAGGGCTTGGACTTCCAATTGTGTGTACTATTGCAAGACTACATAAAGGAACTGTAACACTCTCAAATACAGATGATAAAAAAGTCCGTGCTACAATTACTTGGAGCTTAGAGGTTTTTGCAAAATGAGCTGTTTGAAAATTAAAGAGGTTTTTGAAAATTTGAAAAATCCTCTAAAAAAGATTTTTGAAAAAACATCAACAGAACTCTTTTCAAGCCTTAAATCTCTTAAGCGCTAAAGCGTTTAGCACAACAGAAAGACTAGAAAGGCTCATACATAAAGCTGCAAGCATTGGATCTAATGTTGGACCACCAAACAAAGTTAAAATTCCGGCAGCAACAGGTATTCCCAAGGTGTTATAAAAGAAAGCCCAAAACAAACTGTGCTTGATATTTTTAATAGTTGCTCTGCTGAGCCTTATTGCTGTTGGCACAGAATTAAGATTGCTGTTCATGATAACAACATCTGCGACTTGCATAGCAGCATCAGTTCCACCTCCCATTGCAATACCAATGTCTGCTTTTTCAAGAGCAGGAGCATCATTTATGCCATCACCAACCATAATACATTTTTCTTCTTTTTCAATAAAAGAAAGTTTGTCTTGTGGTAACAATGATGCATGAAAATTATCTAGGCCCGCTTGGGATGCAATACGCTGAGCTGTCTCAGGATTATCGCCCGTAAGCATTGTAGAAGAAAGCCCTAGTTCTCTTAATTTATCAATTGCACTTTTAGCTTCAGGCCTTATTGTATCCAAGACTTCTATCATGCCTTTATATTGATTATTAAGAGATATATAAATTTGAGCTTGTCTTTCTTCATCAGGCACAGATACTCCATACTCATTCAAAAGAGCCTTGTTTCCAGCAAGTATCACACCTTCTTTAGAAACAACTTTTATTCCCTTACCAACAATGGCTTCAAAAGAACCATCTTCAAGCTCAATTTTTTGACCGTCTTTCTCTTGCAATTCTTCATATGCTTCTAAAACAGCTTTTGCATATGGATGTTCTGATTTTTTCTCTGCAATAGCTGCCAGTTTAAGAACTTCAAAAGAAGTATAAAAAGAAACTTTTGGCTTTCCTTCTGTGAGAGTTCCTGTTTTATCAAACATTACATTTTGCATTGTTGAAAGCGTTTCAAGCGCTTGTGCACTACGAAACAAAATTCCAAGAGATGCTGCTTTTCCTGTTGCAACCATAATTGCTATTGGAGTTGCAAGGCCCAAAGAACAAGGACAAGCAATAACTAGTACACTTACAGCACAGCGCAAAGCAAAAGAAAACTCTTTACCGGCAATAAGCCAAGAAATAAAAGTTATTAAAGAAATAGACATTACTATTGGAACAAAAACACCAGAAACTTTATCAGCAAGGCGTGCAATTGGAGCTTTTGATGCTTGTGCTTGTTTTACCATTTCAATAATTGAAGAAAGAACAGTGTCTTTTCCAATTTTTTGTGTTTTGAATGTAAATGAGCCATTTGTATTTATTGTAGCTCCCCAAACTTGAGATCCAACCGTTTTAGAAACAGGAAGGCTTTCTCCCGTGAGCATACTTTCGTCAACATCACTTGCACCTTCTATAACAATGCCGTCAGCTGCTATTTTCTCTCCGGGATGAACTAAAATAATATCACCTACAGCAATATCTTTTGCATCTATTTCATATGTAGCACCATCTTTAATAATAGTTGCTTTTGAAGGCGCTAAATTCATAAGACTTTTGATAGAATCTCCTGCCTTGCGCCTAGATCTAAGTTCTATGTGCTTTCCAACCATGACAAGCGTGATTATCATAGCAACGCCTTCAAAATAGTACTGATGGCTCATTTCATGACCCATGGCCATGTGCTGTGTATTTTGAATTAAATTTACTAAGCTGTACACAAAACTTGCTGTAGAGCCTGTTGCAACAAGACTATCCATATTTGGCTGTCTAGTAAAAAGATTAAAAAAACCTTTTGTAAAGAATGAATATCCCGCAATCATTACAGGAATACAAAGAGCCATTTGAATCCAACCACTTACCATTGGCATTTTAGGAAACACCATGGGCCCCATACACAGCACAAAAAGAGGAACTGTAAATGCAATACATGTATACAATCTAATTAAATGAATTTTTTCAGCTTTTATTTCTTCACTAGAAGTGCCGTCTTGGTTATCAAACTCTCCGGGTTTAGATGGAGACATAAGTTTGTAACCGGCTTTTTTGACAGCTTTTTGTAATTCTTCTAATGAGACTTTATTCTCGTCATATACTATTGATGCTTCTTCTGCAGCAAGACTTACTTGTGCACTTTCAACTCCGTCTTTTTTTGAAAGAACTCTTTCTACAGAAGCACTACATGCTGCACAGCTCATCCCTTTGACTTTGCAAATTACTTTCTTCATTCAAATATTCCTTACTTTAGAGGTTTTTGAAAACTCTCTTGCGCTAGAATTTTGGCTAAGACATCAGCTAAAACTTTAAGCAATTAGATTATACTAACTGCCTTTTTCAACGACAAGTCTAATACCCCCCACAAACACGACTACTGCTACATAAGAGGAAACAAATATATTATGTAATTTTTTACCACGCTTGGGATGAACTCTTTGCAAGGGTTGTATTAAAAAAGATTAAAAGGTACTATTGGCCTTGCTATTTTTTCTATGAAAAGAAAACTTTGACAAACAAAAGCCAAGGAGGCCTTCTATGGATTACAAAAGAATTTTAACAATACAAGATATTTCATGCGTGGGACAGTGCTCTCTCACTGTTGCTCTTCCAATATTATCGGCCTGCGGCCTTGAGACGGCAATCCTTCCTTCTGCTGTGCTTTCTACCCATACAGGTGGTTTTACAGGTTATACATTCAGAGACTTAACAGAAGATATCCCTTTGATTGCAGACCACTGGAAAAGCGAGAAAATTACTTTTGACGCTGTGTACACCGGTTATCTTGGAAGTGCAAAACAAATTTCTTATGTCATGGATATAATGTCATCTTCATTGATGAAACCTAATGCTCTAAAAATTGTAGACCCGGCTATGGCAGACAATGGTTCTTTGTACTATGGTTTTAATACAGCTTTTGTCAACGAAATGAAAAAACTTTGCTCTGTTGCCAATATAATCTTGCCAAATATCACAGAAGCATGCTTTTTAACTGACTCACCTTATAAAGAAACGTATGATGAAGCATATATCAACGATCTTTTAGCAAAACTTTCTACTCTTTGCGCTGGAACTGTTATTCTCACAGGTGTAAGTTATGAAGAACAAAGCACTGGCGTTGTTGTTTATTCAAACGGACAAACTTCTTATTACAAACACAAGAAGATTAAAAATGGCTGTCATGGAACTGGTGACATATATGCATCTTCTTTTGTTGGCGCTCTTTTACATAACCACAGTGCAGTTGAAGCTGCCAAAATTGCTGCAGATTACACTGTAAAATGTATTGAAATCACACAAGAAGACCCAGACCACTGGTATGGAGCCCGTTTTGAGCCAATTCTTAGCTCTTTAATAGAAGCACTTTGAAAAGCGTTTTTTAGCACTTTTTATTCATCATGATGGACATAATTGTCTTGTCAGTCTCTTCCATGCCCTCGCAGCTAATTCGCGAAAGATGGCCCATACTCTCAAGACAATCACTACCAACAATGCCACACTCAGGCCCCGGCGCAAATCCTTTAAGAGAAAGCTTTACACTCAAGGCCGATGCCTGCAAGCAAGAATAAATCTTTAAGGCACACGTGTTTTTTGCACCATCACATATTATACCAGTGAGGTTTCCAACCATAGTGTTTACAGCCCTATCCATAGCCTTACGATCACCACCAAGTAAGTATACATAAGCACAAGAAGTTCCAATAGAAGCTGTAAAAGCTCCACAAAGAGCAGAAAGCCTATTTTTTCTAGCTGTAAGAGACAGTGCTACAAGTTGACTTACACAAACAGCTCTTACAAGTTTTTCATCATCACATCCAAGATACTTTGCAACAACATAAACTGGAACTGTTACTGTAATGCCTTGGTTGCCACTTCCGCTGTTTATAACAACAGGCATTGAGCAGCCACTCATTCTTGCATCACTGCCAGCGGCAGCATAACTTGCGGCAATGTCAAAAGCTTGTGATAAGCTAGTTGGCACTTTGTCTACATCGTCTTCTAAAGTGGTTTTCCCAACCTGCAAGCCATATTCACCATCAATGGCGTGTTTTGCAATATACAAATTAGTTTTTACAGCATCTAAAACAAATGGGACATCGTTTATGCTAATACAGTTTGCAAACTCAATAATATCATCAAGCTTAATGGTCTTCAAAAAATCTCTATCGTTTTCTTTTTCTTGTACATTTGAAGAAGATTTTTCACTCTCTAAAGGAAGGTCTAAAAGAACATTGCCGTCTTTTTCAAGATATGAAAACCTGTCATGTTCGCCCGCTATTGTTGCAACAGCCTCATGACTTACACAGCTTTCTTTTGAGCCTTTTGAGCCTTTTGGACCTCGTTCTTCTGTCTCTTTTTCGTCTATGCTTTTGCCAAAAACTTTAACACTCACAAAAAGAGGTGGAACTTTTGAAACCAAGACAAGCTCAAGATTAATCAATGAGGCTTCTTCTTTTTGCTTTTGAGAAACATTTGAAAGAATACTCAAAGACTGTGAAGAAGAACCCCCGCTTATACCTAGTGCAACAGCAGCTAAAATACCTTTTATTTCACAATTGGGAATACTAACTCCCATTGCGTTTTTAACAATGTCTCTGGAAGCAAAAACTTGCGCTCTTTCTACTTTGCAAAAGCCTTGACTACAAAGAAGTTCACGAGCCTTGGCCCCCGCCAAAGCAGCTGCAGCAGGTTCTGTACAACCCATAGCAGGAACCATCTCTTTTTTCAAAAGGGCAACAAGCCTTTCTTTATCCATTGCTTTCCCTTTTATGTTTTATTTTTCGTCGTCTTTTTTGATAATAAGATGAAGCTCATCAAGTTGTTTTTGGTCAACATTATTTGGACAATCATCCATTGGAGATACAGCAAAACTATTCTTTGGGAAAGCAATAACTTCCTTAATTGAAGACATTTCGCTCATAATCATGACCATACGGTCAATACCAGGAGCAATACCACCGTGTGGTGGTGGTCCAAACTTAAACGCATTTAGCAAGAAACCAAACTTCTTTTCACCCTCTTCATCAGAGAAATTACAAATACGGAAAATCCTCTTTTGAAGTTCTACATCATGAATTCTTATAGAACCTGAAGCACATTCGTAACCATTTACAACCATGTCATACAAATCACCACGAACTTCTCCAGGATTTTCTTCCAAAGTATCAATGTACTTAGCCTGTGGCATACTAAACATGTGGTGAGCTGCTTCCCAGTGACCTTCTTCTTCGTTGTACTCAAACAATGGGAAATCAACAATCCAGCAGAATTCAAACCCCGGTTTAATAATTCCAAGATCTTTTCCAAGTCTTGATCTTATAGCTCCCGCTGATGCACAACATTTTTTCCAGTTTTCATGAGCCACCATAAGGATAACATCACCCTCATGAGCACCAAGATATGAACACAGCTCATCTTCAAGGCCCGCAAAGAACTTTGCAGCACTACCAGAGATTGCATTGCCTGCTCCAACCTTAATGAAAGGAACAAATTGAGCGCCATAAATCTTGGCGGTAGAAGCAATATCATCAAGATACTTTCTAGTAAAATCAAAACCCTCTGTTTTTGGAGCAACAATGGCCTTAACAAAGCCTTTGTTTGACAAAATTGTCTTATAAGCTTCAAAAGAAGACTTCATTACAATGTCAGAAAGGTCTTTTATCTCGCATCCAAACCTCAAATCAGGTTTATCACAACCATAAGTATTCATTGCATCATAATAATCAATTCTTCTGAAATGAGCTGGCAGTTCATAATTCATAACACTCTTGAAGACATGCCCAAAAAGTCTTTCCATAAGAGAAAGAACATCATCACGCTTAACAAAACTCATCTCAACATCAAGCTGTGTAAACTCAAGCTGTCTGTCTCCTCTTGCATCTTCATCTCTGTAACAACGTGCAATTTGGAAATATTTATCAAAGCCACCAACCATGAGAAGCTGCTTGTAAAGCTGAGGGCTTTGAGGAAGAGCATAGAACTTTCCAGCATACTTTCTTGAAGGAACAAGGAAGTCTCTTGCTCCCTCTGGAGTAGATCTAATAAGAGTTGGGGTCTCTATCTCATAGAAACCCTCAGTATAAAGGTACTCTCTAATAGCTTTAATAAACTCATGTCTAAGCTTAATTCTATCCTGCATGCCTCTTGAACGAAGATCCAAATACCTATATTTAAGTCTTAAATCCTCATTGGCAGCATTTTCACTATCAATAATAAATGGCAACGTAGCACATTTTGAAAGAATTGAAATCTTTTGAGCTTTGACTTCAATCTCTCCAGTTGGCATATCGTGATTTACCATGTTGTCTGGTCTGCGTCTAACAACACCGGTGACAGATATACAATACTCCATTTTGAGCTCAGACGCTGTCTTTTGTAAATCCTCACTTGCATCATCATCAACGACCACCTGAGTTATTCCATACCTATCTCTAAGGTTTATAAAATGAAGGGCTCCGTGGTTTCTATCTCTATGCACCCACCCGTTGAGAACAACCGTTTTTCCTGCGTCCACTCCTCTAAGTTGGCCACATGTTACAGTACGCTGATCAAAATTCATGGTAATTACCTCTTGGCCAGACATTTTAGCACTATGCAAAACGCACTTCAAGACTACTTGAGAAACTCTAATCTAAATTGCAAGACGAGCAAATTGCTGTTAGAATAAAGTTATGAGCACAATAAGCAGAATTAAAGCATTTGACATGTTCACACAAGCTGTAATTAGACTTGAGAGCAAAGACAAGGCGCTCTTTTCTTGGCATCGAAACCGCATCTCGCTCACACATGCCTTGGCTGTCCATTTGCACGATTTACTTGAAAACCCCTCTTTTTCAGTAGACCTTTACCCTGCAACAACTAAGTCAAAAAACACACCAAATCCCGATATCCTTGTCCACAACCGTCAAACGGGACAACGAATTCTTTCTATTGTGTGCCGTAATGACTATTTGACAGAATACGAACAAAAAGCTCTCTCTTCTCTTATAACAAATGCACCAAAGGAAAGCGGAAAACCAAATTTGGTACTTGCAATCTCTTTTATGCCACAAAAAAGTTACATGCTAATCTACATAGCAAATGAAAACGGCGTAGAATACTATCACTTTGACCGCAACTTAATGATAATGGAGCCCGTTAGGAAACGCACAATAGAAGAAAAAACTAGTGATGAAGAACAACCATCTCTTGTAAATATTAGCAAAAAATCAAAAAAAAGACTGTTGTAAGAAACTAAAACAAAAGTCTCACAACAGCCTTGAATATTCAATGGTAGAAGTTTTGCAAGAAACCCCCAACTAAGAGGGTTTCTCAGAAATATCGGACTAAATTATTTCACAAGAGCCATGGCCTTAGCTGCAATATCATCAGCAGTAAAATTAAATGCCTTAAGCAAGTAATCAAGTTTGCCAACTTCTCCAAAACGTTCGCCAACATTTACAAAAGCCATCTTTGTAGGACAAGTTTGTGCTAAATGAGCTGCAATAGCTTCTCCAACACCTCCGGCATAACGAGCATTTTCGCAAACAAGAATGTGGCCAGTTTCGCGGGCAGCTTTCTCAATAAGAGCTGTATCTAGTGGCTTAATAGTATGAAGGTCAATTAGTCTTACTTTAAGACCTTTTTGAGAAAGACTATCACAGGCTTTTTCTGCTTGCTCCATCATAGTCTCACCAACAGCAACAATAGTTAAATCGCTACCGTCTCTGACAACAATACCTTTGCCAAGTTCAATCTTAGTGCCAACAGGATAACGATGAGTTGCACCCTTTCTGCGAATTCTGGTATAAGAACTATGACCACTTTCATAAGCCTGACGAACAAGCTCATAACAGCTTTGAGTATCAGACGGGTCAAGGATAATCAAATCTGGAATTAACCTCATAAGTCCAATATCCTCAAAAGGCATGTGAGTTCCACCGTTAAGCTGAGCTGTAACTCCCGGGTCAGTACCAATAAGATGAACTCTTCTCTTAGCATAATTTACAGAAAGGAAGAATTGGTCATATGCTCTTCTTGAAGAAAAAACACCAAAAGAATGAGCAAAAGGAACAAATCCCATAGAAGAAAGACCTGCTGCAACACCAACCATGTTAGCTTCTGCAATACCGCAATTGAATGCACGTTCTGGGAACTGCTTAAAGAAATTACCACTTCCAATGCAACTTACAAGATCAGCATCTAAAAGAACGACTTCTGGATGTTCTACAGCAAGATCTGTTATGGCTGCAACCATAGCATCTCTCATATTAGACATATTAGATGTATCTCTCATTTTGCACCTCCATCAACAGAGCTTTCACTAAGCAAAGCCTCAATTGCACGTTCTTCGTCTTCATGACTTACTGTCATGCTGTGATTAGCCTTAATACCCTCTCCGGGAAGATAGCCTTTACTCTTTATGGTATCAAGAACAATCATGCTTGGCATATCTTTAACCTCTTTTGCTCGCTCAATAGCATTTGCAATTTGGTTAAAATCATGACCATTTATTCTTTGAACATGCCAGTTAAACCCAAGCCATCTTGTATCAATATTATCCATGTTAATAATATCTTGAGTGTACCCGTCTAACTGCTGTCTGTTAAAATCTGTAAAACCAATTAAATTGCCAAGTTTTTGTGTTGAAGCAAACTCTGCAGCCTCCCAAACTTGACCTTCTTGGCTCTCTCCATCTCCTAACATAAAGAAAGTATAAGAGTTCTCACCTTTAATACGCTGTCCCAATGCAATTCCAACAGCAGCACTTGCGCCCTGACCCAAAGAACCTGTTGTAAAATCAATACCAGGAGTTTTGAGCATATCACAGTGGCTAGGAAGATTTGTTCCTCCTTGGTTGAGTGTCATAAGCCACTCTTTTGGGAAATATCCTTTTTCTGCAAGTGTTGCATAAACAGCTGGACCGGCATGGCCTTTAGAACAAACAAATCTATCACGCCCCTCCATGTTTGGATTAGACGGGTCAACATTCATCTCGTGAAAATAAAGATATGTGAGAACTTCTATAATAGACATTGAACCACCAATATGTCCGTTCCCAAGATGGGCAATTTCATGGATTGTAGAAATTCTTAAATCCGTTGCCTTGGCTTTCAACGCCTCTAATGTTTGAGTGTCAAGCATATGTCTTCCTCTCAATTTTAGTTTTAGAGATTTTTGCAATTGCAAAAACTCACTGTGTTATTCTATCATTCAGCAAAAATGGTTGCAATGCACATTCTTGAAACTACATATAGCAATTGTGATATACTTGGCGAACCATAATTTGAAGAAAGGGGGAAAAGGTTATGAAGAAAACAGCCTCAATTGTGCTACTTTTATGC
>CAVDLI010000024.1:1121-21286 GCA_963609725.1 bacterium | reverse complement strand
TTATGAAACTTGATATGCTAATAAATGACAATAGAAAAGAAAGTTTTGAACAAGGCTTATCTCAAGGTCTTTCTCAAGGTAAGGCAGAGGGTTTAGCTCAAGGCTTGTCTCAGGGTCAAGCAGAGGAAAAACGGCGTATTGTTAAAGAGATGTACTTTGATGGACTTTCTACTGAAAAGATTTCTCAATACGTTGCAATTCCTGTCGAACAAGTCCAAATATATTGAAATCCTAAAGGATGTTAATCTCTCCGTTTTTAGGGACCGTAAATAAGTTTGTGTAAATTCAGGCAAATAGCTTCTAGGTATAGTCTTGCAAATCCAAAAGAGGTCGCACAACATTTATTTTCACAAGAGCCTCTGTGTCTTTATTGCTTTGCTTTATATCGTATTGCAAATCTGTCAGCACGTGAGATTGAGATGCTCCATTCAATACATGTCCCGCTTTCTGTAAGTCCAACAGCCGTTATATAGAAAGCTGGGGCGCCCTCTTTTAAGCACAGTAAGTCTGCTTCGTCTTTTCTTAATTTTGTAGTGCGTATAGTTTGTTGTTGATTTACAACAGTAAGATTGTATTTTTCCTTTAGTACTTGATAGAGAGATGTTGTTTCGTTTAAGTCGCAAGTTAAAAGTCCTGGGCAATATGATTCCTCGATGAAAGAGGTTTCTATTGAGACAAGAACATCATCAATAAGTCGAATTCTTTTGAGTTCATAAATGTCTGACCCCAGTGGAATTCCAAGCATGTTAGCTGTTTTTAGATTTGCACCGGTTTTAATGAATTTTATAATTTTGCTACTTGTTCTGTGGCCATTTTTCTGCCAAAAGGAAGTAAATCCTACATAATTAGAAGAGTCTTCTTCAAATTTCAGAGGAGCGAGAAAAGTGCCAACTCCGTGAGTTGTAAATAGAACATCTTCACCTGACATTTTTGCAATTGCATCTCGTAGCTCAGCACGATTACAGTTGAATATTTTGCATAACTGTCTTTCAGGAGGAATTGCATCGCCTGCTGTAAGGTTGTTTTTGAATATGTATTCTTCTAAATTTTCGCGAATATCTTCATTGACTAAATTTGTATATTTGCTCATGTTTTACTTCCTTGAATATCAGAGCCATGGGCACAGAATATCATTCTATCGTCGTTATCATATAATCGTGTGTATTCTATTAGATTTCCAGATCTGTTATATGCGTAAGAAGTTAGAAGAAAGATACTTTCACCTTCATTTTTATCCAGGAGAGATGCAATTGGATTATATATTGTTACAATTTCAAGTTTTTGGTCTTCTATTGCTACATCTATGTTGTTTTTTGCATAGACATCATAAAGGGAATAAACATTGTAATCATATTCAGCAATATCTGGTACATATTTGAGAGGAACCGTAGTGTATTCTACTGCCAAGGCAATATCATTACTAATTTTAAGCTTGATAGACTCATAAACTTCGCTGTTTTCATCAATTCCAAAGATACGAGCATATTTGAACTTGGCTTTTCTTATTCCATTATACAAAATTCGGCTACGTACATTAGAATTGCGCCCTCTTGCAATACTTGAGAAACTACCCATTGATTGTAAGTCAACTGTAAGCTTTGGAGATTTTACGAATGTGCCTTTCCCTTGCATTCGTATTACTATGCCATCTCGTTCTAATACCTCAAGGGCCTTGCGTACAGTGAAATGGCTAATGCCATATTGCGATGACATTTCCCTTTCTGATGGTAAACTGTCTCCCATTGCATACGCACCTGAGTATATTTTGTTCTTTAGAGTATCGGCAAGCTGTGCATATAATGGTAGCAATTTTGTCAAATTTGATTGGCTCCTTTCTTGTTATAGTTTGAAATGCTTATCTTTTATTATAAATGTTTATAAGAACTTTGCAAATGATTGAGCCCCTTTGTCTTTGCAGAGTTTCAATTGGCAAATTACTCAATAAACACGTCTCTCAAAATAAAAATTGACAAAGTACTAGTCTAGAGGTATGCTAAAAACGTCAAGTGTTATGTGTCATATGTAAACTATGTATGTTTATCACTAATCTATATTTCATTTAAGAGGAGGAAAGTAATGGCATCATATATGAATCCACAAAAGATGATTGAATGGTGCAGTATCCCGGCAGAACAATTAGAAAATCACAAAGATTCAAAAGTAAAAGTGAGAATTCTTGATAAGAAAGAAGTTTCAAAGAGAACTGCAGACTTAATGGTGGAAGAGGTCATTGCAAACAATCATGCAGGAAAATTAACTAAGTGGGTACTCCCTGCTGGGCCAATGGGACAATACAAATACTTTGCAGAACGAGTTAATAAAGAACGAATTAGCTTAAGTAATGTATATGTATTTCATATGGATGAATTTCTTGACTGGCAAGGTCGTCCATATCCTATTGTTAACAATTATTTTAGTCTTCAAGCAAATATGCTCCATGATTTCTATAATCTCATAGATGAAGACTTGAATATTCCAGAAGATCATCGTATATGGCCCAATATTAACGATGTAGATTTTCTAGATAGAAAAGTTGAAGAATTAGGCGGAATTGATACTGTTTTCGCAGGTTTGGGATATAAAGGACTTGTAGCTTTTTGTGAAGCTCCAAATTCTCCATATTACAGTGTGAGTGTAGAGGAATATGCTAATTCAAAGACAAGAATAGTTCATTTGAATGAGGATACACTTATTTCTCTTAGTGAACGAGATATTGGTGGTTTCGTTCAAATTGTACCCCCAATGGCAATAACTATTGGTTTCAAATCTATGTTAACAGCAAAAAGAGCTGTTTTCATGGTGACTACTGGCAATTGGAAGCAAACGTCTATACGTGTCTTAATGTTCAGTGAACCAACTGTAGAATACCCTGCAACATTGTTTCCTAAATATATCCCAGAGGTAATAGTTTTAACAGATTCAGCAACTGCACAGCCTCCTATTGTTGATGGCATATTTACGGAGGTTAAGTAGAATGGCAAAGATTCCTCAAATAATTGTTTGCAACGGACATGGTCTTGGAGAATATTGCGATGTAAAACGCATCCCTAATCCAGGAGAGACTTGTATTGCGTATAACCGCCGTTTTGAGATGGATGCCGGAAAAGGAACTAATGCTGCGTGTGCTATTGGAAGGCTTGGCGGTAGCATTGCCTTTGTTGGCAAGTGTGGCGTTGATCAGTGTGGAGAGCTTGGTTACAAGTGGATGGGAGAATCTAATGTAGATACTACTTATTACTGGTTAGATCCTTCCATTGAATCATGCTTGGGGCTGTGTATTATTGCTGAAAATGGCGAAAACATGTTACTGGATTTTGACAATGATATTTTTGGAGTTCAACCAGATGAAGTCGATCGTTGTATCCGTAAAATGAAAGGCGCCAAGTACGTAATTGCTGGGTTTGCGCAGGCTGTGGAGTCGGGGCTACAAGCGTGTAAAACAGGTAAGGAACTAGGAATGATAACTCTTCTCAATCCTAGTCCACTTCGTGTTGGCATGAAACTCGAAAAGATGCCTTATGTAGATTACCTTGTAGTAAATGAAGGGGAGTCTTACGAGCTACTAGATATTGATCCAGAAGAAAATCTTGGTTGGGAGAAATTGGGACGTTTGCTTATTGAAAAATATGAATGTCCCAATATTGTTATGACTCTTGGAGGTAAGGGTTCTGCTGCAGTTACATCTAAAGAGGCTTTCATTTGTCCTGGTGTTAAAGTTGAAATGGTAGATGAAACAGGAGCTGGGGATGGCTTTTTAGGCGCAATAACATATTGCATGAATGAAGGAAGAACTCTTAAAGAAGCTATGCTATGGGCTAATGTTTATGCTGCATACACTGTTACAAAACAAGGGTCTCTTGAACACTATCCATGGAAAGAAAAAATCCCTTCTATCTTTAAGTCTTTGGGAAAAGAAGATCTTCTCTTTTGAGTTCTGAATACACAAATACATGCAAAGTACGTGATTTTAATAAAAATAGGAGTTTAATATGGCAAAATATTTTAATGGAATTATTTCTGAGCCAATGATTTCTTATCATAAAGATGGCTCTATAGATTTTGAAGTTACACACGCTATATTCAAAAATTTAGCAACTAGAGGTGCTAGTGGTTTATTTGTTAATGGATTTGGAGACGAAACATATTCCCTATCTTTAGAAGAGCGTCTTGAAGTTGTCAAATGTGCACAAGATGCAGTAAAAGGAACTGATTGTTTGATTGTTGCGGTTGTTTTGGCAAATTGTCTAAGAGATGCTTTGTGGCTAGTTGATGAATATAAAAAGTTGGATGTTAAGGCAATGTCTATATCCTTGCCCCCGTATTATCAACTTACTCAAGAAGCTGCTCATCAATATATGAGTGCTCAATTGGAAAAAGCTCCAAACATTCCAATGATAGCCTTTAATTGCCGTGAGATGAATGAATTACTTACTCCTGAAATGCTTGGGAGACTTGCTCATGAGTATCCTAATTTAAGAGGTTATAAGGATGCAACTCGTGACATTATACATTTGAATAAATGTATTGATGCTTTAGATGACCTAAAAGAAGATTTCAGTATTATTTCTGGCTCCGATGCAACTCTTTTCACTCATATGGCAATGGGAGCTTCTGCATCAGTAAGCTTTATGAGCGTACCATTTTTGGATCAAATGAAAGATATTTATGATTACTTCAAAGCTGGAGAGTATGAAAAGGCTTGGCAGGCCCAACGTATTGTGTTAAAGCTTCGTACTTTCATGCAACAGTTTCCTGATTCTGCTGCATACATTTACGCTATGAAATATACAGCTTGTATTAACGTTCAAGGGACGAGACATCCTGATCATATGCTTTATATCCCAGAAGAAGAGTTAAGAAAGTTTGACGATATGGTCAAAGAATTTGGCATTGTTAAGAGATATTAAGTTGAGGCAAGTATGGGACATATACCAAAAGTTGTATGTATCAATGGTAACGGAATAGGACAGTGTTGTAATGTGATTCGTATTCCTCGTAAAGGAGAAACTGCAATACCAACTAACTTGCATTATTGTAAGGACTCTGGCAAAGGTGTTAATTGTGCAATAGTTATTGGCCGTCTTGGCGGTGACGTTTCTTATGTTGGAAAAGCTGGAAAAGATGATGGCGGTGAATTGAATGAACAATGGATGCAAGATTCAGGAGTTCATTTGGAACATTTTTGGTTACAGGAAGGTATTAAAACAAGTTTAGGGCTTATTTTAATAGCAGAGAATGGTGAGAACTTAATATTTAATTTTGATTCGCCAGAATCGGACTTAACAATTGAAGAGGCAATTCCTCATATAAGAGAACTTTCTGGTGCAGAATATATGATTACAGGTTTTGAGATTCCTCTTGGTGTGGCATATGAGAGTGCCAAGGTTGGCTGTGAGCTGGGAATGAAAGTGTTTATCAATCCCAGTCCATTTGACAATGTTTCAGATGTCATCGAAATGCCTTTTGTAGACACAATGGCAGTCAATGAGGTTGAAGCGTTAATGCTTCTTGGTGTCAAAAAAGAAGAAATAAGCGACTGGAAAGAAGCTGCAAAGAGACTGTGTGATAAATACAAAGTAAAGAATGTTTTAATAACTCTTGGTGGTGATGGTGCAGTCCATTACGGAGAAAGAGGGCAGGGCTATGTACAAGGTATTAAGGTCAAGCTTGTAGATGAAAGTGGTGCTGGTGATGCTTTCTTAGCTGTTTTTGTCCAATGTCTTATTTGGAATATGTCAGTACAAGAAGCTCTCGAATACTCCAACAAATATTGCGCTTATCTTGTGCAAAAGCCCGGAGAAGATGGAGTAATTGGGAAATATCTTACTTTGAATGAAATGGAAGAAGTCTTGAAAGTTTTTAATTGAATGAGAGGAGGAAAAATGAAAATTTCTTTTTTTACAAATAGTCTTCACAGATGGCCAATTGAAAAGAGTTTTGAAGTGGCTCATAAGTTCGGTTATGATGGTATTGAGATTTGGGGTGGGAGGCCTCATGCTTACGCCCCCGATATGCGCCCTGAAGATATTGAGAAAATCAACAGACTCTCTGCAAAATACAATCTTCCAATAGTATCTTTTGAGCCTGACATGGCATGTTTGCTGTGGAGAGATGAAAGATGGATTGCTGAGAGTATGGAATATTTCCGCCAATGTATAGATCTTTGTAAGGCTATTCACTGTCCTTATATGGTTATGGCTGCATTGCAGTGTAGCTATGAGTACAGTACAGATGCAGACTGGGCGCAGTTTATTAAATATATGAAAGAACTGGCTTCTTACTCTGAATCTATTGACGGTGTAACAATGATTCTTGAAACAGTTACTCCTTGGGAAGGCAATATTCTTATTAGATCCGATGATGTCGTTAGAGCATTAAAAGAGATTGACAGCCCAAAAGTTAAAGCTATGTTGGATTTGGCAGCACCTCTTACAGTGGGAGAGCCTTCTTCAAATTATTTTGAAAGACTTGGAAAAGATTTAGTTCATGTTCATCTCGTTGACTGCAAGAAAGATGTTGAAGATCACTTAATTCTTGGAGATGGGGAGCTTCCTGTTGAAGAGGTTCTCTCAATGTTAGATTCCTATGGGTACAACGGGTATTGCTCTGTTGAACTCTTTGATGAGTATAGAACAGAACCTATCTTATTTAATCAACGTGCTATTAGAGCAATTAGACAGGCCCTTGAAAATGTTGGATTAAAGCAAGGCTAACTTGCAGTGAAAAAAGGAGGAAAATAGCATGTCATCAAAAAAAATGACGAATACAAAGATAAAAAATATAATAGCATATTCATTTCTTGCATTATGCTTTTTGGTGATAGGATTGTTTTGCCCTGTTTTAGGAGAGGGTGAAAATTATAGAATTTGGACTTTGATTCCACCGGCAGCAATTTTTGTTTTTATTGTTTTAACAAGTAGGATTGTTGAAGGTTTTGTTTTAACTGCAATACTAACTGTATTTATTAAATACCGCAGTGGGTTTGTAGGTGGTTTTGTAGATTCTATTACTGCAAACGTGACAGACCCTGACGGATTCTGGGTTCTTTTCTTGTTCATGCTTGGTGGCATGGTTACAGTTCTTTTTAAGCTTAGTGGATCAGGAACATATTTTGCTCGTTGGATATCTAAAAAAGCTAAGAGCAGTAAGATTGCTTTATTTATGGCCTCTTTATTGTGTATCCCTTTGGCTGTTGACGATTATACTAGCACTTTGGTTGTTGGAAACTGCATTACACCTTTAACTGATGAGTTTAAGGTCCCAAGAGAAATGACAGCTTATGTTTTAAGAGCAAGTTCTGCCAATCTTTCAACACTGTTACCAATTGGCGCATGGTGTATTTACATTGGCGCTGTTATTGACATGTGGAAATTGGATATTGTTGGAGACCAAACAGGTTTGATGTACTTCTTTACTAAATGTCTTCCATTCTGTTTCTTCCCAATTGTCTGTTTGGTTATGTGTTGGCTGATTATTGGTGGTGTTGTTAAACCTTTTGGTAAAATGAAGAATGCTTATGATCGTGTTGCATGTGGTGGGTCTGTTGTGCCGGAAGCAAAACCACGTTACATTGATGGAGTTCTACAAGAACCACCTGTTCCAGAGGCAGCTCCTGAACCTAGAGCTAAAGTTAATTTGACTCACTTTATTGTTCCTGTTGTTGCAATACTTATTTTTGGATATTTGTTTGACTGGGATATGACTTATGGTTTAACTTGGGGTCTTATTACATCATTTGTTTACTATATTATTACAGGCGTTTTTGCTCCAATAGATGCGGCAGATGTTATTACAGAAGGTCTTTCTTCCATGTCTGTTATGTGTACTATGTGTACGTGTGGTCTTGTTATTTGTAATGGACTAGCAGATCTTGGATTTGTTGAATACGTCGTTGATGTTGTAAGCCAGCTTGTATCTCCAACATTCTTGCCTCTTATCATTTTTATTGCATTCTCTCTCACAGAGATGCTTGTGACTTTCAATTACACTTTGTATTTGATAGCAATGCCAATAGTTGTTGGTGTTGCTGTTAATGTTGGAGCAAATGTTCCTTTGTCTATTGCTGCTTTAATTTCTGCGGGTCTTTGGGGGTATCAGACTGCATTCTCATCTGATGGTGGAATGCTTGCTTGTGCTGCATGTGGTGGTATTGATCTTATGGATCAAACGTTCTCTCAGTACAAGATTACAATTGTATGTTGGATTATTTCAGCAGTACTTTTCGCAGCTTTTGGAATTATTTTGTAAATTAAAAATAGAGAGGTTTTTCAAAAGCCTTTAGAGATTGGATTATTAGACTTGGCGTAGTGATAGTAATTGCTACGCCAAATTATTAGAAATTTGTTAGAAATTTTATTAGGAGAAATGACTGTGGCAGAAAGATTTTTATTAAAACCTGTTATGTTTGATGAAGTTAAGCACTCAATACTTGATGGAACTCCATTTACTGCGCAAGTTTTCAAATATGAGACTGGTATAGAGGCAATAGAATTTAGCAATGGTCCTGTTTCTTGTATTGTTTTGCCTTATCAAGGACAACAAGTTTGGAGACTATTCATTGACGGAGAGAACATGACAATGAAGTCAATGTATGAGAGTCCAGAGGCCACTGATGATATTTTTAATTTTAGTTATGGAGGATTTCTAATTCATTGTGGACTTACTGCTATGGGAAATCCTTCAGAAGAAGACGATCATCCAATGCACGGAGAACTTCCACATGCTAAATACAGAAATGTATATATGGAAATAGGAGAAGATAATAGAGGGCGTTATATTGCAGTTGGAGGAGATTATAGCTACAAGCTTTCAATTGACACAGGATATATTTTTAGCCCTGAACTTCGTTTGTATGAAAACTCAAAGGTTCTTGAAATGACAGGGCGCATAAAAAATCTACGAGCTACAGTCTTTAATTATATGTATATGGCGCATATTAACTGGATGCCTATCAATGGTTCTAAGTTAATATATAGTGCACCAAAGGATAATAAGCACATTGAAGTTTGTCGTGAAGATTTTAGTGATATGCTCAATGAAGATGAGATAAAGAAACTTGATGATTATACAAGCAAACTCCAAAAGAACCCAACTCTTGCAGATGTCATTGATTTTGACTCCCAGTGTTACAATCCGGAATTATGTTCAATTATGCACTATAAAGCTGATGAAAAAGGTTGGGCACATGCAATGCAAGTTAGACCTGACAACACTGCTTGTTATGTAGGGTTTGATACTAGTATTTTGAATAATGGGTTGCGTTGGTTCTCTTGGACTTGCGATGAACGTTCTTGTGGATTTGCATTGCCAAATACTGGAAACCAAAGAGGTCGAGCTTATGCTATAAAGCATGGTCTTATGAAGCAAGTTCCAGGATATGGAGAAGCAGTGCTTAGATATTGTTTTGGTAAACTTGATGCATATGAAACTCTTTGTATGGAGAACAAGATTAAGTCTATTCTTAAGTCATGATTGTTGTTGATTGGGGGAGTTCTTATTCAAGCATTGGATAGTAAAGATAGAGCAATTATTTTTTTTGATATTGATGGTACTCTGTGTAGATATGAAGATACTATTACTGATGACATAAAAAAATGTTTTCAAAAACTTCATAAGAGGGGGCATGTAACCTTTCTTTGTACAGGGAGATCTCCAAAAGATATATCACAAGATATTTTGCAACTTGGTTTTGATGGAATAATTGCTTGCATGGGTGCAATTATCATTGTCAAAGATGAAGTATTACAAAATGAGTTTATTCCACAGAATATGTTGCTTGATACAGTTGGAGCAATGATAGATTCAAATATTCCTGCTCTAATTTTAGGTATAGATGAGGTTCTACGTACTGAGCAAATGGAGCCTACAACTCTTGAAACCGGTATTGTTCATTCAAAAACAGATTTGTATCGTAATGGCAGGCTCGTTGAAATCTCATCATTGGATATTGAATATCCAAATGTTTCTGCACTTGGTTCTGTTCGAGAAAAAATTGAAATTCATTCTGATTTGATTGAATATACAAAAACAAGCGGACAAACGAGGCTAAAAGGTGTAAACAAAGCAATAGCAATACAAAAAGTAAAGACTCTACTTGAATACAAAGATCTTAAAAGTTATGCGATTGGAGATAGCCAAAACGATATAGAAATGCTCAAGTGTGTAGATGTTGGTATTGCAATGGGAGATTCTCCCAATGAAGTTAAAGAAGTTTCTTCTTGGGTGACATTAACAGTGGAGCAACATGGTGTTTGCAAGGCAATGGAACATTTTGCACTTGTGTAATTTGTAACTTGTAAATTGTAAATTTATTTTTGCATTTTTACGTTATACACAAAAAGTAATGTTTTTTGATTAGATGGGGGCTTAAATAACCACAGCTTAAAACAAGCCAAATATGCATTGAAAAGACACATTTTAAGAAGTAGAATACTCAACATTATCGGCTTATATTGGAGGGCTTATGCAAAAAAGGCGCCTTTATGTTCTTTCTATAGATGCAATGATTTCTGAGGATATAGAGTTTATGAAAACGTTGCCAAATCTTGGGCCAGTGTTAAAAGATGCTGCAATAGCTACAGATGTTATAACTGTATATCCCTCATTGACTTATACTTGTCATGCATCAATGATTACTGGTGTTTATCCTAAAAGACACCACATAGTAAACAACGAGCGTTTTATTCCGGGGCTAGAGCATGGGCCTTGGTATTTTGATATAAGGGCTTTTGACAGCGATGTTGAAAATGTTGTTACAAAAGCAAAACAAAATGGATACACAACTTGTTGCATAAGCTGGCCTGTAACAGGATTTATGGATTGTGATTATCTGTTAAATGAAATTTGGACGCCAGAGGGAACGCTTGAGTCAATGTACAAAGCTTTTTTGGATTATGGCAGTACAAAAGAGCTTCTTGATTTAATATGGCCAAGATATGGAGCAAATCTAAAGGGTCTTGCTTCTCCTTATTTTCATCTTCTTGCTCATGGTGCCGCTCTTGAAGCAATAAGAAAATGGCAACCGGAAGTGATTTTTCATCATCTTTCAATGGTGGATCATATGCGTCATGCAGATGGTGTTTATGGGAATAAAGTTTATTCTCAAGCTTATTTGGTTCAGGATTTAATGTTTGGCGCTATAGTTGATGAGCTTAAAAAACAGGGTCTTTATGAAGATACTACATTCGTTATAACTTCAGATCATGGGCAAACTCCGTCTGACCACGTTTGTAGCCCAAATGTTTTATTTGTACGTGATGGTCTTGTTCGTTTGAATGATGATGGGACTGTAAAAGATTATGATGCTTTCTTTCATAGTGCTGCTCATAGTACTTTTGTTTATTTGAAAGATAAGAATGACAAGAAATTATGTGAGAAAGTGAAGAGAATACTTGAGACTTACCAAAAAGAAGAGAATGTTGGATTTAAGGAAATATTAACAGCACAGGATATGGATAACCGGTACCATAATGTTGGAGATTTCTCTTTTATGATAGAAGGCTGTGATGGTTTTGCTTTTACTTCAAAGTGTACAGGTCCTGTTGTAGAAGCAAAATTTGATAACAGTAACTACAAATATGCTTGTGCAACGCATGGTCATATGCCAGAGACGGGTCCTAAACCGGCATTTATCATAAGCGGGCCTGGCGCAAAGAAAGGTGCAAGAATTTCAAATTGTAATATTGTAGATGAAGCTCCTACTATTGCAAAATTACTAGGGTTTGATCTTGTTTCCGCAGACGGCAGAGTCTTGGATGAGCTTCTTGATGTTGAAGAGTAATACACTATAAAGAGTAATACGAATAAAGAGTGATACGAATATAGAGTAATACGACCTGAATAGTAAGAAGGCTTAAAGAGTAATAAATAGATTAAGAAAAGTAGATTAAGAAAACCCAGAGTGTAATAAAGTGTAATAAAGAGGTTTTTGCAAAAACATCTAAAATTTGGGAACAATAGATTTGGAGATAATAGACCTTGGGGAGTGATAGAGGTTTGGAGAGTCATAAAGCTTGGAGCGTAAGAGAGAATGACAAACGGAAAACTCAGAATTGGTGTTGATGTTGATGATGTTTTATATCTTTGCAATCAACATGCTATAGATTTACTTTGCAGAGACAAAGACTATCTCCCTTTGAATATATATGATATTAATGGGTGGGGTTCTTCAGGAAATAATTCATTATTAGATGAGAGGATAGCCTATTTTTCAAAAGAAGATTTTGTTGCAAATCAGCCAATTATTCCTGGAGCTAAGGAATTTATAAAAGAATTAACAAAGCGGGGCGATGTTATTTTTGTAACAGCTGTAGGAAAAAATTGTATGACAGCAAGAGCAAAAAGACTTGCTGAAGATTTTCCCATGGTTCCAGAAAGAAACATAATGATTGGTGCAAGAAAAGATTTGCTTTCTCTTGATATTCTTCTTGATGATGGAGCGCACAATATATTGGGTTCGTGTGCAACATATCCTGTTTTATTTAGAAGGCCGTGGAATAATCATCTAACAGGTCTTTTGTCTGTTAACAGTTATGATGGATTTCTAAAACTTGTTGACCAAATAAATATTCATAGGACTCCTGAGTTTAATGTCTCAAAAGGTGGCGTTTTGTGTCTTGTTGGTCCTTCAGGAAGTGGAAAAGGAGAACTTGTAAAAGAGCTTTTGAAAAACGAGAATTTTCTTAGACCAATTACAAGTACAACAAGAGCAAGAAGACCAGATGAAGGTAATGAGTACCATTTTATAAGTAGAAATGAATTTGAGATGGGTGCAGATGAAGGCAAATTCCTTGAATATACTGTATATGGGGGTCAGTATTATGGTGCTTCCTTTTCTGCAATAGACGAAATTGTGAAGAATAAAAAAGTTGCTGTAATTCCAGTAGATATATGTGGCGCTATTACGTTAAAAAGCGTTTATCCTAAGAATTCCGCTATTGTTTTTACTTCAATGAATAGATCTGCTGTTATTAGAAATATTCTCCTCAAAAAATGCCCAGATAAAGAAAAAGTTTTAAGAATTCTTAGTCTTGATGCAGAATATAGAAATGAAAATATTTGTGATTTTTCTATTCAAATGAGTGACAATGTAAGTGAGAATGCAAAGCAGTTATGTAAATTACTCAAAATAAAGGGAACTGCATCAAAATAAGGATTTCATCAAAATGACAACTAGTAATACCAATTGTGCAAATTACACAAATATTGAGCTTGAGATTTTGTCTATGTTGTCTGAGAACGGAAAGAAACTGTTTGAGGACATGTATAACGGAAAAGCGTTGGGCGCTGCAAATAACATAAAATCAATAGGTCTTATCTATCAAGATATAGCTTCAAATACAGATTTGAAGGACCTTAGTGCGAATGAGCTTAAGAGAAAAATAAAACTTGTAAATGATTACTATATAGAAAAAAGAGGCAAATCAAGTTATGCAATAATAACTGGAATTAAAATAATGACAGGATTTCTTGATGATTGCCAAAATGATGTTGAAGTACTTTGTGAAAAATTAAAAGACGCATACAACAGTTATCTTCTTGACTCTGAAAACCGCATAAAGAAGATTGGGCTTTATGCATGGGAAATTCTTAAAAACGTAAAGAGTATTCTTGTGTTTGATTATTCAAGTACTGTCAATCTTATGATGGAAACGGCAATACAACATAATCTTGTTCTTGATGTTTATGTTCCTGAAAGCAGAATTTTAGACGGAGGGCATCAATTTTTAAGAAATGGTGTCTCTATGGGACATAAAATGCATTATATTCCAGATGTCTCAATGTCTAAGTTCATTCCAATGGTAGATGCTTGTTTTATAGGAGCTGAAACACTTTATCCAAATGGCACTGTATTTAATACAGCGGGCTCTGACCTAGTTGGGCTTTTGTGTAGCATTTTTGACAAGCCATTGTACGTGCCTTCTGCAATGATTAAGCTTGACCCAAAAGGATTTGACGGCTTTATTAAGGCCGAGCATATTGGGTCTGCCGGAAAGTTTTTTGGACTCCAACTAGAAGAAGAGCTTGTGAAATCTATAAAAATAGAATGTGTTGGTCTTGTTAAGGTTGAACCAAAATACATAACATCTTTTATAACAGAGTATGGCATTGTAAATCCTTCTGAATTAGGAAATATATCACGCCAATATATTAAAGAAGTAGAAAAAGAAGGACAAAAAGGAGGCTCTTTATGAGTGTTTTTCCAGGGAATAAGAGTGTAATAGCAATGGCTCAACCTCAAGCATTGCCAGGTTCATTTAAGAATATTATGTCTATTGATGATATTTCTAATCAACTTCTTGAAGAGATTAGAATTCTTGAAAGAAACAATGTTGATGGTGTTATTCTTCAAAATTTTCATGATGGTCCTGTTAAACAAAATGCTCAAATGCAAGCATGTTCATATATGACAAGGCTTTCTTGTGATATAAAGCATGAATTTCCTAATTTAATTCTTGGAATACTTGTCTGTTGGGATGGTCCCATGTCTGTAATGGTTGCAGATGCTGTCAATGCTGATTTTGTACGAATTGAGCATTTGTTTTGCGGTGCAGAAATGACAACAGCCGGCATAATTCAGGGACAGTGTGTTGAAATTCAACACACGCGCAAACTTTTGGGCTCTCGTATTCCTGTTTATGCTGATATTTATGAGCCTCATTCTGTTCCAATTTGTCAAACTTCTCTTGAAACGGCAGCTTATGATGCTGTAAAAGGGGCTTTTGCAGACGGTCTCTTTCTTTGTGGAAAAACGCTTGAACAAACTTTGGATTATGTAAGACGAGTTAAATCAAAATTTTCTAATATCCCAATTATATGTGGTGGCGGTTCAAACGCTGATAATGTCAAAGATATTCTTACTGAATATGACGGGGTTTGTGTGGGCTCTTGGATTAAGGACGGAAGTCTCTCAAATCCTATCAATGAGAAGAGGCTTAAGCTCTATATGGACAAGGTAAATGAAATTAGAGAAAGATAGAAAGTTTGACATATTGGGAATAGGCGATGCCGATATTGACATAATGGTCGCTGTTAAGAATTTCCCACAAAGCGGGCAAAAAAGCTCTGGAAAAATAATTGGTAAATTCCCAGGCGGAATGGTTGCAAATCTTCTTTCTTCTGCCAGTGCTTTTGGTGCAAAATGTCATGGAATACTATGCACTGGAGATGATGCTTTTGGTCAAATCACACTTGATGATTTAAGAAAAAGAGGGATAGATCTTTCTGGAACAGTTATAAGAGAAGGTGAAGATACTTATTTTACTACTAATTGCATCTCTCCTGATGGTGAAAAACGCATGATACTATGTTTTGGAAATGCAATTTACCCCCTTGAGTCAGAAGTTTCTGACTTAGATTTGCAAAATGCGTCAATAGTTCACATGACAGGCAATCACATGAGTCTTTCAATTCCTATTGCTAAGCGTGCTAAAGCATTAGGGTGCTATGTTTCTCTTGATTTGGAAAGACTGCAATCACAAACAAGTAAAGAGCAAGTTTCAACTCTTCTTTCTTTTGCAAATATTGTTTTCCCAAATGAAGAAGGCTTATTTTCTTATGTAGACGGTTCAAGTATTTTTGAATGCGCACATCGTTTACTTAATATGGGCCCTGAAATTGTCGTTGTCACAGAAGGAAGTCGTGGAGCTGAAGTTTTTACAAAAGATTTTAGTTTCCAAGTTCCAGCTTTCAAAACAAATGTAGTTGATACAACTGGCGCAGGTGATACTTTCAACGGAGCTTTCCTTGCTTGTCTTTGCAAAAATATGGATTTACAGACTTCTCTTTACATGGCAAGTGCTGCATCATCACTGCAGATTACACAAATAGGCTCTAGAACAAAGCTTATTAGTTTTGAAGACGCTAGACAAATTTGCAAGGCAAAAGCCTTATTTTGAATTTAGCCTTTTATGCCACCATTTGAAAATGCAGAGATTATTCTCTTTCTTGCAAATATGAATAATATCATAAGAGGAAGAATGATGATTGTTGCAGCAGCCATAAGAAGATCATATCTTGATTGTGTATCATTGTTGAATGTATAAAGACCCACTTGTAAGGTTCTAAGATTATCAGTATTTGTTACAATCATTGGCCACATGAACGAATTCCATTCGCCTATTGCATTAAGAAGTACAATGGTTGATATTGCAGACTTACTCATTGGAACCATAACTCTCCAAAGATATTTCCAGCTGTTTGCACCATCTAATTTTGCAGACCAATAGTAAGAATCTGGAATACGCAAGAAATTATTTCTTAAAATATATGTGTAGTAAACACTTGCAGCATTAGGAATTATTAAAGCAAAATATGTGTCAAGCCAATGTAATTTTGTCATTGTTACATAATTTGTGATAAGAAGCATTTCATATGGAACCATCATCATTCCAAGAAAAAATGTAAATATTAAATTTCTTCCTGGAAATTCAAATCTTGAAGTTGCATATGCCATCATTATTGAAATAAATGTTTGTAGTGATACAGCACAAACTGTGACAATTACAGAATTTAAAAAGTATCTTGCAAAGGGTGCCGCCTTCATTGCTTCTACATAATTTGAGAACTGAAAAACACTTGGTAGCCACTTAGGAGGGATTGCCATTATTTCCGGCATTGTCTTGAGAGATGAGAGAATCATCCACACAAAAGGAAGTATCATAAAGGCAGCCCCTATAGTTAATATGACATAAGTTGCTACATCTTTAATTACATCTTGTTTTGTTTTTATTTGTTTTTCTTTATTTTTTTTCATTGTTTTGCCTATTTGTAGAACACTAGTTTACGCTGTACGAAAAGTTGTATTAGTGTAAGAACGAATACTATGAAAAAAAGAACAAGCGCAGCTGCAGATGCAAGCCCAATTTTCCAGTTAGTAAAGAAAGCCTCATAAATATAAAAAACAACAGTGTATAAAGACCTTGCAGGTCCAGGTTCACTGTTCCACAATATAAAAACTTCATTAAAAACTTTTGATGCGCTTATAACTCTTGTTGTAAGAACAAGTGCTAAAGTAGGAGATAAAAGAGGTAGTGTTACTCTAAAGAACTGTTTAGTTGGACTTGCTCCATCAAGCCTGGCTGCAATGTAGTACCTTTCATCTATGGATTGAAGTCCTGAAAGAATCATTATTATTGATGTTGGCAATGATTTCCATATTCCAAACAGGCATAAAGCTTTCATTGCATCTTGAGGAAGTCTAAGCCATTTTAAGCCTTGCATTCCAAGTAAGTTCATAAAGCTGTTTATTAGGCCATAATCAGAATTGAACATATACTTCCAAACAAGGCCTATGGCAATGCTGGATGTTATCATTGGTAAAAAATATGCAGTCTGAAATAATCCCGATAATTTTATTTTTCTGTTTAACAATACAGAAAAAATGAGTGCTAGAACTGTTGCTATTGGTACTGTCGTAAATACATAAATCAATGTGTTCTTAAGAGATGATAAAAAGTATCTGTCTGAAAACAAGTTTTTATAATTCTCAAAACCAAGAGACTTGTAACTTCCTTTTATAAAATTATAACCTTCGCAGAAACTGGAAAAAAATACATTAATTATTGGCCATACAACAAATGTAAGACAAATAAGCAAGAAAGGAGCCATGTATAAGAAAGGTTCCCAAAAGGTTCGTGGCGTAATTATGGCATTGGTTTGTTTTCTTTTTTTCATATTGAATTTATGCCTCATATATGCGCTGTTCTGTATTTGTATCAAAAAGGAATACGCCTTTTTTCTTAAATTTAAGCGAAACAGACTCTCCAATTTCCATGTCAACAGCATTGTCTGTTAGATAAAATCTGACATTTTGCCCATTTATTTGAATAACAGCTAAAGCATCTTTACCAATGACATATTTTCCCTTTATTACAGCTGTCAAATCTGGTTTTTCATTTTCATTTGCAATTCGCAAAGATTCTGCTCTTATTCCTAATGATATTTTAGATGCTTCTTCTAATTTTGGCATTCTGTCCCATCTTATTTGCTCTGTGCCACTGACAAAAAGACCGGATTCATAAAAACCATCTATTATACAAATTGGGGGTATTCCCAAAAACGATGTAGTAAATTTGTTTACTGGATTGTCGTATAAATCTTGAGGTTTTGACTGTTGTTGAACAACTCCATTTTTCATAAGTACAATATCATCAGATATAGACAAGGCTTCTTCTTGGTCATGAGTTACAAAAACAGTAGTAACTTTTGTTTGTTGCTGAATTCTGCGAATTTCTTCTCTCATTTCCAGCCTTAATCTTGCGTCAAGGTTGGATAAAGGCTCATCTAGAAGCAATATTCTTGGTTCTTTTGCCAATGCTCGTGCAATTGCAACTCTTTGTTGTTGCCCTCCAGACAACTGAGCCGGGCGTCTGTCTAACAAATCATCTACTTTCACAAGTCTAGCTAACTCAAGAGCTTTTTGTTCTCTCATTGTTTTTGTGAGTTCTTTCTTCCTACTTTCTAAAGGAAAACAGATATTTTGTTTTACAGTCATGTGTGGATAAAGAGAATAGTTCTGGAAGACAAGTCCAACACCTCTTTTTTCCATTGGAACTCTTGTTATGTCTTCTTGTCCAAAATAAATATGCCCACTTGTGGGTGGTAAAATTCCAGCTATCATATTAAGTATTGTAGATTTACCGCATCCAGATGGACCAAGAAGAGCTGTAAGACATCCCTCTTTGAATGTTATATTTACGTTGTTTACAGCTGTAGTTTCGTTGAATTCTTTTACAAGGTTTTCTAACCTAATTTCCATAGCAAGCCTCATTAAAAAAGAGGCTGTAACGTCTTGTTGAAAACTTGTTACAGCCTCATAGTTTTTTTGTTATTCTTTCAAAGCTGCATCTGCATCTGCTTTGTATGTTGCAATTGCATCATCAATGGAAAGTGTTCCAAGAAGGATTTCATCTATACAAGAAACTATTGCATTGTTTACTTTCTTTGCACCAGTGGCTGCTGGTTGATATCCAAGACGTGAATATTCTTCTACAAGAACTGTTACAGAAGGAGCGCTCTTAAGGTATTCTTGATATTCTGTAGAATCAATTGCAGACGAGCGTACTGGCATTGCTTCATAACCTATTGCCCATTGTGCTTGATATGAGGCCTGTGTCCAGAATTTAAGGAACTCATAAGCTGCTTGCTGACGAAGATTATTTGATTTGAGAACTACAGCATTTACTCCCCACATTGTTACGTAGTCAGTCTTTGTCCCTTGTATTGTTGGGATTTGTGCTGCTCCAATGTTGAAAGATGCACCATATGTTTTTGCAAATTTTGAATAATTTGCAGAAGTTCCCATGACAATTTGAATAAGGCCTGCAGCAAATGGGGTGGATAGAGAACTATCATCTCCTTTTAGTCTAAGATATCCTTTTTGCTCAAGGTTCTTGAAGTATGTTAAAGCCTTCTTGGATTCTTCAGAATCAAAACAAGCTGTTTTATTTGCGTAATCAACAAATTGACCACCAAGTTGGGTTACCATATCAACATAGTTTTCATCAAGGTAATCTGAGCCCATTGCTTCTTTGCCTGTAATTTTTGTGATTTTTGCACAAAGTGCTTCAAGTTCATCCCATGTGGAAGGTACTGTAAGATTGTTTTCTGCAAAAAAGTCTGCGTTATAGTACATGACTTCAGCAGTTCTAGAAATTGGGAACATATACATGTGGCCATCCCACTGCTGTGCTTCTTGCATTACTTGAGCATTGTAATCGTCAAAATCCTTAATACCAATTGTAGAATCGTTGATATAAGGAAGAAGATCTACTGCAACTTCCATGTCAACATAGTTATTTGTTGTTGCTGCATCAGAACAAAAGATAATATCTGGAGGGTTTCCCGCAGCTAGTGCAGCCATAATCTTTGCATCAATTTCATTCCATGTTTGCTGTGTGGCTTCAATAGTCACATATTCTTGGCTTGCATTGAAGTCTGAAATTGCTTTAAGAAAATTCTTTTCATTTGTGTTTCCAAATGTGTACCATGCTTTTATAGTAACTTTTTCAGAGATAGGGGAGAAAGAGGCAATCTGCTCCTCTTCTTTTGTGCTTTCTTTGGCTCCACCGGCAAAGATTGCCAAACATGCGATACAAAAAACTGCAATAATAGTTATGAGTTTTTTCATATTATCCTCCAATTGTTGGATTAACTAAATTTTTGTA
>CAVDLI010000024.1:0-1111 GCA_963609725.1 bacterium | reverse complement strand
CAAAAAACAAACTGAATTTAGTTAAAAAAATCGCTAAATTTTTGTAAAATTCTAATGAAATATTAGATGTCAAGCAACATAGTTTTGCTACTATTCTTTAAGCCATTATGGCTGTTTCCAGGAAATGTTTTTTGTCTTGCAAATTCAAATTTAATCTTCACAAAGCTTGTTTTGCACAACCTCAATACTAAATTTAATGTTCACTTGGATACTCAAACCCAGTGAAGAGCTTGAATTGGACTTTGCCTTGCTCTAAGAGCATGTCTAAGCCGTGGATAATTGCACATCCTGCAAGTGATGCTCTTTTTAGAAAAGCTGTATCGTGCGGGCGGTATACTAAGTCGCATACAATTTCACTTCCATTAAATTGTAAAGATGGGGCTGCATCTATAGATGGTTCATCCATGCCTAATGATGAAGATTGAACTATAAGGTCGCTTGTGAAACTATATTTATTTGCATTTTCTAAACTGTCATAAGAGCTTCCAGTTTCAAGTGCAAGCTTTTTTGCATTTTCTAGAGACCTGTTGAGAATTCTCACTTGTATGCCTTTGTTTCGTAAAGCCCAGACAACAGCTCTAGCTGCACCACCTGCACCAATTACCAAGGCTTTTTTTATTTGTTTTTGCGATTGTGGTTTTGATATAAGAGATAAAAAACCATAATAATCGGTATTGCTTCCGCTCCAGCTGCCGTTTTCTCTTATAACTGTATTGCAAGCGCCAATTTGTCTTACTTCGCGTGGAATTTTTGCTAAGTATGGGATTACTGCCATCTTGTGTGGAATAGTTACTGAAAAACCACTTATGTTAAGTAAATCTGCCAAAATGAAGAAAGCGCGCACATCATCAACATTAAAAGGCACATAAATGGCATCTAATTTTATTTCTTGAAATCCTTTATTATGAAGCTCTGGTGAAAAACTATGATTTACAGGATTTCCAACAATGCCATATATTTTTGTGTAAGTTGAAACTTCATTTGCTTTGTATAATGTGCGCATTTTTGCAGGAGATGGAAGACCCACTTTGCCGGGGTCATTTACAGCGCAAAATGTCAAGAAAGAGCCAAACTTTTTATACAAAATTCTTGAAGAAAGCCCATATTCTCC
>CAVDLI010000023.1:0-21290 GCA_963609725.1 bacterium | reverse complement strand
ATGTGCTACTTCAGGAAACTCTGCCGTTAAATCACTTCCAACTCTTTGGGTTGGCGAATCAGGTGTCTTGAGGGAGGGATATTCTTTTTCCAGATTGACCAATTTTTCAAACAACCTGTCATATTCTAAGTCCGATACCAAAGGTCGTCCATCAACATAATATGCTTTTTGATATTCTAGAAGTAAATCGCGTAGCTCTTGAGCGCGTTGCGAAACATCAGTTGCCATCGTTATTCCTCCGTGTTTTCTTCTCTCATGTCTTTGTAAAATTTAAGCATATTGCGACCATATTTGCGTGTATCTATAAGCTTAAGATTTCCATAAAATTCTGCCCACTGTTCTTGCTCAACTGTAGGAAAGTGAATAATAAAAAGTCCTCCAGGTTTTACCATAGAACTTCTTTCAACAAGAGACGCAAGTTGAGTTTTATTAGACATTGGGAAAGGAGGGTCTGCATACACGATATCATAAGAAATTTTTGAAGTAGGAATGAATTTCAGGACATTGGAAATGAAAATCTTTATATTGCAAGAGCCAAGCGCCCAAGAAATATTTTTCTCCATAATCGGCTTTTTAGCTCTATCCATTTCAACAAGATGAACAAGAGTTGCTCCTCTAGAGGCCGCTTCAAGGCCAAGGCATCCGCTGCCAGAAAAAAGGTCGCAAAACGAGGCTCCGTCTAAAGGTCCAAGAATAGCAAAAAGAGATTCCCGCATTCTGTCCATAGCAGGTCTAATTTCCATTTCTCCAGTTGGGACTTGAACTTTTCTTCCACAATATTTTCCGCCAGTTATTCTCACGTTACACCTAACCTGCAAGGAACATAGTATTCATGTCGTTAAGAACAGATTCTGTAAGTCTTTTGGCTCTTTCTCTTTGCAAAGATGTAATATCCAAAGAAGAAGCTTTGAGTTCAGATACAAGGCGTTTTGATATTTTTATCATTCCGTCATGAGTCAAAGGAAGATTTACAGTAGCTAAAAGATTGTCAAAATCTTGAGACATATAGAAACAAGAAGAAGGAAAAATCAAACACATATTAGGTTGCATAATATTTGCTTGATTTATTGAATACTGCAAGCCAAAAATAACAGCTTCATTTGGTTTTTGCATTGGCGAGCCTAAAACGCGAAAAACCTGAAACTGTTTTACATCTGTAGGAATTCTAATCTTTGTAATAAGGGCTTCCCCTTCGTAGAGGAATGAGCCTTTTCTATCATAAAGTCTTTCAATTGGAAACCAACGAGAATATGCAGACTTAGAAACCATACATAATTCAGCTTGTGCATTAAGAGTTGCAAGTATACAGCAAAGAGAAAACCTCATATCTTTTGTACACAAAGAGCCTCCAACTGTAGCTTGACTGCGCACAACAGAAGTTCCAATGGATAACAGAGCTGTATTAATTTCTTTTGAAAATAAATACCCGCACATGTTTATAAGGTGCTGAACTGTTACCATAGAACCAACTTCTATGAACCTATCTGAATGGTAGATTCTTGTGAGATCTGGAATTGATTTAAGAGAAATAATGTCCTGTTGTGCAGAGTTTGGATAAAAACCCTTGCGGCTCATTAAAAATGTACCACCGGCCCAAAATTGAGCATTCTCATTTTTGAGCTTGTTAGCTATGGCCTCAGCAACTGTTTTGGGGTTAAAAACTGTTGGAGATCTAAGTCCTTCTTGCACGGCGTCTACTCCTATATTTGTAAGCCAAGTTAACTATCTTCTCAAGTTGAGATATTTCTATACATTGACATTTTGATATTGAAAGTTCTTGCGCTAAAAAGGTAGGGTCTACTAAAGTTCCTTCTAGTGCATTTTTCATATCAATATCACTAGAAGAATGACCTGCTATTTGATTTTGCAATGCAGAAAAACTTCTGCTTTTGTTAAGATTTACAATATCTTTTCTGTTTTGGTTTTCTTTGTCCATTTTTATAAGTATTGATTCTATTAACATTGTTTTAGAAGCATAACATTGAGTGCAAGGTTGATTTCCAATATCGTTGTATGCTCTTTCAATATCCTTATAAAAACGAGTCTTCTTATAACCCTCAAAAGTAAGAATACTTGCACCATTAAGGCTAAAAGCGGGGACAAGGCAACTTAAAGTTGCATTTCCATTTACCATGACGACGCAATTTCCACAATAACCGCCAAAACATTGGCTATTATTAGGAAAAGAATCCACGGTATCTCGTAATATTTGACTCAAAGGCTTGTCAGAATTCACGACAATGGATAATTGGTTTCCATTTACAGTACAGTTAAGTTTCATTTTTATCCTCTGTATCCTTTTTGTCTTCTATAAAATCTTTTACAGTTATGTTTTCTTCCTTGTTTTCTGTTTTTATTTCTTCTTCACTTTTCTCAGGCTGTTCACTTTTCTCAGAAACAAGCTCTTGGTCTGTATTTGTATCATCTTTATTGCCGTCAGCTTCTTTACTTTCTTTACTGTTTTGAGGCTCTTGTGTATTTTGTGCGCCTTGTTCGCCTTGAGGGGTTGTTTCAATAATTTCTTCTACAACTTCTTCTGAGTTCTCAGCTTTGCTAGGATCTTTTGCAGAGCCTTGGCTTTGTTTTGCCTGACCTTTTACAAGTGCAAGGATATCGGTCTCTGTTAAAGGAATTGCATTAACGTAACGTCCAATTGCTTGAGAGACAGCGTTTACAAGAGCTGCTATTGTAAGACCCCTTACAGCAGCAGTAACAGATGACGGAGTGTCGTTAGAATCTTGAGAGACTTCCAAATCTATATTCAAGTTGCCTGACCAGTTTGGAAGAACTTCTTCTATTACAGAAAAGATTGCAATTCTAGCTTTGTTTATAAGACTTTGCATGTTAAATACACGATTTACATGAAAACGAGCCCAAATATTATCTATAACAGGAGAAAGAGAAACTGTGTCTATATGAAGCTCTACAGCAACAGTTCCAAAACAAGAACTGAAATAACAAGGGTCTTCAAAACTTGCTTCTGAAGATGCTTTTACTGTAATTGGAAGTCTAGAAAATGTTTTTTTCTTTGCAAGTTTAGAACACGCTATCATAAGTAATTTTGTAACAATTCCTATGCGTCTAGAAAGAGAATTAGGCCCCAAATCTATTATATCAGGGTCGTTTATATCCTTGAAAAGGATATCATCTTCATCAACATCTAATTGCTGTTTAATGGCCTGTTTCCAGACTCGTTCCATGTTTTTTCCTGTTTGGATACCACTATTGACTATTACTTTGTTATCTTCATCAAGTGTCATTTCAAGAGAATATTTGGCTAGTGCATTATATTGTTGAGAAAATCCCATTATGCCTTCACCTGTTGCAATGCCTATTCCTCTACTGTAATTAAGAAACGGTGTCATCCTTTCAACGTAAAGAGATTTTTGAGCATTTGCAGCGTATTTTCTAGAGTACCAAGAAGATTTCAAAACGTCTTCAAATGTTGTGGAAAGGTTTTCAAAATTAGAAGATACTCTTACGCTTTCACTTATTGGAGAGCCTTCTTTGCCACATTCTTTAAGCTGTGCAAGTTTCCAAGTTCCCGGATGTTCTCCAAGTGCTATAGATACTTGTGTAAAGTGATTTTCTATTGCAGAGAGGGCCATTGCATAACCTAAATCGCCAAAGAAATTGGCTGGAGGTGTTGCGCTCTTTACTACTGTAATAGATACATCCAAAGCCTTTAATGGGTACACTGGGACTATGCCTGAAAGAATGTTATAGCAGACTTCTTTTGAAAATATTGGAAAAGCTCCCAAGTCAATTGTACATTTGTATCTTCCTGCAGGGCAGGTTCCATCTGGAAGAACTACTGATTTGAACTCAAAATCCATCTTTGGTTGCCAAGAAATAAAAGGAGCATAAAGTCTTACAAGTTCTCCTGTTTTCTGTGCTGCTTTTGCTGCTATGCAAGAAAGAAGTGAAGGTGTCATTATTAACTGGTCAAAAGGAGCATAAAAAGGGCTGAGATTTAGATGAATTTTCTCAAAAGGCAAATCTAAAACATTTGCAACCGTTTTTCTTACATGAACAGGCCATTGAGATTCAAGTTGAATTTTCATGACTCCATTGTCCATGACTGCAAAGACTTTTTGTTCTCCTAAAGAACTGCATGGGTGTCTTTTTACACTAAATTTTGTTTTGAGAGTTTTTGAACCTTGCACAAAATAGTCGTCAGTATTTCCGTAAGACCAATTAAAAGGCTCTCCCACAACTTCAGAAGTGTTCTCCTCGTAAGTGCTTATGTTGTAAGTTATTTTTACTGCATCACAAAAAAGGAGTACATCTTCAAGTTCTTCTCCAAAGACAGCAAGAATGGGTTCTCCTTCATATGAAACTTCTTCTTTTGCAAAAATGGGGATTTTCTCTCCCATAATATCTATTTCGTTATGCTCTCCAAAATCAGAAGCACGAAGAACAACGATGTCAGAAAAATCTTCTGGGAGCTCAATACTTTCTATCTTGGCTCTTGGAACCGTTGATGTAAGGAGTCTACCTATTAGGTGTTTTTTATTTACTGTAAATAATTCGCTCTGTTCGGGCATGGCTAAAGAATAACACCTGAAAAGTCTTTTGTGAACTAATTTGCAAGAACCTCTAGAAAATCATCTTCTTTGTGCAAAAATGACAGTACCTGGCGTTCTTCTAAATTAAGGCACGTTGCAATTGCATGAATAGAAATTCCAAGAGTTTTCATCCTTTTTACAATTTTTGCAAGAGTTTGGGCTTCTCCTCTACGTATGCCTTCGTCCAAACCAATTTGGACAAAGTACATTTGTAGACCGTTTTCATAAGACATAGACATTGCAGTTCTCCTGCATCACTCAACAAATCTTTACCCAAGAAAATAGTTACATAAGTTCAATGAAAATTCAATGGCAACAGCTCAAAGCAAGAACTTTTCTTATGACAGAATTGTCAAGTTCTAAAAGTCCGGGGTCTTTTTGTAATAGAGTTTCAACTTCGTCACGACAAGTTGCCATCATAGAGATATTAGTCTCTAAATTTGCATATTTAAGGTGGAAGAAGCCACTTTGTCGCAAACCGGAGATTTCTCCAGGCCCTCTAATTTTAAGGTCCTCTTCTGCAATTTCAAACCCGTCATTTGTTCTTTTGAGGACTGAAAGTCTTTTTTTGCCGTCTTCAGAGATTGTTTTTTCGTAAACAAGAAAACACCAACTTTGCAAATTGCTACGCCCAACACGACCTCTGAGCTGGTGTAAAGCAGACAGACCAAACAGTTCAGAATGTTCAACGACCATGCAGGTAGCGTTGGGAACGTCTATTCCAACTTCTACAACAGAAGTAGATACAAGAAAATCCAATTCTCCACGTGCAAAACGGTCCAAAATATTGATTTTCTCGTCATCAGATAAGCGACTATGTATAAGAGCTCCTTTGAAAGAGGGATATTTAACATGAGAAAGAAAATCGAACATTGTTGTTACGTCTCTAAGGTCAGAATTGCCATTGTCATCAATACGCGGATACACAAAATAAGCCTGATGGTGTCTTTTCATCTCAACACCCACAGCGTTGTACATATTATTGCGTCTATCTTCATCTACTAAATAAGTGACAATTGGAAGACGTCCTTTTGGCATAGTTTTGATTGTAGAGACATTAAGATTTCCAAATACTGTGAGCGCTAATGTGCGAGGAATTGGTGTTGCTGTCATAAGAAGAACATCAGGGTCTACTCCTTTTGCAAGAAGCGTCTGTCTTTGTTCAACTCCAAACCTGTGTTGCTCATCAATTATTACATAACGCAAATTTTTGTAGACAACATTTTTTGAAAAAAGAGCGTGCGTGCCAATAAGAAGGTCAATATTGCCCAAAGAAAGTTCTTTCAAGAGTGCCTCTCTGGGGCGTCCGTGAACTTCACCGTCTAAGTATGCACTTCTTATACCAAGGTTCTTGTACAATGAATCTGCAACCTGTGCATGTTGTCTTGCTAGAAGCTCTGTTGGAGCCATGAATGCAACCTGATATCCTTGAGATATAGCATGCAAGGCACTTATCCACGCAACAAGCGTTTTTCCAGAGCCTACATCTCCTTGAAGTAGTCTATTCATACTGTATTCGCTTGCCATGTCTGTACGAATTTCATCTAAAACTTTTATTTGATCACTTGTTAAAGAAAAAGGCAAAGCTTTTATAAAATTAGATTCAAATAAAGAGGTTTGTTTTGGAATTGGGAGTCTTTCATTTTGGGTTTTGTAAATTTTTCTTTTTGTATTAAGTTGAAGATAAAAAACTTCTCTAAAAGCTAAAGTGTTTCTAGCTTCTCTTAAAGATATTTCATTTGACGGGAAATGAATTTCTTCAAAGGCTTTTCCTAGTGGCATTAAATGATATTTATCAATCAAATACGGAGGAAGTTCTTCATCTATTTTACTTGAATATTTTGCAAGTACAGTTTTTACATCTCGTCTAATTGCTTTTTGAGTAAGAGAGCCGGAAAGACTGTAAACAGGAAGTATCCCTCCATTTAGAACTAAAGAAATCGCAGTATCATCTAGCACTTGAGATTCTGGGACATAAGATAATTCAAATTGTGCTGCTTGTAATGACGTTCCATATTTTCCTATACAAGCATAAAGATGATAAAAAGAGCCAACAAAGATGGATTTAAGCAAAAATGGACGGTTAAAACCCATAAGAAATGCTTTATGCCCGCTAAATTGGTCTCTTACAATTATTTTGACATCTTTTCTTGCTCTTCCAAATGTGCTTATGTTTTCAACTCTTATAATTGTATTTACCCAAGTGCTTTCTGAACTTTTTCCAATACAAACTCTTTGGCTGCGGTCCTCATATGCTTTTGGAACATTTTCTATTAGGTCGCAGAAAGTTGATATTCCAAGATTGGAATAATCAGAAAGAGTTTTTTTCCCAACGCCAACAAGTTCTCCAACACTTTGTGTAAGAAGCTCTACAAACACATCAAAATCCTATGTAAAGAGGTTTTTGAAAACCTCTAAAAAATCAAATCGAAACTAAGAACTCAACAAGCCAGCGAACTGCGAACCTTAGAGATACAAATATTACAAAGTAAAAGATGAAAGATACCAAGATAAGTTTTTGGTCATCTACATTAGCTTTCTTGTTAAAGAAAATTTTATATACGCGCTTAACAGGACTATCAAGTATGGGGTCTATTGCGTTAATCCAATTTTGTGCTTGGTATGAATTACTACGCCCAATGAAATAACGGACAATTAGAAGAGCAAGTAAAAGTATAAACAAATATGCAAACAAAGAACTCCACAGCCCATCAATAGCAAGAGCAAGAAGAATTCCAATAGAGAGTTTTCCTGTTTTTGCTATCATAGAAAAAAGACTTTGCAATATGTTAAGAACAATAAGGGCTATAACGGGTGTAAAATCTAGAGGTGAACGCCTTAAAGAAGTAATGTTCCTAAAAAGATTAAGGTAAGGGTCTGTAATTTTTCCAATGGCATTTGTAATATTCTCTATCCCGCTAGAGCCTTTTGGACTATTGCTGTAAGGATAGTAGTTTCCATAACCATTTCTCCAATTATTCATTTTGCTAAAATTAACTATCCAAGAAAGGATTATTCTAATAACAATGAGAAGAGAATACAGGCTTAGCAAAACAGCAATAAAAGAGCATATATTTTTGAAAATTTCCATACCAAGTACCTCTTTCTTCCTTTCTATTTCTTTTTATTCTGAATAAACATCATATACACTTTGGCACTCTTTTATTTCTTCTATAAGTTCTTTTGTTCCGTCAACATTAAAACGAGTTGAAGCAACAATTCTTCTTGGTCGTCCTTCTAAAGACCCATTATCGTTTGTGTTTGGATACACCATAAAAACAAGAGTTGCTGTGCCTCTGTGTTTAGAACAAGTTTTGCGAATTTCTTTTATTGCAGCTCTGTTTCCTTGGCTTTGGTCAATTTCTATACAAACGCAAAGAGGTCTTGATGGTTTCATTTGCAAAGGGTCTCCAAAAACGCTGTCAGCTGTAAACCCAAGTTTGTCATTGTATGTCTTAAAAGAACCATGTACTCCAATTACTTTGCCAAGAGCCATTCCCATTGAACATAAAGACCACTGTTTTGGGAAAACTGTCATTTCTATTCTTCCATTGTAATCTTCAAGAACTACATGTCCCATTTTAGATCCAGTTTTGGTTGTAATTTCTCTAAAGTCAGTTACCATGCCAACGAAGTCATATTTTATACCTTCTCTAATGCGCTCTGGTTTTGAGAGATCAAGGCGTACACAAGATTGCCAAACTTCTTTGAATTTGTCCAAAGGATGGCCTGAAACATAAAATCCTAAGTAAGTTTTTTCTATTTCTAGCTTTTCTAGGAAATCGTAATCTGGTGTAATTTGCATCTCAAATTGAGAACCTTGTTCTTCTGATGTATCAAATAAGAGATTTTGACCAAAGAATTGAGCTTCTTTATCTTCTTTTACAAAATTAATTGCATTTTCATAATTTGCTATTAAAGTTGGACGGTTATAACCAAAAGAATCAAATGCTCCGGCATTAATTAAACCTTCTAGAACTCCAGAATTCAGAACTTTTGAGTCGCTACGACGAACAAAGTCAACAAAGTCTAAATAAGGGCCGTTTGCGTGTCTTTCGTCTAATATTGCTTGGACTGTTGTAGCTCCCACACTCTTTATGCCTGCAAGTCCATATACAAGTTTGCCGTCAACAACATTGAAGTACATTTCAGAGTCGTTAATGTTTGGCGGAAGAATTTTTATGCCAATATTTTTTACGTAATCAAGATATTCTTTATATTTGTCTCCTGAGCCAATTTCATTTGTAAGGTTTGCTGCCATGAATTCTGCTTTATAATGACATTTGAGGTATGCTGTTCTGTATGCAAGAAGTGTATAACACACGCTGTGGCTTTTGTTGAATCCGTAACTTGCAAAAGGTTCAAGCATTGTAAAGATATCTGCTGCATGTTGTGCATCCCTTCCCATTGCAACAGCGCCGGCTATGAATTTTTCTCTTTGTGCCGGCATTTCTTTCTTTTTCTTTTTTCCCATTATTTTGCGCAAGGTATCGGCCTCTGCAAGAGAGAAGCCTGCAATTATTTGGGCTACACGCATAACTTGTTCTTGGTAAACAATAACACCGTACGTGGGTTTGAGAAGCTCTTCTAAGTCTGGGTCTGGGTATACTACTTCATGCCTGCCTTGTTTTGAGTCTATGTACTGTGGAATATATTGCATTGGGCCTGGTCTATATAATGAAACCATTGCGTCCAACTCATCAAATCTTGTTGGTTCTAGAAGTCTTAAATTTTTTTGCATGCCGGGACTTTCAAGTTGGAATACCATCATGCTATCACCTTTAGAAAGCATTGCAAAAGTTTCTTTGTCGTCATCAGGAATTTTTTCTAAGTCAAAAGATGGGTTTGTTTTGTGTATAAGACGTACTGTGTTTCTTAAAAGAGTGAGAGTCTTAAGTCCAAGAAAATCCATTTTAACAAGGCCACACTGCTCAAGGTATGTCATTGTGTATTGAGTGGAAATACTTCCTGTTTTTGCATCTCGATACAGTGGTACATAATCTTTGAGGGCTGTTTTGCCAATTACAACGCCACATGCATGAGTTGAAACATGGCGTGCTAAATTTTCAAGTCTAAGAGATACGTCAAAAAGCTCTTCATATACTCCGCCTCGTTCTCTAACTTCTTGCAATTCTGGAGATGTTCTTATTGACCATTCTAAAAGAGAAGAGATGTGTTCTTCTTTTGCTTCATCTGGTAATACATCCAGAATAAATTTAGTTATTCTGTTAGATTCATCAAAAGGAATATCTAAAACTCTTGCAACATCTTTAACTACTGCTTTGGCTTTTAGTGTTCCAAATGTTGCAATTTGTCCAACTCTGTCTATTCCGTAATGTTCTGTTACATAATCTATGACGCTTTGGCGGCCTTCATAGCAAAAATCAATATCAAAATCGGGAAGAGATACACGAGACGGGTTTAGAAATCTTTCAAACAGTAAGTCATGGGATATTGGGTCTACGTTTGTAATGTCTACACAATAAGCAACAAGGGAACCAGCGCCAGAGCCTCTTCCGGCTCCAACCGGAACATCATGGGTTTTTGCCCAATAAATGTAATCTCTAACGATTAAATAATAACCGTCAAATCCCATTCTAAGGATTACACTTAACTCATAATTAAGTCTTTCTTCCAAAACTTTTCGTTGTTCTATGTTGTCTTTGTAACCGGGGTAACGTCTTTCAAGTCCTTGCCAAGAAAGAGCTGTAAGGTACTCTTGTGTATCTTTGTATTCTGGCGGAACATCAACGCTTGGTAAAAGAGGGCCTGGAAACTGAATGTCAAATTTACAGCGTTCTGCTATTTTGATTGTGTTTTCAACAGCATCTGGATATTTTGAAAAAAGGGAGGCCATTTCATCGCCACTTTTCATGTAGAATTCTTGAGTTTGAAATCTCATACGATCAGTATCGGCCTTCTTTTTTACGGTTCCTATGCAAAGTAGGATATCGTGTGCGTTGTAGTCATCCTTTTCTATGTAATGAATATCATTGGTGGCGACAATTGGAATATCAAGTTTTCTTGCAAGTTCAACTAGCTTTGGAAGTACGATTGTTTCTTCTTTAATAAAGTGGTTTTGTATTTCTATGTAGTAGCGGTCTCCAAAGATTTCTTTATACCATTTTGCTTTCTCATATGCTTCGTCTACATAGTCATTGAGAAGTTTTTGCGGAATTTCTCCTGCAAGACAAGCAGAAAGACAAATAAGGCCCTCACTATGTTCTTTTAGAACTTCTTCATCAATCCTTGGCTTATAATAAAAACCTTCAAGATATGAAATGCTGTTAAGCTCCATTAGGTTGTGATATCCTTTGTCATTCATGGCAAGAAGTATCAAGTGATAGTAACGATTTGAGGCATCTTTATTTGCACGGCCTTCTGGCGCAATATAGAATTCACATCCTGGAATTGGCTGTATTCCGGCATCTTTGCAAGCTTTATAGAATTCCATAACGCCAAACATGTTTCCATGGTCTGTTATGGCAAGTGCTTTCATTCCTAATTCTTTTGCTTTTGTAATATATTTTGCGCAAGAAGCTGCGCCATCAAGCAAAGAGTAGTCTGTATGGTTATGCAAATGCACGAACTCTGTCATCAAATCCTTCCTTGTCTCACAAGCTCAAACTCTTTTGAAAAACCTTTTTAGAGACTTCTTCAAATTTAACAGAAAAACAGGCTTGTGCACAGATTAAAAATCTGTTGTCAAAGAAAGTGTCATAGTTTTGATTTATGTTTCTTTTTTTTCTGTTTCTTGTATTTGCTTGGCATTTTTACCTTCAAAGAAAAGTTCTTTATATTTGTTTAGAGAGAAGAGATTTGCTCCCCCTTCAAAGTTAGGATCCTTAAATTGTACAAAATCGTCTTCCCACCCACAATTGGGGCAGATTTCAAACATGTGTTCTTCTTCAAAAACATGTTTTCCACAGCAAGGACAAGTATATTTTTTTTTCATCATTTTTCATGTTCCTCTCTTTGTCTTATCCAATAGGCTTCTCTTGCAGAAGGTTTAAAATAAGTTATAATTGTGCCATCTGTTTTTGCAATCCCAAACTCATTTGTGTCATAGTTGTATTTATAGATGGAATTCTCTTCACTCTTAAACGAATCAACACTTTCTCCCTTACTATTCATAAAAGCAACTGCTTTGTTATTATACTCCGTGTTTGAAGTGCAATTAAACTCTTTTCCATGCTTTTGAAAGTGTTGTGAGAGTTTCTCTGTTGGAAAACCTTTTGCATACCATCCAGTGTCTCCTGTTTGTCCATTTGCACTCATTGGTAAACTCCTTTTGAAGAAAAAAGAGATTCTTCAGAATACAGTAATTTCTCAAAAGCTTCTTCTATATCTTTTATTTGACAGTCATACAAGCAAGGAATGATATGACAAACTTCTTGCATTTCTCTATATACATCGCCATAACAAAGAACGGCTTCAGGTTTTATGGATGCAATCATTGCAAAAAAACCATGTAAAAAGGTTTCTTTTGCTTTACGTTTAGTTCCAATAGTGGAGACTGCAACTATAGAACCTTTTTCAATGCCATCAAAGCAGTAGTCAAAACTTCTTTCGTCACTCCAGCCAACAGCAGGAATAACAGAAAGCCCCTGTCTTTGCCAATAATTTCCGCACCATCTATTTCTAAATAAGTTAAATCTTTGAACATTAGAGTTCATACATGAGAACATTGAATAATCCGGAGTCAAAACAAACAAGTATTGTTTAAGCTTTTCGATATATCTGTCTGCATTATTATAGAAACGGTCAATATCCTTGTCCCATTTGTAGAAATGGACTCCCCAATCTTTGTGAGATATGTCATTTCTTTTAATATTTTGACATCCTAATAATTTTCCTTGAATATGGTCGATAGAGATTTTTTGTTTGTAAATCACAGGAATATCGTTGTTTGGAGTTGAATATCCATTGTTTCTTAGAAAAAACTCTCTCACGTCTTCCTTTAAAAACATCCCATTAACCTTTCTAGAAAGGCAATCTTTTTCGTCGTAACAAACACTGAATTCTTTACATACAGATTGTAGTGTTGGTTGTTGATCTTTTGTTAAATAATTAGAATCTGTTAATAATTGCACTTTGGCTTCCCTATAATAAGTAACTGTTTGTTGACAGTCTATTGCGAGATGTGCCAAAATTTTGATTGCTACGTGGTTTTGACACATACCTCAAAATCATCTGCGCTGGTATCTGTTTCCGCAGATATCAGTGCTTTTTTTCTTTTATTGTTAGGCTATCTTTGGATTTGCATTATACTCCTCCGGGATTAGTTGCAAGACCTTTTCAGATGTATATCTTCCAGCTAATCTATATTCGATAATGTTTTCATGTGCAAGCATTCCCATAATTACCCAAATGCCCAATCCTGTTTCTTTCTCAAGAATGAAGATTTTGTTGTCTGTGAGGTATGAACCATTTAGGTGCTTGTAAGCGTTAATAACGGTATCCTTTTTTAGTATTATATTTGCTATTTTATCAGCTTCTTTCTCTATTGTTGCAGTACTAGCATTTTCAAATTTAATTTCTAATATTCCTTTTTCAAGAATGTCAAAATGTTTAAGAATATGTGCAATTTCGTGGCTTATAACGAACCAAAAGTTGTCAATTCGATCATACCTCGCTGTATATACAATGTATGGAGCACCTTCAATAACAAAAGAGGCTCCATCAAGGTAAGTTTTTTGAAGATGTGCAAGAGTAAAGAAGGTAACCCCACATTTTGAAAGTTCTTCTAAAAATTCTGCTACTCCTTCTTTCTTTGATGTATATGACCATAGTTTTTGTGCAAGTTTTTTCAGTAACTCTCTATCATACCCAAATGATATTTTTCTTCTCTTGGCAATTTTCTTTGCATATGCAAACCAAGCAGAACAATATGGTTTTGTTAGTTTCTCATCAAACTTTGTTTGTCTAGCTGCAAAAGCCATAGAATTTGATTGTTTAAGTAGTTCTTCAACATTGTCAGTTGAAAAAATGCTTCTCAAATCTTTTTTTATTCCAGATAAAGAGTTGTCGCCTTTTAACCACCCTTTTTTGTGCAGTTCTGCAAGAGGTAAAATGTCCTTACATTTTGCTTTGAGGCGAATTAAATCCTCATTCTTTCCCTTATAAGTCTTAGCTGTAAGCATTTTTAAATCAAATTCAAGGCCCAACAAATATTCAGGAGACATTCCAAACGCATTAGCAATTGCTGAGGCAGTTTCTGGAGAAAGGGGCTGTTTTTCAGCACAGATTTTGCTTATACATGATTCTGGTAAACTTGTAATTTCTGAAAGGTCTTTTTGTGTCCATTCTCTTGATTTTAACTCAGCCATTAAAAAATAACCAAAACTGTTAGGGCTCAGCTCTGTAGATTTCATTTTCTCCTCCTCTGTCTAAAACTTCAATTTTATTTTCATCTCTATGGTATTTGCATTCCACAGGCTTTTCGTTTGTAAAGCAAAGTGTAAAAATAAGAGTAAGTTTATCATTCCATTGGAAATTCAAACTTTTTGTATTTTGGATGTCTAGAAGATTTGTTGCACGCCTTAAAAACAGTAAATATCTCCATAATAAGAGGAGTTTTTCATTATTACTTTTGAGTAATTTTTCTTTTGAGTATTCTAAAATTGTTTTTACAAGCTCTGTGTTATATAAGTCCATACATCAAAACCCTAATTATGAATATATAACAGATTGTAAAATTATGTCAATTAATATTTCTTAATTGTGAAATATAACATTATAATATTTTAAAAAATGAACAGAACAATGAGAATATCTTTCAAGAGGTTCCCAATAATTGGTCAATAAGGAGATTTAAAATAAAATCTGTTGTCAAAGAAAGTATGTTCATGTAATTTTACAATATGCAAAATTCAAACACTGTTTCAGATAAAAGTTTCCTTGGAAAAGAAAATATTGGGCGCCTTATGGCAAAATTGGCATTGCCTACAGTTGTAGCCCAAATTATAAATATGCTTTATAACATCGTTGACCGTATATACATTGGTCACATTCCTCAAAATGGAGATCTTGCACTAACAGGACTTGGTGTTTGTTTGCCAATAATTCTAATTGTGTCAGCTTTTGCGGCACTTGTTGGCAGTGGTGGTGCTCCACGGGCTTCAATTGCAATGGGTCGTGGCGAATATGAAAAAGCGCAACTTATTATGGGAAACTGTTTTAGCTTGCAAATAATCATTTCTGTAATTTTAACAGTACTTATATACATTTTCTGTGAACCAATTTTACTACTCTTTGGTGCCTCAGAGAATACTCTCCCATATGCTTTGGAATACATGAAAGTTTATGCTCTTGGTACAATTTTTGTTCAATTTACGCTTGGCATGAATATGTTCATAACAACTCAAGGTTTTGCAACAATGAGTATGATAACTACTGTAGTTGGAGCTGTTAGCAATATAATTTTAGACCCAATCTTTATATATACTTTTGGAATGGGCGCAAAAGGTGCCGCTATTGCAACAATAATATCGCAAGCGCTTTCTGCTATATGGGTTTTGTCTTTTTTGTTTGGTAAAAAAACTGTCCTGAAAATGAAAAAAGAAAATCTTAAACTTCAAGGGCCAATAGTGCGTTCTGTTGTTTCTTTAGGGCTTGCAGCTTTTATTATGCAAAGCACAGAAAGCATTATTACAGTATGCTTTAATGCATCGCTTCTAAGATATGGCGGGGACTTAGCTGTTGGTGCAATGACAATTTGCTCAAGTGTTATGCAATTTGCATTACTGCCTATCAATGGTCTTGGATATGGGTGTCAGCCAATTTTAAGCTATAATTTTGGAGCTCGTAACAAAGACAGAGTCAAAAAAGCTTTTAGTTTGCTTGTAAAAGTGGACTTCTTGTATGCTTTTATATTATGGCTTTCAGTAATGATTGCGCCTCAAATGTTTGCACTTCTTTTTACTGATTCCTTAGCTCTTGTTGAGTATACAGCTTCAAAATTAAGAATTTATATGTCTATAACATGTCTCTTTTCAATTCAAATGGCATGCCAAGTAGCTTTTACATCTCTTGGATATGCAAAATCTTCAATATTGGTGGCTTGTATGCGTAAGGTTATACTACTTATTCCTCTAATCTACATACTTCCGTCCATTTTTACTTCTAATCAAGTTCTAGCTGTTTTTCTTGCAGAGCCAATTGCAGACATTCTTTCTGTGACATTCTGCATAATTTTGTTTTCTTCACAATTTAAGAAAGCTTTGAAGTCTTTAGATGTTTGTGAAGTTTCTCAAGAGCATCAATAAAGCAATAATTCAATAATGAGGTGGTTTTCTATTTGGACGGGTCTCTGTATCAAGTTCTTCAACTCGTTTTGCTAAAAATTCATTTTGTTTTTCAAGTTTAGATACAAGCATTTGCTCTTTAGAAACAATATCATTTAACTGGTTTACTGTGTCTTGAAGATACGAAAGGTTTGTTTCAAGTTGTGTTAGTCTTGTAGATACTTCTTCAAAAAGAGAACCTTCAAATTCAACATAACTTTGATTTTTTGTTGCAATATCCATATGCGGGCATTATACTGCATGTTGCATATTGTTGCAATTGACAATTGATTTGAGGTCGTCAGTTGTATAATGCAACACAAAGGGAACAAAAGGAGTGATGCTTTAATGAAAGGAGAGCGTGTTGCGCAGTTAGAGCTCATATTGAGAAGTCATCCAGAGGGGTTAAGAAAATCTGAGATTGCTAGAAGGCTTGGTGTCCATAGAAGTACTATTGGAAGATATATTGACGAACTTAAACAGTACAGTGACATATATGAAGACAAAAATCTTGTAAAAATTCTTCCAAAAGAGGGAGAAGAGCCACTTGCTTTAAGCATTTATGAAAGTCTTGCACTCAATATGGGAGCTGAACTTCTTTTGTCGAGTTCTGAATTTACGAATCCTCATTTGGCATCGGGCTTAAGAAAAATTGCCATGGGAATGCAGGCATATGCCCCCAAAATAAGTGCAAATATTGTGCAATTGGCTGACGACATTAGCAAAGAGGCTTCAAAAAAAGAGGCTTTGTATCATTGTAATGCACTCTTGGATACGCTTATTGACGCGTGGGTTTCTGGAAAGATTGTGCGAATAATCCATACTTCCAATACACACTCAAATCACAATCCCATTGCGCAACAAGATGTAGAAAATTTTTTACCACAAGAGGAAGAAACTGAGCTTGCACCGTATTTTATTGGGTATGTAGATAGCGAGCAGGGTCGTAATCCCATGACAGTAACGGGAAGACTTCGCCACACAAGCGAAATTGTAACGATTGATATCTCATCTATAAAAAGTGTGACAGTTTTGAACGAGACATACACTATCCCAGACAATCTTAAAGCTTTTAGAAAACGCGAACAACTTTATGCCGATGACGTTGTAGATAAAATTCATCTTGAACTTCTTGTACACCAAAGAAGCGCCCTAAATTCGTTTGATACTCTAGCTCATGGAAAAATTGAATGTAAGAAGTTGGAAAATGGTGTCCTAAAATGTACATTTGATGCAGAAAATTCTATTGAATTAATTCTTAGAATCATTCAATGCGGAAATGCTGTTGAAATTTTAGGACCATCCTCTTTTAGAACAAGATTTGTTAATTATTTGTCAAGAATACTTCAAATATACGAGAATTAAGTGCAGAGAAACTATCTATTTTTGTAATATTTCGTGAATGAAAATACCTCAAAATTTTATCATTTTTGAATGTGCCTTAGAAAAGGCTAAAACTAAACTAGAACATCAATAAGCAAGTGCAAAAAATGCAGCTTCTACCATTTTTTTGTTTAGTTCTATGTTATCGCATATAGCTTTTGTTACTTTAATGCTATTACTGGAGCTTTCCATAGAAAGTTCTATTGGCCTGTATGTTTTGCCGTTTGCAACAAAAGATTTCACTACTGCCTCAATAGTTTCATTTTCTTCTACATCTTCTGCGCTTTCTTCTGTGTCTGCGTCTTCGTCGTTGTCAGTATATTTTATATAAACTTCTCCGCTAAGGGAGATTGTTCCTGTAACGGTTTTGCTATCTTCGTCATCATATTGGTAAGAAACTTCAACACCTTCTGCTGTCCAATGACGCTCATTTGTATCTGTGCTATTAACTATTTTAATAATTCCTTTTGCACTAGTTGTCTTAAAATTTGTTGCATTTGAACTAATATCGTTGATGTCTAACAGTGTTTTTATCATTGTGTTAGCTGACGATTTTGCAGTTGCATCTTCTTCTGCTTCACTATCGTATTTTGACAGGTCATATTCTCCATCTTTACCGGACTGCGCGCCTGAATATTTGAGAAATACGACAGAGAAAGTCTCAAAAAAATCAATTGTTGCCTGCTCTCTCTTTTCTGCTTCTTCAAGAGCCTTTTGATTACAACTTGCAAATGTGACGAGCACAAGTATTGCTAAAAATGCAATTGAAAGTTTTTTCATTTTTTATTCCTTTGCGTTTTATTTACCCCCCCCCGGTATTAAATCACACAACATGAAATTATACAATGCTCTAATTTGGCAAAACCATTGCCAAAAAGCCAGAAAGATTTATCAGATTTAGTAGGGAACAAGTTGCCTAATAACTAGGTGGGAACAAATAACCTAATAACCACATTTGGCGCACTTTTTCTTGCCTCTAGGGGATGTTTTTATTAACTTTGACGTTGGGTTTTAATGTTAATTTTGGAGGAAAACATGGAACGCAAACAGTTTAAGACGGAAGTATCGGAGCTTTTGCATCTGATAATCCATTCATTATATTCACACAAGGAAATCTTTTTAAGAGAGCTTATTTCTAATGCATCTGACGCTTTGGATAAGCTTAAATACAAAACTCTTGTAGATGGAAATACACCAGAAGGCGAACTCAGGATTGATATTTCGTTTACAGAAGGCGAAAAGAGAACTTTAACAATAGCAGACAATGGCATTGGAATGACTCATGACGAGTTAAATGAAAATTTGGGCACAATTGCGCGCTCTGGGACAAAGCATTTTTTGTCCAATTTGACAGACGAACAGCGCAAAGATAGCAACTTAATTGGCCAGTTTGGAGTAGGTTTCTATTCTGCTTTCATGGTAGCTGACAAGGTTGAAGTTACGTCAAAAGCTTACGGCAGTAACGATGCTTTCAAGTGGACAAGTGACGGCAAAGAAAAGTATACGATTGAGGAAGCTGAGCGCGAGGGATGCGGTACAACGATTGTCTTATATTTGAATGATGAAGGCAAAGAATATGCAAACCGATGGCAAATTGAAAATCTCGTTAAACAGTACAGCGACCACATTGCTTATCCAATTTACCTTTCTTATGAGCAAAACACTTATGATGACAAATACAACGTTACAGGAAGCGAGCACAAAGTAGAAAAAATCAATAGCGCAGCAGCTCTTTGGGCAAGAAGTAAGAGTTCTTTGAAGGAAGAAGATTACAACGAATTTTACAAAAACACTTACTACGATAGCGAAAATCCTCTTTTTTACATTCACACAAAGGCTGAGGGCGCAACTGAATACACAACACTATTCTTTATTCCTGCAAAGGCTCCATTTGACATGTATCATGCCGATTATAAACCTGGTGTAAAACTTTATGTTAAACGCGTTTATATAACAGACGACGAAAAAGAGTTACTTCCTACATATCTTAGATTTGTACGCGGTGTAATTGATAGTGAAGATTTGCCTCTTAATGTTTCTCGTGAAATTTTGCAACAGAACAAAGTTATGATGACTATTAGAAATGCTTCTGTTAAAAAACTTTTGGGAGAATTTAAGAAGATTGCAGATCAAAACCCTGAGCTTTATACAAAATTCATTGAACAATATAACAGACCTCTAAAAGAAGGTCTTTATCAAGATTATGCAAATAGAGACGAGCTTTTGGACTTGGTACGTTTTAAGAGTTCTGCTGTTGACGGTTACACTTCTCTTAAAGCATACAAAGATCGTATGACTGCAGACCAAAAGAGTATTTACTATATCACAGGCGCTGACGAGACAACTCTTAGAAATTCTCCTCTTCTTGCTTCTTATAAAGAAAAAGGGCTTGAAGTTCTTCTTATGACTGACGACATTGATGATATTGTCATTTCTTCTGTTGGTAAGTTTGAAGATGTTCCTCTAAAGGCTGTCAATAAGAGTGGTGCTATGGATGACTTTATGTCTGAAGACGAGAAGAAAAAAGCACAAGAAGAGGGCTCAAAGATTACTGAGAAACTCAAAAAAGCTTTGGGAAGTTCTGTAAAAGATGTTATTGTCTCTTCAAGACTTTCCAATGTTTCTGCTGTTGTCGTGACTGATGAAAATGACCCATCTGTTCAAATGCAACAACTTCTTAAAGCAATGGGACAAGGCGATTATGAGAGCATTTCTCCAATTTTGGAAGTAAACCCAAATGATGCTTTTGTAAAACGCATTGTAGAGTCTTCAGATGACGCTTTTGTGTCTGATGCAGCAAGTGTTCTTCTTGGACAAGCTCTCTTGTCAGAGGGTGTTATGCCAAAGAATCCTAGCGATTTTGCAAAAAAACTTCATGAATTGCTTGTATAAGCGGTTTAAGTGTATTGGTTAAGACGTGTTTGTGGTTTGCTTGTAAGTTTGCACTGGCAAGCAAGTGCGCCTCATTTATTAAAAAAGAAGACCGTAGCTGTGAGTTAAAATCCTCACCTCCACGGCCTTTGTTTTTAATTTGCTATATAAAGTTATTGCTTGTCAGAGTGAAGTTCAATGATACACCAGTCAATGGTTGCATCATTGCTGTTAACTACATTAAGCCAAATTGAAGGAGCAAAATCTTTTACATCTAAAAGACTTTCGTCGAAGTACAATATTGTAGAAACTTTCCATTCTTTTGCAGCTGTCATTGATACAGCAACTTTCTTGCCTTGGAAACGGTAAAAGTCTTGTATGTTTGCATCTGTTGTTGTGACTGTGCATTTGCCTTCTTCAATAGTAAAAGAATTTGGTTCTGTTCTGTCAGTTTTCCAGGAATTTTTGTCTGTTGCAATAGAAATTTCCTGGCCTTTTGCAACAACTGTTGGAAGCGCCCAACTAACACTATATTCTGTGCCATTGTTTAGAGACTGAAGGATAATTTCTTTTACTTTTGTTCCTCCGTTTAATTCTGTTCCTGAACCTTCTTCTTTAAGCGTGTAAGAATGAATTTTCTCTCCATCTACTGAAAGGGTATAAAGACCATCGTTATAACTGATTTCTAAAAGATATTCACCTTTGTTTGCTCTTTTTTCTGTTTTAACCCACGCACCGGGTTCGTTGGAATCCCAGCCGTAGAAAGTTCCTTTGTATTCTTTTTCTGGTTCTGGCTTACAAGATACAAACAATGTTGTAAGGCAAGCGAGAATTACGAGAGCTACTAGCAGAGTTGCACCTTTTCTTTTTTCTTTCAATAAAACCATATTTTTCCTCCTGTAGGTTTCTACGAGAAAAAGCCTAAAGGAGTTTTTCAAAGGTGGCAGTTGTTAAAACAACAAGGCCTTTTCTCCAATAGACTTTATCTATCGCTTTGAGCATACCCCCCCCCGTAGAAAGTCAAGAAAAAAGTTTTTTGGGGTTTGAAGTGGCTCTTTTTAGCCTTGCGGTTTATGACGTATTTGGGGCTACTGCAGGGGTGAGAGGTTTTGAAAAACTTTCACAGTAGAGGTTTTTGCAAAACTGTCTTCATGAATCTTGGCTTTGCCTTTTCGGCTAAAAG
>CAVDLI010000022.1:0-21818 GCA_963609725.1 bacterium | reverse complement strand
CTTCTAAAGCACTTTGAGCTTCTTGATTTGAAGTTCTATTATAATCCATTGTTGCTAGGTTCTGGTCAACAGTAAAACCTGAATTTGGGAACTTTGTTTCACAAATTTTACATCCAATACAACCTACCTGGCAGACTTTTCTGACTTCAGATCCCTTTTGGTGATTATTACAAGAAACAACATATTCTTGATTTGCAAAAATAAGACGTATTACATTATTTGGACAAACTTTTGTACAACAGCCACAGCCAGTACAAAGAGAAGAATCAACTTTTAACGTCCCATCTTCTTGTCTTTTGATAGCATTAGAAGGACAGACTGATACACATGATCCCAAACCCAAGCAACCTTCTTTACAACCATTATCACCTCTAAAGAGCAAGGATGCTGCATTACAATCAAAGATGCCTTTGTAATCATAATCTTTTGATTTTTCCTTACAATTTGCACTACAGAATATATAAGCTACTTTTTTTTGTGCCATTTGGACATCAACGCCCATAACTTGTGCCATTTTCTTGGCAAGTTCTTCGCCACCTGGTGCACAAAGACCGGGAAGAACTTTACCCTCATAAACAGCATTTGCATATGCAGAACACCCTGCATAACCGCAACCACCGCAGTTAGCACCTGGCATCATAGATTCCAATTCTTCAAGTTTTTCATCTTTTGGAATAGATAATTTTTTCTCAGCTATTGCTAATCCAAGGCCCAATATAGCACCTAAACCAGTTATTATTAAGAAAGCATTAATTATTGCTGACATAAAGCCCACCTTTTACACAAGATTTAGGTTATACAAGAGAGTCTTATCAAATGCCATGAAAGCAAGAGCCATAAGACCTGCAGATATAAAAGCAATTGGAACGCCCTTAAACAGCCTTCTTACAGGTTTTAATTCAAGTCTTTCTCTTATATTACTCATTAAGACTATAGCCATAGTAAAACCAAGGCCTGCAGAAACACCAGAGGTGAAAGATTCAAGCAAATTAAAAGATTCATCAACATTTATAAGAGCAATACCCAAAACTGCACAGTTTGTAGTAATCAAAGGAAGATAAATTCCAAGTGCTTTATAAAGAGATGGACTCATCTTTTTAAGAACCATTTCAACAAGTTGCACAAGTGCCGCAATAACTAGAATAAATGATATTGTTTTCAAGTATTGTAAATTAAGAGGAACAAGAAGCCCTTCATAAACACACCAGCAAACAACAGAAGAAACTCCTGTAACAAAAGTTACGGCAAGTCCCATACCAATAGCACTTTCACTATTTTTAGAAACACCAATAAAAGGACAAAGGCCCATAAATTGAACCAAAATAAAATTACTTATGAAGACATATGTAACAATTATTCCAATATAACTCATACACTTGTCTCCTTTCTTGCTTTTTGAGCATTACGCTCTGTTACCCAAATAAAGAATGCTTTTAAGTAACCCATAAGAAGCAATGCTCCCGCCGCAAGTGTTAAAACTCTTACTGGATAATTTTCAATAAAAGGAATATGAATAACACCATCCCAACTACCAATTGGAATAAATGTTATACTACCGGCTCCAATGACTTCTCTTATTATTGATATAAGAGAAAGAGACATAGTAAAACCTAATCCCATTCCAATTGCATCCAAAGCTGAATCTAAAACAGAGTTTTTACTAGCAAAAGCCTCTGCTCTACCCAAAATTATGCAGTTGACAACAATCAATGGAAGATAGACCCCTAAAGCTTCATAAACACTTGGTAAAAATGCATGGAAAACCATTTCTACAATAGTAACGAATGAAGCAATAACTACAACATAGCAAGGAATTCTAACACTGTTTGGAATTATATTTTTCAAAAGTGATATGAAAATATTACTGAACAAGAGAACAAAAAGAACTCCGGCGCCCATTCCCAAAGCATTAACAAGTTGTGTTGTTACAGCAAGCGTTGGACACATTCCAAGCATAATTATAAATGTAGGATTTTCTTTGAATAACCCTTTTGTCAGTTCTTTAATATGTTTACCATGGCACCTCATCTTGAAACCTCCTTAAGCGATTTAACATACTCTGCCCCTGCCTTAAGAGCAGATGAAATACCTGTAAATGTCATTGTTGCGCCACTTACTACTAAGGAATCGGCCTCTGAAAGCATACCTTTAGTTGTTGGAATTGGGTTGTCATTTGACGCGCCTTTCCCAATAAATTTATCCATATAACCGTCATTGTGGGCTTTCTTTCCCACACCCGGTGTTTCACTGTCACTTACAATTTTAACTGAACTAACAGCTCCATTTAAGTCATATCCGGCTAATAGAGAAATATCGCCTGCATAACCACGAGTAGCAAGTTCAAGAATATAACCTACAACTTTGCCATTAGAAAGAAGTGTATACATAGAAGTAACATATTCATTTTCAACTGCAGTTTCTTCTCCAATATCAAACCCACTTGAGACTTCTTCAAGCGCTTTTGTAACTTTTTCACTCTCGTATTTAGCAATGTACGGCTCTGTAACTGAGTTTACAACTGCTAGAAGAACGGCGGCAACAGCACAAATTAAAGCCAAGACAAGGGCTGTTTTTATATATTTTCTCATTTTTTAGCCACCTCCCCAAACATCTTTGGCTTCATGTACCTGTCTATTGTTGGTGTTATGATATTCATTAAAAGAATTGCAACACTTGTGGCTTCTGGCAAAGAACCAAAAGTTCTAAATAAGAATGTAAATGCACCACAACCGCAACCAAAGACAATCATTCCAGAATGCGTTACAGGAGACGTCACCATGTCAGTTGCCATAAAGAAAGCTCCCAAAAATAAACCACCTCTAAGTATGTTAGCAATTACTTCTCCATGAAAAAGACCAAGCCCAAGAGGAATGCCACCAAAAATCCATGTCAAAATTGAAAAAGAACCAATAAATGCAACTGGTATATGCCAAGTAATTACATGTTTTATTAAAAGGTATATTCCTCCAAGGAGAAGTAGTAGTTTTGAAACTTCCCCAATACAACCTGGGATATTCCCAACAAAAGCGTCAATATTATATGCGCTAATGCCGGTGACTTCTTGAATTTTTTGAGCAAAAGATGATGTTGCAATTCCTTGTTGCTCAAGTATTTGAATTGAGTTTAAGCCAATACTTTGTCCAGAAGATGCAATAGTTTTGACAAGTGATAATGGAGATGCCTGGCTAGATATCTCAACTGCATTACCAAGCGTTTTGGGAATATCGTATGTACTCATTTGAGATGTGAACGAGAAAAATACAAATATACGTCCTGCCATAGCCGGATTAGCCCAGTTTGCACCAAGTCCGCCAAACGTCCATTTTACAACAGCAATAGCAAAGGCCGATGCTATTGCGGGAATAAACAATGGAATTGATGAAGGCATATTCATGCCAATAAGAAGACCTGTAACAATTGCAGAGCAATCCCAAATTGTATTCTCATGTACAATTTTTCCTAACAAGTACTCAACAAGACAAGCTGAAAGAACAGAAACAATAAGGACTGCTAATGCTCTTAATCCAAAAACATAAATACCCCAAATGCAAGATGGAAGAAGTGCATAGACAACACTTAGCATTATCTTTTGAGTACTCATATTACTATGAAGATGAGGTGATGATGTAACAGTTTTCATTTCTTTCTCCCCATTTTCTTTCCAAGTTTCATTGCTTGAACAAGATCAAGATGAGCCGGACATGAAAATGCACAACAACCGCACTCTTTGCAATCCATAAGGTGATTTGCCATAGCTTCTTCATATCTTTTATTTGTTATAAGAGAATACAATCTAGTGGGCATAAGTCCTATTGGGCAGACGACGACGCATTTGCCACAATTAAGGCAAGCTGTTTTTCTGTAATCTTTCTTGTCTTTTATAGCAAGAATACCACTGGTACCTTTTGCAATTGGAGTCTCTTCATCAAAGAAAGAAAATCCCATCATTGGACCACCAGAAATAAGCTTATTTGGCTCTTGGGAATATCCACCGGCAAAATCAATTAAATCTTTAACCTTAGTACCAATTGGCGCAATAACGTTACAAGGATTTGAAATACACTCACCTGAAACAGTAAGAGCTCTCTCAAAAAGTGGTTTACCATAAGCAATTGCTTCAAAAACAGCATATGTTGTCCCAATATTGACAACAACAGAACCAACATCTAAAGGAAGTTTTCCAGAAGGCACTTCCCTTTTTGTTATTGCATTTATAAGCTGTTTTTCATCTCCTTGAGGATACTTCATTTTAAGAAGTACAACTTCAATTGGAAGATCTTTAGCTTCAATTTCTTTTTTAAGAGCACAAGAAGCGTCAATTTTATTTGCTTCAATACCAATGACAGTTCTAGTTGGATTTAAAATCTTACGGCAAATCATAATGCCTTCAAGAATTTCATTGGTTTTTTCTAACATTAGTCTGTGGTCAGCTGTAAGATACGATTCGCACTCTACTCCGTTGATAATAAGAGCATCAACTTTTTTTTCTTTTGGAACAGAAATTTTCACATTCAATGGGAATGTAGCGCCTCCAAGACCAACAATACCTTTGTCCTTAATCTCTTCAATCAACTTTGTGCTGTCATAATTGCTGTAATCAATACGCTCAGTAAATAAAACAGGCTGAGAAGAATCTGGCTCTATCACAAATGCATCACATGAAATGCTATTTGCCATAGTAGTTTTAACAATATCTTTTATTGTTCCAGAGACAGGACTGTGCACATTGGCTGAAATAAAACTTGAAGCTTGTGCTATAAGCTCCCCTTTTTCAACATGTTCCCCTTTTGATTTTATAGCAGAAGCAGGAGCTCCAAGATGCTGAGAAGTTGAAACAATAAGTTCTGATGGCACCGGTAGGCGCACCAAAGCATTAGAGTTTGACAACTCCTTCATCTCAGGAGGGTGTACTCCTCCCTTCTTAAATGTTAAAAGATGCAATTAATTTACTCCTTCAATTTCGTTCTATCCTTTTCATTCTATAGCACATTCTCTATAATGTTAACCATGAAAATCCCTTTTTTATCCGCTTTGATTAAACCTCATTCAATTAAAGTATATGCCTTGGTTGGTCGTAGCGGAACAGGAAAGAGCTTTAGAGCACAGCTTGTAGCCAACAAGCACAATATACCTCTCATTGTAGATGATGGTCTTCTTATCAAGAATGACAAAATACTAGCAGGCAAAAGTGCAAAACAGGAAACTAATTTCTTAACTGCTGTAAAAAGGGCCCTTTTTCAAGATCCTGAGCACTTACAAGAAATTCTAAGTGCAATGCAAAATGAAAAATTCAGAAAAATACTCATCATTGGAACTTCTGATAAAATGGCAATAAAGATTGCAAGGAGACTTAATTTACCAGATCCAAGTGTAATAATTCACATTGAAGACATTGCAACAAAAGAAGAAATAGATACAGCAATGCGCATACGATATACAGAAGGCAAACATGTAATTCCAGTTCCACCACTGCAAATTACAAGAAACTACCCATCTATCGTTTATGACTCTATTATTGTTGGATTAAAAAAACGGCTTCCTTTTTTACCATTCAAAACTAGATTTCAATCAGTTGAAAAAACTTTAGTATGCCCAGAGTTCAGTAAACAAGGTGAAAGTTCAATTAGTGCTGTTGCTATAACTCAAATGGTTACTCATTGTCTAAGTGATTACGGCTCAACCTTAAAAGTTGAAAAAGTAACATACGAGAAAAGTAATGAGGGATATGACCTTGAAATTACAATAAGAACGCCAGAGAAACTCAACGTTCAATCAACAATGGAACTTGAAGAATTTATATCAGATTCATTAGAAAGATATGGTGGTATTCTTGTTCACAAAGCTACAATTAAAGCACTCACTTGGTAACAGATTTAAGAGAATTTAGAGATTTTGTATCCAATGTCAAGTTTCTCACCGCTTTTCTGTTTTTTCTATAAGAACTATGTTTAGATGTAGCTTTACTGGAAACTTTTTCATTAGAATTTCTTTTTTTACTTTTAGAAGATGATTTTGGAACATTAAAGCCCCTCATCCTTAAGTACATAGCACTTGTAGACTCTAGTTCATAACGAGGAGGTGTCATTGGACTTAAAAGTACTTTGATTTGGCGTAAAGTATCGTTGAAAATTTCTTTTGTATTTGTTAATTCTTTAGAATCAGCAATAAATGGATATACAAGAGCAAGATACATTACAGCTTTTGTGCATGTCTGTTTTTTTGCATCGTCTGTTATCTCTTTTATTTTTGAATCAAGTTTGTCTAACGATTCATATAATTGTGGATATTTCCCATAAACAGCAATACAAGGTAGCATATATGAAAGAAGTCCGTATTCATACAAAGATTTGAATATTGGAGAACTCATGCCACAAGAAAGAATTTTGTTTATTTCTTCTGTCATGCGTGAAGTGCTTACAGTTTGAAGATATGGCGCATACTTTTTTATAGCATGGCGTAATCTAAATGACATAGAAAATCCCGTTGTAACAGTATATTTGACACCTCTAATCATTCTTACAGGGTCTTCTATGAATGTCTTATTAAGTGGAATTAGAGAAACAATACGCTTTTTCTTAAAATCCTTCATAGCTTTCGTGAAATCAATAACTGTACAATTTAGTGGGTCATAATAAAGACTGTTTATAGAATAATCACGCCTTTTACAATCTTCTTCAATTGTTCCATACACGTTATCGTTATTAATAGCATGGTCCTCAAGGCTTCTAAAAGTAGTTACTTCTATTATTTTTTTTCCAAATATCACATGAACTATCTTAAAACGACGTCCAATTATCATTGATTTACCAAAAATATTATGAACAGCACGAGGAGAAGCTGCTGTTGCAACATCAAAGTCTTTGGGTTTTCGTCCAAGTAACAAATCTCTTACAGCACCACCTACTATATAAGATTCATATCCACGTTCAACAAGCCTTTCAATTACTTCAATAGCATCATTATCAATCAAATCAGGATCTATTCCATGTTCTTTTTGTGAATAAACAGTTGCAACAGCCCGCAATGAGCCATCCTTTTTCTTATATCTGGTAAACATATCTAGTAAACGTATCTCGCAAAATTTACAGCTAGCCAAACAAACGTTGACAAGTCGTTGAATAATAGGTTTTTTTCTATATAATTGATTATGCAAATTTTCGATAAAAAAACAACACTAGTACATTCAATCACTGTACATTAACAGGAGCAAAAGCAAACATGATAGAACCAAAAATCCTTAAAGGTTTCAAAGACAGCCTTCCAAGCCAAGAGATTGCAAAGCAAAAACTAATTACTAAAGTACAATCAATTTTTCGCTCATTTGGATTTGTTCCAATAGATACACCTGCTCTTGAATACACAGAAGTCCTTCTTGGAAAAGGTGGCGGAGAAACAGACAAGCAAATGTTCAGGTTCACAGACAACGGAGGAAGAGATGTTGCACTTCGTTTTGATTTAACTGTCCCTCTTGCACGTTATGTATCTGCAAATTATGCAAGTTTATCGTTTCCTTTCAAAAGGTATCACATAAGCAAAGTATGGAGAGGTGAAAAACCTCAAAAAGGAAGATTTAGAGAGTTCATGCAATGTGATTTTGACATTGTGGGAGCAGACAATGCTCAAAGCGATTTTGAAATACTTCTTCTCATCCATACTTGTCTGAAAGAAATGCAAGTTGGCTCTTTCAAAGTAAGTGTCTCTCACAGAGGACTTCTAAATAAATTTCTTTCGTCAATGGGATTAGAAGAAACAGGTCCTCAAGTTCTAAGAGCAATTGATAAACTTTCCAAAATTGGACAAGACGGGGTCTCTGCATGCTTAAGAGAAGAAGGCCTTGATGAAAAATCTATATCTAGCTTACTAGATTTCATTTCTCTAGAAAAAGAAAATTTTGGCAGTACCCTTGTTAAACTAGAGCAAATGTTTGGCACCTGTCCAGAAATTGAAAGACTTAAAGAAATCTACACAATGATGAGGTCTTGCAATATTGAAAGTGATTTTATTCTTGACACTTCAATAACACGAGGACTTGATTATTACACAGGCATTGTATATGAAACACTGCTATTAGATATGCCACAAATTGGTTCTATATGCTCAGGTGGACGATACAACAATTTAGCTGGACTTTACTCAAAAGAAAACCTCCCCGGCGTTGGCTCTTGTATTGGACTTGACCGCTTAATTGCAGCATTAGAGGAACTTGGAAACCCAATTGTAACAGATTCTTCTTACGCAAGCGTGATGGTTGCATTCAACGGCAAAGACATTGGATGGTCACAGAAAACTGCAATGAGTTTGAGAAGCCAAGGCATAAAGACCGATTGTTATGTGGGAGAAAAATCTTTGGGTCAACAGTATTCTTATGCAGAAAAAAACGGCATTCCTTATGTTGTAATATCTCAAAATGATAATATTTTAACAGTCAAAGAGATTGCTACTCGCAAAATGCTTGAAATCTCAATGCAGGAATTTTGCAATCTTGTTGAAAATTCTAACAGAGAAAAATGATTAATCCAAAAACTCTGCCTGTTTATCAACACAAAGACGATATTCTCAATGCACTTTCCAAAAATCAAGTCATTATTGTGGAAAGCCCAACAGGAAGTGGGAAAACAACTCAAATTCCTCTTATTCTCAATGAAGCAGGTTATGCTTCAAACGGCCTAATTGGGATAACACAACCAAGACGAATTGCAACCATTGGAGTATGTTCTTACATTCAAAAACAAATAGAAAAACTTGACTTATCACCATCTTATTGTGGTTATAAAATGCGTTTTTATGACACAACAAATCCTGATACAAAAATAAAAATATTAACTGACGGCATGCTTCTTCAAGAGCTTAAAGCTGACCCTTATCTTTCACGTTACAGCGTAATTATGGTAGATGAAGCGCATGAACGAAGTTTGAATATTGATTTAATACTAGGACTTCTCAAACAAATAATTGAAAAGAGAAAAGACTTAAAAATAATTGTGTCATCTGCAACAATCAATACAACTTCTTTTTCTAAGTTTTTCTCAACAAATGAGGGAACTGCCCCAATAATTAGCATAAAAGCTCGTGTATATAATGTTGATGTAAAATACTTTCCTTTGCAAAATCCTGGCAATGTAGATGAAACAGCTTATGCAGTATGCCAACTTATTACACAAATACTAAAACGATTTAAGTTAAGTGAATACAAAAACAATGAAGATACTCTTGTGTTTTTACCGGGAGAGCTTAGCATAATAACTTGCCTTAACACTTTGTATTCACAATGTGACACACAACATCTTCAAATATATCCACTTTATGGCAGATTGAATAAAGAAGAACAAGAACTAGTATTTGAAGAGACACAGCCAGGAAAAATGAAAGTTGTTCTTGCAACTAACATTGCAGAGACAAGTCTCACAATTGACAACATAAAAGTTGTAATAGATTCAGGGTACGCAAAAATAAATTATTACAATCAAAAAAATTTCACTTCTGCTTTAGTTCAAAGACCAATAAGTAAAGCATCAGCAGAGCAAAGAAAGGGCCGTGCGGGAAGAACTTCAAATGGTCTTTGCTATAGGTTATATACAAAAGAAGATTTTTCTTCTCGTCCCAAATACACACAAGAAGAAATCTTGAGAACTGACTTATCAGAAGTGGTTCTTAGAATGGTAGATTTGGGCATTTATAATTTTGAAAACTTCCCTTTTATAACAAGACCAGACAAAGATGCACTTATAAGTGGAGAAAATACATTAAGACTCATTGGTGCAATAGATGAAAATAGACACCTTACAAAGATTGGAGAAATCATGGTTCACTACCCTCTTTTACCAAGACATTCTAGGTGTATATGTGAAGGCCTTTATAAGTACCCCAAAATCTTAATGCCCATTTTTATTTCTGTAAGTTTTCTCTCTTGTAAGACACCTTTCTTACTGCCTCCAGGAGAAGAAGATTATGCCAGAAGTGCTCACAGGTCGTTTTTTGATGAATATGGTGATTTCTTAAGTTATCAAAAACTTTACAAAAGTTATACAAAACTTAAAAATAAACAAGAAAAAGAAAATTTCTGTAGTAAGAATTATCTTGATATGCAAAGTATGGATGAAATTGTCCATGTAGTAGACCAGCTTGCGCAAATAACAAGGGCTTTGGGCATTGCGGTCACAGAAGATGCTCCAAACAGCTTGACTCACGAAGAACTAGCACATGAACTTTTAGTATGCCTGGGCTCTGGATTATTACAATATGTGTGTATTAAAACTAAAAAAAGAGCGTCAGAATACAGAACTATAACAGCAAATGAAATTTTTATTCATCCAGGTTCTGCATGGTTTAGAAATGCACCTATGTATCTTCTTGCTGGAGAAATAGTACTTACAACAAAATTGTATGCAAGAACGGTTTCTCCTCTTAAGCATGAATGGCTTGAAGAAATTTCTCCCTCTCTTTCTTCAAAAATCAAAAGCATACAAAACAAAATTGAAAAAAATAATTCTGAGAACTCTAAAGAGAGTGCAATTAAAAAAGATTCAAAAAAGAGTACATACACTCTTTATGGTATGACATTCAAAATGATTGATATTGGCAAGAAAAAGCCAAAACCGGTTGTAGTTATCCCATCACAAGAGCTTTCAAGACTTGTTTCATCATATAAGAAAGCCTCAAGACATCCAAAAAATATTTATGGTGCAATTTCATATAATGGTTTTTACGTATGTCTTGGCTCAAAGCTTCAAGAAATAATTGAATTAAGTAGTCACATAGATTTTTCAAAGAACCTTTTTATTGAAAAACCATATGACAAAGTTACTAGTTTTAACGATGTTGAAACTCTTATACCATATTTGGGCCAGCTTATGTGTCTTTCTCAACTTAAAGATAAAAATAAACTTGGATTCATAGAACTTGTTACTAATAGAAACAGTTTGTTCTTCCATGTCAATCCAAGTTTTACAGATGCTTTGAACAATACAGCATATTCCCTTTTAGTCACATTAGATGAAAAACCAAATTGTAAAGAATTACGTAAATCTTATAACAGAATTCTTAAATTCCTCGATTGATTGATTATGCCCAATGATGGTAAAACATATCTATGCAGGAAATGTTAACTTGCTTGGGAACTAAAATCCTATTTGCTTCTGATTTCAAAGACCTCTCATATCATGTTGGCGCATTGGGGAGTAATACGCTTTGGGTGTGCGACACAAATACAGCAAAAATGGTACGCCCTCTTCCATCTCCAAATGTCATAGTGGAGCATGGCGAAGCGTCTAAAACTTATGCATCAATTGAGAGAATTATTAGCACAGCAATGGAAAATTCCCTTGGAAGAGATTGCACATTTATTGCCCTTGGCGGTGGTGTTATAAGCGACATAACTGCTTTTGCAGCATCAATTTATATGAGAGGTTGCAAAGTTGTTCTAATTCCTACAACACTAATTGCAATGACAGATGCCTCAACCGGAGGCAAAACCTGTATTAATTTTAGATACACAAAAAACTTAATTGGCACTTTCTTTCCTGCAAATGAAGTCTTAATTTGTACCGATTGTCTCAAGTCTTTATCAAACAGAGATTTCACAAATGGACTTGCAGAAGTCATAAAACACAGCTTTTTATCTAAAGACAATAGACTTCTTAATTATCTTCTCTCTTCAAAACAAACAATAACAGAGAGAAATCCAACAGCTTTAAGAGATTTAATTTTAGCGTCGTTAGAAATTAAAAAATCTTATGTAGAACCAGATCCATATGACCGCTTAGGAATTAGAGCAGCTCTAAATTTGGGACATACTTTTGGGCATGCATTAGAAAGTTTATCTCATATGCAATGGACTCATGGGCAGGCAGTTGCATGGGGTGTTTGCCGCTCAGCGTATGCAAGTGTAGAACTGGGCCTTTGCACATTGGATCTTGCACAAAATGTTGAAAAATTGTTCAAATATTATGGATTTGATACAAATTTTAGAATAAGTAGAAGCGATTGGATTGATTACAGAAGACAACTTAAAAGAGACAAAAAAGCTGTTATGAACACAGTTAAGTTTGTTCTTTTAACCGGACAAGGGCAAATACAACAAAGAGAGCTTAGTGATGATATCATCAAAAAACTTGTAATGATGTCATCTGTATAACTTTATCATTGATACTATTTCAACTATAATCATGCACATGCACTATTTTGATTGGACAGCTACATCTCCCATGAGCCAAAATGCTATTGATGAATATGTTCGTTGCGCACTTGATTTTCAAGGGAACCCGTCTTCTGTTCATCCTTTAGGCGTTGAGGCTTCATTACACTTAAAAGAAGAAAGAGAAAAAATTGCTTCACTTATTGGCGCAAAACCTCAAAATATTTTTTTTACATCAGGAGGAACTGAAAGCAACTCCATTATTTTAGCTTCTCTTTTGAAAAGTCCAACTCCTGGTGAAATAATTACAACTTCAATAGAACACTCGGCTGTGCTTGAGTGGAAAAAAACTTTAGAATCTTTTGGATGGAAATTTACAACTTTGCCATGTCCAAAAGGTTATTTGTCCCTTGAAACGCTTAATAAGGCAATAAATGAAAAAGTCAGAATGGTATGTGTTATGAAAGTAAATAATGTAACTGGTACCATACAAGACACAAAAAGCATATCACGTCTTATAAGAGAGAAATCTCTTGAATATGGCCGTTACATACATTTTCATTGTGATGCAGTCCAAGCTTTGGGAAAAATTCCTTTTAGACTTGATGAAGATGATATAGACTCTGCTGCATTTAGTGCACACAAATTTAACGGGCCTAGAGGTGTTGGAATACTTTATAACCGTAATAATGCAATAACAGCTCTATCTAGAGGTGGAGGGCAAGAAGTAGGATTGCGACCAGGAACAGAAAATCTTGCTGGTATAAGTTCCATGAGAAGAGCACTTAAAGATGCTTTAGACTGTTTAGATGTAAAATATGACCAAATTTTGGGTTTTAGATGCAAAATTGAGGCTTGTGCAAATAAGATTGGTCTAAAAATATTGTCTCCAGAAAGCAGTTCAAATAAAGCTTTCTCTCCGTACATTATTTGTTTGTCTGTAAGTCCAGTCCCCTCTGAAGTTTTCATTCGTGTTATGTCAGATAAGGGTTTTTGCCTGTCAGCCGGCAGTGCTTGCTCTTCAAATTCCAAAGGAAAAGCAGAAAGCGTACTTGCTGGCATGAATGTTGAGCCTTTTGACAGGATGTCAAGTATAAGAGTCTCTTTGGGAAGTGCGACAACAGAAGATGAAGTTGAACTTTTGTGCAAGAATTTAGAAGAAACTTATAAGGAGTTATCATGAGAAATAATGAGTTAGAAACAGATGGCATGTCACTTTATCTTATAAAACTTGGAGAAATTTGCCTAAAAGGTCTTAATAGAGGCTTTTTTGAAAAGAAACTCAAAAACAATATAAAGCTCAAAATTCATCCTTATAAGAGTGTTTTAACAAGAGAAAAAGGAAGATTCTACCTTTATGTAGACTCTTCTTGTCCTGACACGTTTGTAGAAAGAGTTCTAAGAACTACTTTTGGCGTTGTAGGATTCTCTCGTGCTTTAGTGTGCAATAAAGATTGGAAAGAACTTTGTGATTGTGCAAAATCACTTATTGAAAAAGAGCCTTTTGCAAGTGGCAGTGGAACTTTCAAGGTTGAATCAAGACGTGGCGATAAATCGTTTTTTATGACAAGTTACCAAATTGAATCTCAACTTGGGAGTCTAATTCTTGAAAAATATCCTTTAATGAAAGTTGATGTACATAATCCACAAAAAGAACTCATGGTAGAAGTCAGAGATAAAGTTTATATGTACACTTCTCCTGTAGACGGCCCTGGCGGGCTTCCTGTTGGAACAGCTGGTAAAGGACTTTTGTTATTATCTGGTGGTATAGATTCTCCTGTAGCCGGTTGGAGAATGGCAAAAAGAGGTCTAAAACAAGATTGTCTTTACTTCCATGCTTATCCGTACACTTCAGATATGGCATTGCAAAAAGTAAAAGATTTAGCACGTCTGATTGCCCCATATAACATGGGCACTACTCTACTTGTTATTAATTTTACTGAATGTGAATTGTGGATAAAAGAACATTCAAAAGAAGAAGAACACACTCTCATGATGCGGGCTTGTATGATGAAAGTTGCAAATGCCGTAGCAAAGCAAAGAGGCTGCAAAGTGCTTGTTACTGGTGAAGCTTTAGGTCAAGTTGCGTCACAAACGCTAGAAAGCATTTGCTTTACAAACAGTATGTCTGCAATTCCCGTCTTAAGACCTCTGGTTGCAATGGATAAAGGAGAAATTATTGATACAGCACGCGAGATTGGAACTTATGAAACAAGCATACTGCCTTATGACGATTGCTGTGTTGTGTTTAGCCCAAAACATCCTCTAGTACGACCAAATGTAGACTCTCAAACTGCATCTTACAAAGAAATGGGAATAGAGGAACTTTTAGAGAAAGCAATTGCTTCAGCACAGGAATTTCAAATTGATTATAAAATTGAGTAATCGGTTTTAATCAGTTTCAGTTTCACAAAAATTATAATAAAAGCAGAACTATTTTAATAAAACGTGCATATGCTCTTTTACGTCTGAGACCATTTCGTTTCCAATTGCGTTAGCCTTATCTGTTCCTGCTTTAATTATATCTTTAACTGTATCTTTGTTAGCTTCATAGAAAGCTCTCTTTTCTCTTATTGGAGAAAGAATATCATTCAGCTTTTGTGCAAGCAGTTTCTTACAAGATACACATCCAATTTGTGCATTCTTACACATTGAACAAATATTTGGAGCTTCTTGAGCATTAAACGTCTTATGATAAGTATACACAGTACAAACATCAGGATTTCCTGGGATTTTAACACTTATTCTATTTGTATCAGTAACAGCTTGCATAACTTTTTGAGAAACAGTTTTTTCATCATCTGAGAGATAAATTGCATTCCCAAGGCTCTTTCCCATCTTGGAATTGCCATCAAGACCACATAAACGGCCAGTAGTAGAAAGTTTTGCTTCTGGCTCAACAATGTTTGTTCCATACATTTCATTGAAACGACGAACCAGTTTTCTTGAAAACTCAATATGTGGCAGTTGGTCTTCACCAACAGGAACAAGATGAGCATTGCAAAAAGTAATATCTGCTGTCTGTGATACAGGATAACCTAAAAAACCATATGTAAGTTTTGAGAAATCATATTGAAAATCACCGTCATTTTCACCAAAACCGTAGTTGCGTGATTCACTTTTGATTGTTGGGTTTATAAGAAGATGATTTACAGTTGTAAGCATAGAATAAAAAACAGTAAGTTCTGCTATTGCTGTAACTTGCGATTGTTGAACAAATGTAACATTTGCGGGATCCAAACCAACAGCAAGATTATCCATTGCAACTTGATAAATACTGTCATTAATCAGTTGTGGATTGTGAAAATGAGTAGTAAGTGCTTGAACATCTGCAAGAAGTATAAAAGTATCATATTCGTGTTGAAGAGCAACTCTGCTTTGAAGTGAACCTACAAAATGTCCCAAATGAAGTCTTCCTGTAGTCCTGTCTCCTGTTAATATTCTTTTCATTTCTTATTCCTCAAAATTATCAGTTTAATAAATCAAGAAGCTGTAATGCCACAGCCTTGATAGCTTTTTGCTGTTTATCACTTAAATTCAAGTCCCTAATATAAACTAAATCAAATTCCTGAACAAACTGCTCTTTAAGCACTTTTATGTCAATAGGAAGCCCTTCTCTTCTAAGATCTCCCACATACGAAGCCTTTATAAGAACAGAAAAACTCTTTGCTAAAGAGTCATTTTTAAGCTTAAATTCACAAGACAAAATATCTTCATCTATTGTCATGAGCACATATTCTATGTTTTCCAAAGAGCCTTGAGGTATATCAAGCCCTACATCAAGCATAGTTTTTGGATTGAATGCATAAATACCAATAGCACATGAAGATAATTTTTGTGCAATTTCATCAGAAATTACCTTATCACTTGTTTTTAATGCTAAGTTGTAATTATTTTCTACATCATTTGAAGAAAATAAGATTATGCCATTAGAAGGAATTGAAATCTCTAAACCCGTTTGAGTGTCTACAAAATACCTTAATCCTGAAGAGCCTTTTGCTTTTTCAAAAGTACCAACTGTTTTTAAGACAGTATTTAAGATAGTTTTTGAATAATCACCCTCAATTGAACCCTCAAAATCCATAGTAGAAAAATCAGCAGGATATGAAAGATATTGACCACTTTTATCAAACAAAACAATAGAGAACCTAGTCATTTTATCTGTAAGATAACTAGTGCTTGAAGACATTTCAATTCCGGCTTCGTTTGCAAGTTCCTCAAAGTTAAAACGACTTGAGTCAACTGTAATGACAAACTGACCATCCGTTCCAAATGATTGAATATACATTCTGTCTTTTAATGGTGTTGTATGGACACAAGATACACACAAAAATACTACAGCTAGTATAAGTAACAAAAATATGGAACGAATGTTTCTTGTCATTTATTACCCTTTTACTTTTTCAATTTTGACTTTAGCTCCAGATTCTGTTTGTGGACTGTCAAGACTGTCGTCAAACGAAGAACTTATAGCCAAAGTTTCTGACTCAATGAAAGATTTGAACTCTTCGTAAGATTTCTTAATTTCTTCATCTCCACCAAGAGTCAATATTATTCTATCACTTACATCAAGACCTGTATCTTTACGTAGCGTTTGAATACTTCTAACAATGTCTCTTGCAATTCCTTCGTGCAAAAGTTTATCTGTTATTTCAGTATCAAATCCAACTGTAAGCTCACCTTCATTTAAGATTTTTAGGTTTGCTTTTTCATTTCTTTGAATTATAAGGTCTTCTTTTCCAATATCAATTGCCTGTCCGTCACCATATTCAATTTTATTCTTTACTCCTTCAAGAATTGAAGAAATGTTTTCAGACTTAAACGCTTGAATTTTTGAAGCAACGTCTTTCATGGCTTTTCCAAGTTTTGCGCCCAATATCTTAAAATTAGCCTTAGCAGAATAATCAACAAGAGAAGTCTCATCTCCGTGAATTTCAACAGACTTAACATTAAGCTCTTCTGCAATTATGGAAGCCATTTTATTGAGAATTTCTCTATCATGCTCATTTCTATCAACTAAGAACAATTTTTTAAGAGGTTGCCTGTTTTTAAGATTGTTTGCACTTCTTAATGATCTTCCCATTGTAATTGCTTTAACAGTAAGATCCATCATTCTTTCTAATGCATAATCTCTGTGAGACGCATCATAAGTAGGATAATAACAAAGATGAACACTCTCCGGATCGTTTTCACTTTTTAGATTTTGATAAATCTCTTCACAAATAAATGGCAAAATTGGGCAAGCAAGTTTCACAAAAGTGATAAGCACTTTATAAAGTGTGTCATAAGCCATTTTCTTATCACCATCGTTCTCACTCTTCCAAAATCTTCTGCGACTTCTTCTAATGTACCAGTTATTCAAACTATCCATAAACTTTAGAAGACTGTTACAAGCACGTTGAATATCATACTTATCTAAAGCGTCATCTATTTCACATGTCAATGCTTCCAATGTAGAAATCATCCATCTATCAAGCGGGTTTTTGAGTTCTTCAAAAGGAGTTTCAGAAGGCTCGTAACCGTCAATATTTGCATAAGTAACAAAGAATGAATAAGCATTCCACAAAGGTAGAATAATTGACTTGAGAACATCTTTTACCATTTGGTCTGAGAACTTAAGGTCGTCTGCATGAACAGCAGCACTATTCATAAGTGCAAATCTAAGAGCATCAGCACCATATTGGTTGACAAGAATCATTGGGTCTGTGAAATTACCCTTGCTTTTTGACATCTTCTCGCCATCTTCAGCTAGAATAATGCCATTGACAACACAATGTTTGAATGCAGGTTCATCAAACAAAGCACTAGCCATAATAGTTAGCGTATAGAACCACCCTCTTGTTTGATCAAGACCTTCACAAATAAAGTCAGCAGGGAAAGTTCTTTCAAATCTTTCCTTGTTTTCAAACGGATAATGTAGTTGCGCATAAGGCATGCTCCCGCTTTCAAACCAGCAGTCAAGAACATCTGGAACTCTTCTCATTGTTCCTTTGCCATCAGGACTTGGCCAAGTAAGTTTATCAACATTATGTTTATGAATATCATCAACCTTTTGGCCACACTTTTTCTCAAGTTCTTCTATAGAACCAATGACTTCTACATAATCAGAACCATCACATTTCCATACAGGAATTGGATTTCCCCAAAATCTGTTTCTTGATATAGCCCAATCTCTTGCACCCTCAAGCCACTTTCCAAAACGACCGTCTTTTAAGTGTTCAGGAATCCAAGTAATCTTTTGGTTATTGGCAACCATTCTGTCTTTTATCTTTTGAACATTTACATACCAACAATCCATTGCTCTGTAAATAAGAGGAGAACCTGTTCTCCAGCAGAAAGGGTAACTGTGTAAATAATTTTCTCTTTTGACAAGTTTCCCTTCCTCTTTAAGTCTTGCAATTATGAGCTTGTCAGCATCCTTGACGAAAATTCCCTTATAATCTGGAACTTCATCAGTAAATTTACATTCATCATCAATTGGACATACAACTGGAATTCCTGTTCCTTTAAGCACATTGTAATCGTCTTCACCAAAACCTGGAGCTGTATGAACTATGCCACATCCATCATCTGTTGTTACATACGAGCCAAGAACAGTTACAAACGCACCTTTATCATAGAGATTTGCAAAATAATCAAATAGTGGCTCATAACGCATACCAGAAAGCTCACTACCCTTATGTTTCTCAAGAATTTCATAAGCACTTGCATCTTTGTAGTAAGCGTCTAATCTAGCTTCTCCAAGATAATATAAGTCTCCAGATTCTTTATCCTTAATGAGCACATAATCTATATCTGGACCAAGTGCCAATGCCAAGTTAGATGGGAGTGTCCAAGGAGTTGTTGTCCAAGCAAGGAAATACGTATTCTCTGTTCCTTTTACTTTGAATCTTACAGTTATTGCAGGGTCTGTTACATCTTTGTAACCACCAAGATTAACTTCCATATTTGAAAGAGGACAGCCAAGTCCTGGGCTATAAGGTAAGATATTGTATCCTTTGTAAATAAGACCTCTTTCATAAAGTGTCTTAAATACCCACCAAATGCTTTCCATGAAAGACCTGTCCATAGTCTTGTAACCATGGTCAAAATCTACCCATCTACCCATCCTGGTTATTGTTTGTTTCCATTCATTAGTAAATTGAAGAACACTGGCACGACATTGATTATTATAATTTTCAACTCCGTATTCCTGAATTTCTTTTGCACTAGAAATACCAAGTTTCTTTTTCATCAAATTTTCTACCGGTAGCCCATGACAGTCCCAACCCCAGTTTCTAATAACACGCTGGCCTTTCATTGTTCTGTAACGAGGAATTATATCTTTTATTGTTCCAGGAACAAGGTGACCGTAATGTGGCAACCCTGTTGCAAAAGGAGGCCCATCATAAAAAGAGAACTCATTGTCTTGTGGTCTGCTTTCTATAGATTTTTTGAAGATCTCATTTTTATTCCAAAAATCAATGATTTTTTCTTCCATTTTTGGAAAGTCTTGTCTTGGATCAACGCTTTTGAACATTTTCTACTCCACTGGATACAATTTATGCATGTTAAGGTTTTTGTAAAACCTACAACCCTTTAATGCAATTTGAGCGAATTATATATCTTTTCTATTGTATCAACAAGCGTTCCAAAACATTGAGTTTTCTGCTATATTTTTGACATGATTTGTGAAATAAATAATCATAATTGCGCTAAAGAGAAATACCCAGTTCCCAATGAAATAAAAGATTTTGCAAAACACTTTGTGCAAAATGGTTTTAGCCTTTACATTGTGGGCGGAGCCGTTCGCGATTATTTTCTAGGAATTTGCAATACCGATTATGATTTTTGTACAAATGCATTACCAGAACAAGTAATTTCAATGTTTAAGAAAGTTATTCCAACAGGAATAAAACATGGTACAGTCACTGTTTTATACAAAGGTGCAAGTTATGAAGTCACAACATTCAGAAGTGAATCAGATTATTTAGATTCCCGGCACCCTCAAAATGTGACGTACATTAAGAACTTACATGAAGATTTATCAAGAAGAGACTTCACAATAAATGCACTTGCAGCTGATTGCATGACAGGAGAAGTTACAGATGACTTTGGTGGCCTAGTTGACTTAAAAAAAGGCATTGTAAGAGCTATTGGAAAACCATTAGAACGATTCAAAGAAGATGCACTGCGTCTTATGAGACTTGCCCGCTTTTGCTCAAAACTTGGATTTAAGCCGGCTAGAGAAACTTTAATTAGCGCAAAAAAACTGGCACCCACAATTGCAAATATTTCTCAAGAAAGAATTTATGACGAAATTTCACGTATCTTAATGACAAATGTTCCGTCTGTAGGATTATCTTTATTGGAAAAAATTGGAATCTTAGAAATAATCTTACCAGAGCTTACAGAGTGTCGAAAAATAAAACAAAACAAAGTTGGCGCTTCTGACGTATTAGAACACATTTATGCTTGTGTGGATGCTTCTGCAAAGCATAATTATTGCTTTACAGTGCGTCTTGCAGCACTCTTACACGATATTGGCAAACCTTCCACATTGACAATTAACCAATTTGGAATGATGAAATTCCACGGTCACGACAAACAAGGTGCAATTATGGCAAATATTGTACTAAAAAGGCTCAAATGCTCAAACAATACAATAGATGATGTTTGTCTTTTAATACGTGAACACATGACAAAATATTCACCCACCTGGACAAATGGCGCTGTAAAACGCTTTATTAGACGTGTTGGCAAAGATAATTTACAAATGCTATTTGAACTTCAATTGTGTGATCAAATTGCAACAACTGGAAAAACTGTTATGCAAGATTATGACGAGTTTTTTTCAAGAGTTAAAGAACTTGAAGAACAGCCCATGACGTTAAAAGACCTTGCAATAACTGGTGATGATTTAGCTAAAGAAGGTATTCCAAAATCTAAAGAAATGGGCGTGATACTAAACAAACTTCTAGAAATGGTTGTTGATTATCCAACTCTCAATGAAAAAGAAACATTGCTAAAACAAGCAAATATTCTTTATTCAGAAATTAAAGAAGTTTTTGCAAAATGAGTCATTTTGCAAAAAACTCTATTAATCACAATTAATAATTACAGTTGCACTTCCCATTGTGCTCAAACTGCTAGAAGAAACTACAACATCATAGCGGTGTAATGCATTAGATTGTGCAATTGTAAAGTTTTTAGAAAAACCAACTGCCTCTCCATCACAGAACCATCTATATTTAAGAGATGAAGAATTTACTGCTTCTGGTAAATTATTACAAACAGCAGAAAGCACATACTTATCGTTTTCTGGCGTACATGTAGCATAAACAGCAATTGGTGATACTATTGAATTCTTAATGACAACATTAAGAGTAGATTTTACATTTTCAAAATTCAAAGTTCCAATTGCTGTTTCATTTGAGACAATTCTAACTGCCTCAGCACAACCTGTAATAAAACCACTTGAATCACTTATTTTCAAAGTCAATGTATAAGAACCGCAAGGAAGACTCTTTTTTATTATTTTGGAAAGTTCAGCAGTATTTACTTGCAAGATTTCTTCATATTTTGTTGCATCAATATTTTCAAATAAAGCTATAATTTTTAAGTTCCTATCATTTGATATTGTTGATTTCCACTTAATTGCAATTTGAACATCCCCCGTTCCCTCTAAAGACGTTAAGTTTATATT
>CAVDLI010000021.1:8159-23590 GCA_963609725.1 bacterium | reverse complement strand
CTCTTATGCAATTAATAAGCAAATTTCAATTATTGCTGGTGGTAAGTTTGGTTGGCATTTCCTTAATACAAATGATGATATTCAGGAAAATCTTTCAAGTGACAACCATTCTACAACAAACTTTTCATACAAAGGTTTTGCTGGAGCTACATACTCATTTTAATTTTGCAACTTTTGCATAATAAAGTTTTATTAACAAATTTATCAATTTTGATACCGCTGTAGGGCTTTCCTATGGCGGTATTTTTATATTGTCGAGGTTTTTTAGAACGTTGAATAAAACAAACATAATTTCCTCTTTAGTTTACCTTTGTTAAGTAGTATTAAAAATTAGGTAAAAATTGTTGAATTTTTATATAGATTTACTGTTGCGATATCTCATGAAGTGGAGTAATTTTTCCTTACTAGTGGTAAGTTTTCCCAAAATTTACCCAAAATATACAGTAAAGTGGTAAAAAATGACAGGTGAATACAGAAACACCATAGATGAAAAAGGACGCCTCATGATACCTCCAAAAATTAGGGAGCAACTAGGTTCTTTTGATAATCTTTTACTTACCAAGTCTGTAGACAACACTTTATGGCTTTTTAGAAAAGAAGATTTTGATGCACTAGACAGAGAAGTAAACTACAGTCCTCTTGCTTCTTTTAATAAAAACTCACGAATCATAAATATGATGGTAATAGCTCCTGCGCGTGAAGTTGAATTAGACAAAGCGGGAAGGCTTAGTATCCCTCAACTTTTAAGAGAGTTTGCTAATCTTGAGCCAAAGAGTGAATGTGTAATACAAGGCACAAAGGACAAAGTTGAAATAATGAGTGCCAAAAAATATGAAGAATATATTGTGCAATATAAAGGTATGCTTGAAGAAGCTGGCAATGAGCTTAGCATGCAAAGGATGGGTAAATAGTTATGCAGTTTGTCCATTATCCTGTTATGCACAATGAAGTTCTTCAATATCTTGTCCCAAAAAAAGAAGACAGCATTCTTGTTGACTGTACATTGGGAGAAGGTGGCCATTCGAAATTGTTTTTGGAAAAATATCAAAAACTCAAAGTAATCGGTCTTGATAGAGATGAGAATATCATAAAGAAGGCCATGTCTAGGCTTAGCGAGTTTGGTGACAGGTTTAAGGCTATAAATACGTGTTTTGATGATTTCTGGACACATTATGACGGCCCTCAAGTTGATCTTGTCTTATTTGACCTTGGAATAAGTGTGTTTCATTATGTTGAATCTGGTAGGGGGTTTAGTTTTAAGAATGATGAGCCTTTGGATATGCGCCTTGGTTGTAATGGTAGTCTTTGTGCTGCCACTATTGTAAATACGTATGATGTGAATTCTCTTGCAAATGTTATTTTCAATTATGGAGAAGAGAGATATTCAAGACGTATTGCAAATGCTATTTGTGATTATAGAGAGAGCAAAGAGATAGAAAGTACAAAAGAACTTGCAGACATTATTTGGAATGCTGTTCCATATGAGTATAAGCATAGAAAAATTCATCCGGCTACAAAGACTTTTCAGGCTTTGAGAATAGAAGTCAATGGAGAGCTTGATAGAATTGAGCCTGCTTTAAGTGGCGCTGTTAAAGCATTAAAAGCCGGAGGAAGGCTAGCTGTAATTACGTTTCATTCTCTTGAAGATAGACCTGTAAAGTGGTTTTTCAAAAATCATTGGGAAGAGCTTGAAATTCTCACAAAAAAGCCAATTGAGCCATCAAAACAGGAATGCGAGGAAAATCCTCCATCTAGAAGTGCAAAACTTAGAGTTGTTGAGAAATTACAACAACTGAAAACGGAAAAGGGAAAAATAAATAAATACAAATTAAAGGAGCAGAGGCATGAAGAAAAGCAGTGAAAGAAATTTTAACAGCAGTAGTTTTTTTAGTAAGTCGTCAATCATTTTTTTGATTTTTCTCATTAGTGTATGTCTTTTAGTTCCTATTTGGCAGTCTGCTACAAATTCTCAGCTTAGAAGAAGTCTTTCTAAGAGCGAGACTCTACTTAAGGAAAATGAAGAGACAAAGATGATTTTGACAGCTTCAATTGCTTCTAAGATGACACCTGAATACTTAATTGAACAATCTACTGAGCGCAATATTGTATTCAAACAAATTGGAGGAGATAATTCTACTAGTGCTGTTGCAAGTTCCAATGTTCAAACTGCAAGGTAAGTTCTTATTTGAGTAGAATTTATCTTGCCTGACTTGTTTGTTTTGTTCTTAATGGCCTTGTACTTGGTTATCTTACTTGGTTATCTTTTACAAGGTCGTTTAGACTTGGATGGGCTTAGTTTTCGTTTATGTGTTGAAGATATTCTTGAGGTATGACAATGGGAAGAGCCAGTTATGATGATTGGAACTTTATGGGAGAGGTTCAAAAAGAGCAAAGAATTAAAACAAAACAAGGAGCTAGTGTCAAAAGCTCCTTTGTTTTAATTTGTATTGTGTGCATACTTTCACTTTTGGGCTTAGTGTGTGTATATTCAGCAAGTTTTCCTACTGCTGTAAAATGTGGCTTAAATCACTACTATTATCTTGTAAATCAATGCATATACCTTGCAATTGGCATATTATTATTTGTACTTGTAAATGTATTTCCAACGACACTTATAAAGATAATATCTCCCGTATTTCTTTTGGCATGTATTGGAATTCTTCTTTTTGATGTTATATCACAGAAAGAAATTTTATTGTCATCTGATACAATAGGATTTTTATTTGTTGCAACTGTAATGTATATGTCTCTTTATTTTTCAAATAGAGATAATTCAATTACAAAGTTAAGGCAGTTGGTAGTTCCTGGCCTTGGATGTCTTCTAGTGCTTGTTCTTTTAATGTTACAAAGAAATTTCTCTTATGCGCTTATGTTCGCAGGCCTTGGCGCTGTGATGTTCATTGGTGGTGGAGTGGGTGTCTTTGGCATGATTCTTATTGTGCTGTATGTTCTTGTTCCAGTGCTTGCAATAATTCTCTCTAAGTCAAATATGTTATTATCGGTAACAAGATTTTTTGTTCCTAGCACAGCAACAAATGACCAAATTATGCAAAACTCTGCAATAAGAGAGGCTATTTCCAGTGGTTCTTGGCTAGGTAAAGGATTGGGAATGGGAGAACATAAAACCGGTGAAATTGTTGATATGGCAGGCAAGTGTATTTTTGCAAATATTTGCGAAGAAACAGGATTTATTGGTGCTATAATCCTAATTTGCATATTCATTTTTCTTGGGTTTATAGGATATCGTATATCTAAAGCATTAAGAAATCAGGATAACTTTTATTCAAATCTTGCTCTTGGGTGCACAACAATACTATTGTGGCAAGTAATTATTAATATATCTTGGTTACTTGACTGTATTCCTGGTGTTGGCTTGTCGCTTCCATTTTTTTCTTATGGGTTTGAAATAGTTCCTGTAATGCTTTCTTGTGGTCTTATTTACAAGGCTGCATGCCAAAAGAATGATGAAAGTCCAAAAGCTGTTGAGACAATTCAAGACGAACTAATGTTTCCTGAGAAGTATGATTTTGAAAATGTTTGAAAATGTTTGACAATAAGTTAGTAAGGTTTGAAATAAGGCATGATTTCTAGAAAGCTTGAGCTTTTAATAATAATTCTTCTCTTCTTTCTTTTATGTGCTGGCGTGTATGTTGGGTTGCGTAACCTTTCATATTTTAATGTTACAGACATAGAAATTACGATTACTGGTCCTGTATCAAGTGTTAATTCTGATATTGAAAGAGTAATTAATCCATTAAGGGGTATGAATATACTGGAAATCAGTACAAAAGCTCTAAAAAAGAAACTGTCTTCATTCTCTGGAGTAGAGTCTGTTGAAGTCAAGCGCTATTATCCAAATAAACTAATGATAACATTGCATTACTTTAGTTATAACCTCAAAGCATTTTGCCAAGAAGATGATGGAAGTTTTTCTTATTTTGTGGCTTATGATGGAAAACTTGTATCTGCTACGGAGCAAACATGGAAAGATTTTGACAGTCTTCCGGTGGTAGAACTTAACCCTGCTTATGCGCAAATGATACTTAAATGGGGCAGTGATACCGGCTTCTTGCAAATGATTCCACTAGTGGAACATTTGAGTTCAAATAACTTGATAACAAATATTAAATACGATAATAATAACGGTAGCGATTTCGGAAGACTTGTCCTTTGGCTCCCGTCTTGTAATTCTCAGCTCTATGTCCGTGAGCTAGTGAGCGTTCAACGCCTTGATGAAGCATTGGCTGTGATTAAGGACCAGTCAACCGCAAGTGGCAATGTTGTCATTTTTGACTTGTATGCTAATACTTTAGTCAAAAGGACTTAGGAGGACGTGTAGTGGCTTCTGAGAAGATACTTATGGGCTTAGATATAGGCTCATCTTGGGTCAGAGCCGTGGTTGGCTCTCTTTCAAAAGAAGGTCAACTCATGGTTGACAGCATATGCGAACGACCTAGTGAAGGCGTTAGGTCTGGCGTTGTCGTTAATATAGAGCAGACCTTAAAAACTATCTCCTCTGTTATCCAAGAAGCTGAATTGCAAGCGGGTGTAGAAGTTCAAAGTGTAATTACCGGAGTTGGCGGTGCTTCTATTGCTGGATATCCTTCGCAAGGTGTTGTTGGAATAAACACTAAAGACTTAGAGATTTCTTCAAATGACATATATCACTCTTTGGAAGTAGCAAGGGCCTTTGAACTGCCTGCTGATAGAGAAATTCTTCATACTCTTGTGCAAGATTTTTCTGTAGATGGGAAAAGTGGGATAAAAGACCCTGTTGATATGACAGGTCATAGATTAGAAAGTCGTGTGCTCATTGTAACTGGGTCAGCAAGTAATTGTGCAAATACTAGAAGAACATTGCAAAGAGCTGGAATTAATTCATCTAGAATTATTCTCTCACAGCTTGCAGATGCTGATGTCGTTTTAAGTGCAGATGAAAAAGAAATGGGAACAATTCTTATTAACATTGGTGGCAGTACAACAAACATGATTGTCTACCAAAATGGTTCTCCTTTCTATGTTGGTGGCGTTGATTTGGGCTCTAGCAATGTTACTAACGACATTGCTTATATTCTCAATAAGCCCAAAATGGTTGCAGAGCAAGTTAAGGTTGAAAGCGGTTGTTGTTATATTCCGTCTGTTTCTCCAGATGAGAAAATAATTATTCCTCAAGTTGGAGGACTTCCTCCAATTCAAATGCCAAAGAGAGAGCTTTGCAAGATAATTGAGCCAAGAATGGCTGAAATCTTCTCAATTCTTAAGAAAGATTTGGATAGTAAGCTTTCTCAAGGAACATTTGGAGGTGGAGTTGTTCTTGTTGGTGGCGGTTCACTTCTTTCTGGTGTTACAGAGCTTGCTTCTGAGATATTTAGAATGCAGGCAAGGATTGGCTTCCCAGAGGCTCTTTCCGGGCTTGATAGATCGTATATAAATCCAAAATATACAACAGTGCTTGGACTTTTGAAAACAGAGGCACGCAAAGCTACAAACTCTAGTGGAAGCAGAGTAAAACAAGAAAAAAGAACAAAAAAGAAAGAAGGCTTGTTTGGTAAAATAGCAAGTTTCTTTAAGACGATAGTTTAGCAATATTATTGCAAGAGGTTTTTAATATGGATTTTGGCATAATTGAAGATTTGTTACACGATGAGCAAACACCTCCTACAGATATCAAAGTAGTTGGCGTTGGAGGAGCTGGTGGTAACGCTGTAAACAGAATGATTGCAAGTGGTCTAAAGAAGGTCACTTTTGTGGCAATGAATACAGATGTCCAAGCTTTGCAACGTTCTAATGCCCAAGTAAGAATCCCTATTGGAAAAGAGCTTACTGGTGGTCTTGGAGCTGGTGGTATTCCAGAGATGGGACAAAAAGCAGCAGAAGAGAGCAAAGACGAGATTAGAAGTCTCCTTGAAGGTACAGATATGGTGTTTATCACCGCCGGCATGGGAGGTGGAACTGGTACAGGTGCGGCTCCTGTTGTTGCAGAGATTGCTAAGGGAATGAATATCCTGACTGTTGCTGTTGTTACTACACCTTTTGCTTTTGAAGGCAGAAAAAAATTGCAATTTGCAAATGACGGTATTGATAGGCTAAGAAAGCAGGTTGATACTCTTATTCTCATTCCAAACCAGTATCTCCTTAAGGTTGCTGAAAATAACACTCCAATTAAACAGGCTTTCTTAATGGCCGATGACGTCTTGCGACAGGGGGTTCAGGGTATTTCTGAACTCATCACAGAGCCTGGAGAAATAAACATTGACTTTGCAGATGTTAGAACTGTTATGAAAGGCAAAGGCGATGCCATTATGGGTATTGGCCTTGGAGAAGGTGCAAATAGAGCGGTTGATGCAGCAAGACAAGCTATTAACAATCCTCTTCTTGAAAATGCAAAGATTGATGGAGCAAAGAGCGTTCTTGTTAATCTTACAGCAAGTGATGGTCTTACATTGCAAGAGTATCAAGATGTCGTTGAAATGATAACTGAGAACTGTGACCAAGATGCTCTAATCATTGCAGGTCAAGCATATAACCCGGATTTGGGTGACAAAGTAAAAGTTACTGTTGTTGCAACTGGATTTGAAAGAGAAACTGTCAATGTTGATATTCCTGAGTTTGAGAAACCAAAAAAACGTTTTGATCAATTCTTAAATTCTTCTGACAGCAAGATTTCTCAACCAAGCCAAAACACTTCTAGTCAAGCAGTATCTCAAGAGACTGCACAAAGAAAACCAGAAGAAGTTATTTCTGTTAATAGATGGCAAGATTTACAACAGCAGTTGGGCAGAAGACAATCACAGAATTCAGGTTCAAATGATTATTCTTTCCCTGCAATTTTGAGATATCAAAGACAGGATGATGATAACAAGTAATGAGTTCTAGTTTTGATAATGAAATTCTAGATGACTTTTGTGAAAGTTTACTTATTGAAAGGCATGCATCTAGCGCTACAAGAGATTGTTATAAGCGTGAGATAGCATGCTTTTTAGATTTTTTAGACGAAGAAGGCCTTTCATATAAGACTGTTAATACTTTACAAATTAGAGAATTTCTTATTTGGCGGGCAAATGAAGGAAGACAGGATGGCTCATTGTCGCCTCGCACGATGTCTAAAATCATTACTTCTTTAAGAATGTTCTTTTTGTTTCTTATGAACAATCGCATAAGAGAAGATGACCCTACTGAATTAATTCCAAATACAAAAGAGCCTAAAAATCTTCCTAAAATTATTGATTATAATTCAGTTGAAAAAATACTAAATGCTATTGATACTTCAACAGACATTGGATTTAGAGACAGAACTATGTTTGAACTTATTTACTCTTGTGGTCTTAGAGTAAGTGAGTGTGCAAATTTGAAAATCAACAAATTTTATCCTGAAGAAAAAAGAATTATTGTGCTGGGAAAAGGCAATAAAGAAAGGATGATTCCTGTTGGTGATGTTGCTATTTCCTGGCTTAATTCTTATATAAAAGGGTCTCGTGTATCAATTTTGGGTAAGCGTAAGTCTCAATATATGTTTGTTGATAGGCAAGATGATTCAATTTCAAGGCAAGAGATTTGGAATAGATTAAAGATTTATTGTGAAAAAGCTGGAGTTTATTCCAAAGTACATACTTTAAGACATAGTTTTGCAACTCATTTGCTTCAACGTGGTGCAGATTTAAGGTCTGTACAGGAGCTTTTAGGTCACAAAGATATTCGCACTACTGAGATTTACACTCACATTGATACAAATGATTTATTAAAAGCATTTGATAAAGCACACCCTGAACTGGAACACGATAATGAGAAATAGGTTAGAGGTTTTTGCAAAATGAGCTGATACCGTTTCTAATGCAAAGCCAAGATTCATGAATGCAGTTTGAAAAACCTCTTTCAATTGGAAAAATCACTATGCAAAAATCACTAAAGACTGAGAAACAAAGATGCAATGTAAAATACTGCTTCTCCAAAGATAATTCCAAGAATAATTGCTGCAAACACATCGCTTGGGTAATGCACATATAAGTACAGTCTAGAAAATGCAATTACTAGTGCAATTGCAAGTGATATAAATCCTAATACTGGAGATGCGTGCAAAATAATTATTGCAGATGTCACAGATGTAAGTGTGTGGTTAGACGGAAATGACGTATCTTTTGGTGTTTTAACAAGTAAGAATATGTCTTGGTTTATATTGCATGGGCGGTTTCGTTTGACAAAATGTTTTAATAAAAATTCGCCAAAAAATGATGCTACACCCAATCCTACAGGTATTAGAATTCCATATATTCTATATTTTTTTGTGCATAAAAAAATAAAAGTAAACAAAAGCCAAACAGCACCGCCACTTCCTAATGCTGTTATTTTGGGCATTAAAAAATCAAGAAGATTACAGTGTGTTTTTTCTTTTATCCAGTTAAGAATACGCCAGTCAATATTTTCTTTGGTGGTTTCTATCTTATCCTTTGCTGTCATATTCTCGAACAATATAGTGAATTTCTCATTACTACAAGTGTGTGTGAATAAAAAAGAACTTTTTTTTGTACTTATAAACGTAGAGTTGAGGTTTTTACAAAACTCTAAAAGAGAGGAGCCTTATATGAATCTTTTAAGTTTGCAAGAAAAAGAATGTATTAGAAGAATTTCTATTGGTCTTAATGATCATCTTTCTTTGGAAGAAAGGAAAATACTTATTGAAAATGGTGAAGATTTGGCTTGCTTAGAACGTACTATCAAAGGTTTTAAGCCTCATTGTAAAGAAGCTTACGAAATTATTTCTTGGTTGGAAAGTGATAGTTTTAACTTTTACATTGAGTACGGGGAGCAAGAGTATCCATCTTTTGATGGCTTGTCGCGACATTTGCCGTTTTTTCTTTTGGGTAGGGGTACTTTGCCTTCTTTAGAAAACAAATATATTGGGATTATAGGAACAAGGGTTCCTGATTATGATGCGCTTCATAAAGGTTTTATGTTTGGGTTAGAAACTGCAGCAGAGAATATGACAGTAATATCGGGATTTGCAGAAGGAATTGACCAGGCTGCAATGAGGGGCGCGCTTTCGTTTGGAGGTTCTTGTGTTGGAGTTTTGGCTTGTGGCCATGATGTTGAGTATCCTTTGTTGACGTATAGACTTAGAGAAAAAATTATAGAGAAAGATGGTTGTGTTTTAAGCCGTTTTCATCCAAGTTGCCCGTCTTATAAGAGTAATTTTGTTTCTAGAAATATGATTATTGCTGCGTATTCGTCTGCTTTGATTGTGGTTCAGGCTCCTGAGAAATCTGGTACGCTCATTACTTGTGATTATGCTTTGTCTATGGGAAAAGATGTTTATGTTGCAAAAGAGGGTATTGGCAATAGTTATAAGAGGCATGGCAGTTCAAATTTGTTTTATGATGGTGCTCCTGTTCTTTCGTCTTTATCAGATGCTTCTTTTGATACACCTTTTAAGGCTTTAGCAAGGTGTTGTAATGATACAAATTATTGTACTGCTACAGGATATTGTAATGATAAAACTTGCTATAATGGTGTTGGCAAGGCAGCCAAGTTTGACCAATTTGAATTTGGCCCATTTAGATTTGGCGACAAACTGTACATTGTTGACATTGTTGACAAATGATATAATCAAAATATGTGCAAAGATTTGAAAGAAGATGTATCTAGTGAGCATGATAATTGCAAAAATATTGACAGTCTTAAATCCAATACTGATGAAGTTTGGTTCAATGAAATTCAAGCTAAAAATCATGCTTTAATAGATGAATTTTTATCTTATCTTGAGAAAGTTCAAGGTTATTCTGATAAGACTATAATTTCATATGCTCATGATCTTAAAAGATTAGATGAGTACATGGCTCGTAGGAATATTTATGTTGGAGACATGGTTTTTGAAGATGCAAGAAACTTTGTGTCTAGTTTGTATGATGAAAATTTAAGCTCTGCAACGATAAATAGGATTTTAAGCTCAAATAGATCTTTTTTTCACAATTTGTGTGAAACGGGCGTTATGAGTGTCCAGCCGTTTAAGAGAGTAAAAGGTGCTAAAAAACAGCAGAAAATTCCAACAGTTCTTTCAAAAGAAGAAGTTGAGAGAATTTTGAATTATCCAATAAGTGATTATAAATCGTTGCTAGAAGTGACAATGTTCAATATTTTTTATTCCACTGGTTGTCGTTTGAGTGAGGTTTTAAGTATTCAACTTAAAGATATGAGTTTAGAAGAGAGAAGAATTCTTGTAACAGGCAAGGGCTCCAAGCAACGTTATGTTTTTCTCACACCCAATACAGTTGGGCTTATAAAGAAATATTTGGTTCAAAGAGATGAAGTTCTTGAGAAAAATGGGATAAAAGATGAGGACTTCTTGCTTATAAATTCCAAAGGAAAGCATTTGCCTGTTTCAACTGTACATAGTATCTTTGACAAATACGGAGTAATGCTTGGTTTGACAAAAAAGTTTACTCCGCATGTTTTCAGGCATTCATTTGCCACGCATCTTCTTGATAACGACTTAGATATTAGAGTCGTGCAAGTTTTGCTTGGTCATGAAAGTGTTGGAACAACTCAAATATATACGCATGTGACTGGAAAACGGTTAGAAGAAGTGTATAGAAGTAAACATCCCCATGGGAGGAAAGAAGAATGAGTTTTAGAGGAACAACGATTATTGCTGTTAAAAAAGATGGAAAAGTTGCCATTGCCGGAGATGGTCAAGTTACAAATGGCGACACAATAATGAAAGGGAATGCTAGAAAAGTTAGGCGAATTTTTCAAGACAAAATAGTTATTGGGTTTGCAGGTGGCACTGCTGATGCTTTTACTCTTTTTGAATTGTTTGAACAAAAACTTTCACAAGTAAATGGTGATTTAGAGCGAGCTGCGGTAAATCTTGCAAAAGAGTGGAGACTTGACCGCAATTTAAGAAAACTTGAAGCTTTAATGCTTGCAAGTGATGGCAAGAGAATTTTTCTTGTAAGTGGTACTGGAGATGTACTTGAACCTGAATATGATGCTATTGGCATTGGCAGTGGTGGAAACTATGCCGTGGCGGCAGCACGTGCATATTTAGATGGAAGCCCAAATCTTAGCGCCAAAGAAATTGCCTTGAAATCTTTGGAAATTGCAAGCTCAATTTGTATATACACTGATTCTAACTTCATTGTAGAGGAGGCTTAATATGTCAGACACAGCAATTGCTGTAACAGAAAATAAAGAAATAAAAAAAGATACATCTTCCAAAGTTTTTAATCTTGATGAAATGGTCCCATCAATGATTGTTTCTGAATTAAACAAGTATGTCATTGGTCAAGACAAGGCTAAACGTACTATTGCTGTTGCATTAAGAAACAGAGCAAGAAGAAAGATGCTTCCTGCTGAAATCAGAGAAGAAGTTTATCCAAAAAACATAATAATGATTGGCCCTACAGGTGTAGGAAAAACTGAAATTGCAAGAAGGATAGCAAAACTCTCAAATGCTCCATTTATTAAAGTTGAAGCAACAAAGTATACAGAAGTAGGTTATGTTGGGCGTGATGTTGAATCTATGGTACGTGACCTCATGGGCAGTGCTGTTCTCATGGTCAAACATGAACTTGCTGCAAAAAATGAAGAATTTGTGAAAACTAGAGTAGAAGAGCGCCTTTTGGATATGCTCATTCCAAATTTGAACAAGAATGCAAATGCTGACACTGATTTCGAAAATGCAAGAACATTAGCCCGTGAGCAATTGAGGCAACAGCTTAGAGATGGCAAACTAGATGATAAGGAAATTGAAATTCCAAATCAAATGTCAGCTCCAAAAGTTGGTATTGAGCTTATGGGTGGCTCAATGGATGATATCCAAAATGCAATGAACAGTCTTGGTTCAATATTTCAAAATGCTCAAAATCCTCGTAGACGTAGAAAAGTTTCTATTAAACGTGCTCGTGAAATATTCATGGAAGAAGAGATGGAACGTAGCGTTGACCAAGATAAAGCTATTGACATAGCAAAAGAACGTACTGAGCAAATGGGAATTATTTTCATAGATGAAATTGACAAAATTGCAGGTAAAAACAGTTCTTCTTCAAGTCCAGATGTCTCAAGAGAAGGTGTACAGCGTGACATATTGCCAATTGTAGAAGGTACAAAAGTCAACACAAAATGGGGTGTTATTGATACATCTCACATTCTCTTTATTGCAGCCGGTGCTTTCCATGTGTCAAAACCAAGTGATTTAATTCCAGAGCTTCAAGGACGTTTCCCTCTTAGAGTAGAACTTGAGGATTTAACAGCTGACGATTTTTGTAGAATCTTAAAAGAACCGGAGAATGCAATAACAATTCAATACCATGAACTTCTTAAAACAGAAGGCGTTGATGTTATTTTTACTGATGATGCTATTAAACGCATAAGTGAAATTGCTTATGATGTTAATTCCAACACAGAAAACATTGGTGCAAGAAGGCTTTACACAATAATGGAAATTCTTCTTGAAGAGTTAAGTTTTAGCGCAAATGAACTTAAAGGGCAAACTATAACAATTACTCCTGATTATGTTGATCAAAGACTTCGTGATGTTGTTAAAAACCAAGATCTTTCAAGGTATATTCTTTGAGCCGGTTTAGTGATATTCTTAGCTTTAGAAAGTTTTTGTTTTCAAAAACGCTTAGGAGTATTAAGTGGACTACATTACAATTGTTGCTTCAACTTACGAAGAAGCTGTAAAAAAAGCCCGTTCTCAATATGGTGATAAACTTAGAATTCACAGCCGTAAGGATGTTGTTACTAAAGGCTTTCTTGGCATTGGGAAAAGCAAACATTGTGAATTAACGTGCTTTTTGGCCAATGATATGTCTTCTGACAAGAGGGTAGATTTTTCTTATACAACTAAAGACTCTACCCCAAAAGATAATCTTACAATTGATGAGAATGATACAGAAGAGGCCGATATTAAACGTTTTGAGCAAGAGGCTAAGACACCAGACCCTGTTTCTGGAAAGTACAGAGACAGTGATGGCGTTTCTAATTCAAAAGTCTCTATTTACGAAACTGTTGAAAGTTCAAATCCATTGAGTGAAGAAGTAAGTGAAGAAGCAAATGAAGAAGTAAGAGAAGAGCCTGCTAGTGAACTTGGCCCTTCAAATAGTATGGAACTTCCTTTTGAGCAAGAGGCTCCTCTGGTTGAAGAAAAACCTGTAGAAGACGGCAAATCAAAACTAGAAGATTTTATGCAGTATGCAAGAAAACTTCTTTATGAAAATGATTTTTCACCAAGTTATATAGACTGGATTGTTACTGACATAAAAGCACAGCTTGAGCCAGCTTTGCCGGCTGTGCCAAGTCAAGATGAATTTGAATTGCTCGTAGTTGATAGAATAGTAAGTTCTGTGAATATTGATCACAATAGTCAAATGCATCCGCCTAAGATATTTGTGCTTTTAGGGCCTACAGGAGTAGGGAAAACAACTACAATTGCAAAAATAGCAGCAGTTTATGGAACTATCCCCCCTGATGGCATAAGAAAACGAGTAAGTATCATAAGTATGGATTCTTTTAGAGTTGGTGCATATGAGCAAATTGAGAATTTTGGAAATGCGTTAGGAATTCCTGTTTATAGAGCAGATGATGAAACTGGATTTTATGAAGCTTTAGAGAGAACTCAAGATAGCGAACTCATACTTATTGATACAATTGGACGCAGTCCAAAAGACATTGAAATTAGTACTAAAATGAAATCAATGTTAAGCCTTCCAAACCGTCAGAGTATGAAATATTATCTTACAGTTAGTGCTTCAATGAAAAAAGCTGATTTGGATAATGTTTTTGATCAATTTTCAAATTATGGTATAAGCTCTGTTATTGTAACAAAAATTGATGAAACTCAAACTATTGGCAATATACTTTCTGTTTGTCATAGTAAGGCTTTGCCACTTTTATTTGTTACAGATGGACAAAAAGTACCACATGACATTCATAAAGCATCCAGTGCATTTGTTCTAAGCCTGCTAAAAGGTTTTCATATGGATTTTAATTCTCTTTGGAATACTCAAATTGGCTCAGATGAATAATGGGTATGTCAATTGTGCAAACGACGTTTTATTTATGTTTTCTTGACTGTCAAATAGCATTTTCATTATATTGAATTTGTCAAATCGATATGGAGGATTTTCATATGAAAGTTGGTATTAATGGTTTTGGTAGAATTGGACGTTTTGTGTTCCGTGCTGCTATGTTGAGAGACGATGTAGAGATTGTTGGAATTAACGATCTTTGCCCTGTAGATTACCTTGCTTACATGCTCAAATACGATACAATGCATGGTCAGTTCCAAGGCACAATTGAATGCGACATGGACAAATCTCTTCTTGTTGTCAATGGAAAGAAAATTCGTGTAACAGCTTGCAAAGATCCTAACGAACTCAAATGGGATGAAGTTGGTGCTGAGTATGTTGTTGAGTCTACAGGTCTTTTTCTTACAAAAGAGAAAGCACAGGCTCATATTAATGCTGGTGCAAAGTATGTTGTTATGTCAGCTCCTTCAAAAGATGACACTCCAATGTTCGTTGTTGGTGTAAACGAAAAATCTTATGTAAAAGGAACTCAATTTGTTTCTAATGCATCTTGCACAACTAACTGTCTTGCTCCTATTGCAAAAGTTCTCAATGATAACTGGGGAATTACAGATGGTCTTATGACTACAGTACACTCAACAACAGCTACACAAAAGACTGTTGATGGACCTTCAATGAAAGATTGGAGAGGTGGACGTGCTGCTTCTGGTAACATCATTCCTTCTTCAACAGGTGCTGCAAAGGCTGTTGGAAAAGTTATTCCATCTCTTAATGGTAAGCTTACTGGTATGTCAATGAGAGTTCCAACTTTGGATGTTTCTGTTGTTGACCTTACAGTTAATCTTGCAAAACCTGCAAAGTATGATGAAATTTGTGCTGCAATGAAGAAAGCTTCAGAAGGCGAGTTGAAAGGTATTCTTGGTTATACTGAGGACGCTGTTGTTTCTTCTGATTTCCTTGGTGATACAAGAACTTCTATTTTTGATGCAAAAGCAGGTATTGCACTTACTGATACTTTTGTTAAAGTTGTTTCTTGGTATGACAATGAAATTGGTTATTCCAACAAGGTCCTTGACCTTATTGCTTACATGAAGAAAGTCAACGGTTAATCATTAGTTTTGTTATTATCAGGCCTGCATTTGCAGGTCTGAATTGTATTAAGGAACTGTTTCAAGATAAATCATTTGACACAGTTCTAAAATGTGAGCTTTTACAAAAGCTTTAGATACAAAAGTTTTATATACAAAAACAATGGAGTATTTATGGTCTTAAATACAATTAGAGATGCAAATCTCGCAAACAAAAGAGTTTTAATTAGAGTTGATTTCAATGTCCCAGTCAAAGATGGCAAAGTTACAGATGCAACAAGAATTATTGCCGCTCTTCCTACAATAAACTACATACTTG
>CAVDLI010000021.1:0-8149 GCA_963609725.1 bacterium | reverse complement strand
TTGAGCAGCCAGGTACATCATTGGTTGTAATGAGCCATTTTGGAAGACCAAAAGGAAAGAAAAATCCAGATTTTTCAATGGCTCCAGTTGGCAAGAAATTTGAAGAGCTTTTGGGAAGACCTGTTAAGGTTGCAAGTGATGTAATTGGTCCGGAAGTAGAGGAAGAAGTCAAATCTTTGAAACCTGGTGAAGTTCTTCTTCTTGAAAATTGCAGATTTTATCCAGAAGAAGAAGCAAATGACGCTAGTTTTTCAAAAACTCTAGCATCTTATGGTGACATTTATGTCAATGATGCTTTTGGAACAGCTCATAGAGCCCATGCTTCAACAGAAGGTGTTTCTCATTATCTCCCAAGTTATGCAGGTTTCTTGATTGAAAAAGAAGTCAAATTCATGGCACCTCTTTTGGAAAATCCAGCAAAGCCATTTGTCGCAATTATTGGTGGTTCAAAAGTTTCTTCAAAGATTTCTGTTCTTGAATCTTTACTTAAAACTTGTGACACAATAGTAATTGGTGGGGGCATGGCTTATACATTCCTCAAAGTTCAAGGACACAAAATTGGTAAGTCATTAGTTGAAGATGATTATCTTGACACAGCAAAAAGTTTCTTGGCTGCTGTAGAGAAAAAAGGTGTTCACGTAATTCTTCCAGTAGATCATATTTGTGCTGAGCAATTTGCAGAAGATGCAAAACCAATTTTGGTTGACTGTGTTGATATTCCTGATAATCTCATGGGAATGGATATTGGTCCAAAAACAACTGCTTTAATTGTTGATGCTCTTAAAGATGCAAAATCTGTAGTTTGGAATGGCCCAATGGGTGTTTTTGAATTTTCTAATTTTGCAAAAGGAACAGAAGCTGTTGCAAAAGCTTTGGCTTCTTCTAATGCTACTTCTGTTGTTGGTGGTGGTGATTCTGTTGCAGCTGTCAATAAATTTGGTCTTGCAGACAAAATTAGCCATGTTTCAACCGGCGGTGGAGCTTCTCTTGAATTCTTAGAAGGAAAAGAACTTCCTGGAATTAAGGCTCTTGAAAAATAAGGATTTTATGATGAGAAAATTGTATATAGCAGGAAACTGGAAAATGAACTTAGTCCCAAGTGAAGCTGCAAAATATGCAACAGAACTTGCAAAAGCAACAAAAGATGCAAAAGTAAAAGTAATGATTGCTCCTACTTTTGTATGTCTTCCAAGTGTTGTTGAAGCTGTAAAGGGAAGTAACATTATAGTATCTGCACAAAATGTCAATGACCATGAAAAAGGTGCTTTTACTGGAGAAATCTCTTGTGCAATGCTCAAAGATATCGGTGTAAAATCTGTGATAATTGGTCATAGTGAAAGAAGACAATACTACGGTGAAACAAATGAGCTTATCAATAAGAAAGTTCTTTTTGCTCTTTCTTGTGGCATGGATGTTGATTTGTGTGTAGGTGAGACTCTTGAAGAAAGAGAAAACGGCCGCCTTGAAGATGTCTTGTCTTCTCAAATTAATGTTGGATTAGATAATGTCTCTGTAGAGCAAATGGCACATGTAACAATTGCTTATGAACCGGTGTGGGCAATTGGAACTGGAAAGACAGCTACACCTAGTGATGCCAACGCTGCACATGCATTTATTCGCAGTCTTATTGCAAAGAAGTTTGGAAATGATGTTGCAGAAAATCAGATAATACAGTATGGTGGTTCAGTGAAGCCGTCTAATGTTCGTGAGCTTATGTCTTGTGAACATATTGATGGTGCACTTGTTGGTGGGGCATCGCTGACACTAGACCAGTTTCTCCCTATCATCAATTGCGTTGATTGAATTTGGAGTAGGTTGGAATATGGCAGTATTGAGTGTTATTCTTCTTGTTCTTTTTGTCCTTGTGAGTCTTCTTCTCATCTTTGTTGTTGCAATTCAAAGTGAAGATAATTCAGGACTTGGTGGTGTCTTTGGTGGAAATAGTGAGACAGCATTTGGGGGTAGGTCTAATCGTGTAATTAATAAGATTACAGCTTACCTCGTTGCAGGATTTATTGTTCTTGCAATAGTTGTTGCTTTTGTTAATAAATCATCTGACACTTCAGTTCTTAGTTCGCTCAGCCAGCAGGCAGCAACTACATCAACAAGTTCAACAGAGAATTGATTTTTACGCATTATAATCATGGCCGCTTGATAAGAGCGGCCAATTTTCATACAAAAGAGGTTTTTTCAAAAATCTTTTGAGGAGCTTACAATGAAGAAAGGCATTGTTTCCATTCTTGTTTTATTTGCTGCACTTGTTTTTGCAGCACCTGTTTTCAGTGATTCTATTTCAACTCCAATAGTGAGAATTAATCTTATTAGAACTACTATCATAACACAGCAAGAGCTTGATGAGGCTGTTGCTAGTTACAGCGCAACTTATGGCACATCTTTAGAGCCAGCTACAGTTCTTGATGCTCTTATTTCTGACGAACTCTTTAAGCAAGGTTTGGAAAGAGATGGTTTTACTCTTACAGATGATCAAAAATCACAACTTCTTGCTTCTCAAAAGTCCAGTATTGAAAGCCAACTTGGTGCAACTCTTACAGATGAGCAGTTTGAGCAAATTCTTCAATCTCAACAGGGTATTTCCATTGAAGAGTACAAAGAATATATTGCAAACCAATATTTGCTACAATCTTATGTTGCTTCTGCAAAAGCTTCTATGTTTGAAAATATTCCTATTCCTACTGAGTCTGAGGTACAGGCTTTTTATAAGAAAAACAAATCAAGTTTTCTTAGTAATGAGAATGTAAAACTTTCACATATTTTCTTTGCTTTTGGTGATGACAAAGATGCATCTTATGCTAAAGCTAAAAATGTAAGTGACATGATTAAAGCGGGAAAGATTACATTTGAAAAAGCTGTAACTGAGTATTCAGAAGATACAGACTCAAAAGACAAAGCCGGTGAGATTGGTTGGCTCCAAATCAACGATGAAACAACAATGTCTTATATGGGTGAGAACTTCTTTGATGAAGTATTCCAACTTGATGCAGGTGAGATAAGTGATGTAATAGAAAGCTTGGCAGGTTACCATATTGTGAAAGTTTCTGTTCATAATGATACAAAGATTTTAGGGCTTGATGATAAAATCTCTCCAACAGAAACAACTACTGTTCGTGATTACATTACAAGTTACTTGTATTCTCAAAATGTTAATACAGTTTTCCAAGAAGCCTATCTTTCTCTCATTGAAGACCTTAGATCCCAGGCCAGCATTAAGTATTTGAAATAGTTAAGGTTAGAACTTCATGAAAACAAGACACCTTGCTAGAGCAATTGCTGTCCAAACACTTTATTCTCTTGATTTTAATTCAAAGATACATGATTGTGTTGTTCCTTATGAGGGATATTTTGCAGGTTATACCAAAGAGGAACAAGATAATCTTGAGTCTCATGTTGTCTTGTATGCAACTTACATGATAAATGGTGTTCTTGAACACTTGGATGAAATAGATGAAATGATAAATCGTTTTTCATCTAAAAGAAGTATTGAAAATATTAACCTTGTAGACCGGAATATTCTTAGACTTAGCATATATACTTTGTTGTATTGCAAGGATATTCATCCAAATATTGTAATTGATGAAGCTGTGAAACTTTCTCAGGAATACAGCACAGAGGTTAATTATAAATTCATTAATGGATTACTTGATACAGCTGTGAGGTATTTGCATGATTCTTCTGAAAACAAATGAGCAAATTGCAGGAATAAGAGAGTCCTGCCACCTTCTTTGTAGACTCTTGGATTTTTTAGAAGGGAAAGTTCTTCCTGGTATGTCTACAATGGATATTGATAAGATGTGCCATGAATTTATTGTAAAACATGGTGGAAAACCAGCTTTTTTGAATTTTGAAGGTTTCCCGGCAACTGCTTGTGTGAGTGTTAATGAAGAAATTATTCATGGAATACCAAAGAAAAAGAAGATAATCAATGAAGGTGATATAGTAAGCATTGACTTGGGCATAAACCTTAAAGGTTATTTTTCTGACAGCGCAAGAACATATATTGTTGGAAGTGTTTCTCCAGAAGTTGAAAAACTCGTAAAAGTTACGAGAGAATGCTTATATAAGGGAATTAGTGCTTTAGATAACCCACATGCAAGAATTCAAGATATTGGCGCTGCTGTTTTTGAGCATGCAAATAAAAACGGTTTTGGAGTTGTAAGAGAATATTGCGGACATGGTGTGGGACTGCAGGTTCATGAAGACCCAGAAATTCCAAATTATGTTTGCCGTTATATGCCAAATCCAAGAGTTAAAGAAGGTATGGTAATTGCAATTGAGCCAATGATTAACTTGGGAACAAAGAATATCATAGATATGCCAGATGGTTGGACTGTAATTACTGCAGATCATAAACCGTCTGCACATTTTGAACATACTGTAGCTATAACAGAAAACGGGCCAGAAATTCTCACACAAATTTGATTTATAATAAAGAAATACTACGGAGGAAAATACCATGAAAGATTTTGTACCGCATGATGTCATAAGAGACAGTGCTCTCAAACTTGCTTATAAGATGCATAAAGAAGATGGGTTTATTCCTGATGTAATTTATGTCTCCCTTAGAGGCGGTGTTTATATGGCAAATGTTTTCTCTGAGTATTTCAAAATGATTTGCTTAAAAGAAAAAAGACGCCCAGTCCTTTATGCAGCTGTTGTAGCTCGTTCTTATACTGTTTTACGTGACCAAACTAGAGTTCAAGTTGATGGTTGGACTTATTCCCCAGAGTATTTGAGAGCAGGGGATAAAGTTCTAATTGTTGATGATATTTTTGATACTGGAAATACTGTAAACAAGCTTGCTGATATCATCATGAACAAGGGAATACCTCGTGAAGACTTAAAAGTTGCTGTTTATGATTATAAAGTGCCACTTTACAAAACAACTGAACCTCTTCCAGTGCAACCTGATTATTATTGTAGAAAACATGTTCTAAATTCTCCAAATGATGAAACTTGGATACATTATCTATGCCATGAGTTTGTTGGCCTGACATCAGAAGAAATTGATGAAGTATTTGAAGACCCAGAAGTGCGTAGAATTTTACATGAAACTAGGGGAGATATCATTTAAGTATTAGAGAGGTTTTTACAAAAACCTCTCTAATACAACTTTGGGTTGCGCATTTTGCAAAAACTTCGTATATAAAGCTTAAAGGCTCAGCTAATTAGCTGAGCCTTGGTTTTTACCACAACAATTTTTGTATTTCTTACCACTTCCGCATGGGCAAGGGTCGTTTCTACCAACCTTTGGAGTAGAACGAATGATTTGAATTGACGCTCCTGTTGACCCTGTATTTGCATTATTTCTTGCTTGTATTGCTTGTCTTTCTGCATTTCCAAAAAATTGAGAACTTTCTTTATGAGTTTCAATTGTTTTTCTTTGACGTAATGCAAAATTAGATTTTTCACTGTTTGCATTTAACTTGAACTGTATTCTAATGAGTATTTTTGCAATTGTTGATTTAATTTGGTCAATCATTGTATCAAAAATCTCAAAACCTTCCAGTTTGTATTCCAAAAGCGGATTTTTTTGTGCATAAGAGCGCAGTGATACAGCATCTCTTAAATCTTCAAGCTCTTCCAAATGATTTTGCCATCTTGTATCTATTTCTCTCAAATAGAATTGCTTTATTATTTCGTTAAACTGCTCTTGTCCAATAAATGAAGCCTTAGCCTCTACATCTTTTCTTATTATCTCTTTTATTTTTGTAGCAAGTGCATCTTTAGAAAGATTTTCATCTCCTTGCTCTGGTGTATAATCAAAACTAATCTTATCCATGAGATTTTGATGTAAAAGATTTAGATTATTTGTGTTCTTTATGTGACAGTTTTCTATTGCTTCATCTACAAATTCAAAAGCAGCAGATAAAGCTCTCTCTAACATGTTGTTATCTAAAAGAATTTCATCTCTTTGTGAGTATATGCAGTTTCTTTGTTCATTAAGAACATCATCATATTCCAAAAGATGTTTTCTTATATCAAAGTTTCTTTCTTCAACACGTTTTTGAGCTGTCTCAATCATTTTGCTTACAAGTGAATGCTCAATAGGATCTCCTGAGTTCATTCCAAGTCTGCCAATTAGTGACTTGATGTTGTCTTTTGCATACATCCTTAAAAGTGTATCATCAAAACTAACAAAGAAACGTGAAATGCCGGGATCTCCTTGTCTTCCACTTCTTCCTCTAAGCTGGTTGTCAATACGTCTTGATTCGTGGCGTTCTGTTCCCAAAATGTATAAACCACCAAGAGATTTTACTTCTTCATAATTAGCAAGCCACTGTGCATGTGTTTTTTCTTTTGCAATTTTCAATTCTTCCGCAGTTGCTTCTGTTCCACACAACTTGCGAGCAAGAGCATCAGGGGAGCCCCCAAGCTTTATATCTGTTCCACGACCTGCCATATTTGTTGCAACAGTTACAGCACCTTTTGCACCAGCATTTTCAATTATTAGAGCTTCTCTTGCATGGTTTTTAGCATTAAGTACTTCATGAGGTATCCCCATACGTCTAAGAAGACTAGAGATAAGTTCTGACTTTTCAATTGACACTGTTCCAACCAAAATTGGTTGTCCTGTCTCATGAACTCTTTGTATTTCTTTACAAATGGCTTGATACTTAAATTGCTCTGTAAGAAAAACAAGGTCATCTTTATCTACTCTCTGGACTGGAACATGAGTAGGAATTACAACAACATCTAGGTCATATATTGATGCAAACTCAGGAGCCTCTGTATCAGCTGTTCCTGTCATGCCGGAAATCTTGTCATACATTCTAAAGAAGTTCTGAAATGTAACAGTTGCAAGAGTTTTATTCTTACCATAAACCTTTATATGTTCTTTTGCTTCAATTGCTTGATGTAAGCCATTATTATAACGTCGTCCATATAGAATTCTTCCAGTAAATTCATCTACAATTTGAATTTGATTGTCTTGCACAATGTAATCAGTATCTCTGTGATACAAATGTTTTGCAACCATTGCTTGAGTAACGTAATGAATGTATTCAAAATTCTCATCATCATACAAAGAGCCTGATATTATCCCCATACGCTGCAAAAGTTCTTCCATGTGAAGCATGCCTTGTTTTGTGAAACTTACACGGCGGTTTTTTTCGTCAAGCATGTAATCGCCATTTGGCTCAAGCATTGCACCGTCTTCAAATCTAGCAAAGGCCGATATCTCTGGATACTCTCCAGTTTCAGGATCTTTTTCACATTCTTTGAAATATGAGATGATTTTCTCAGCATTTATAGCCTGTTTTGTATCATCATCAGCAGGACCTGAAATGATAAGAGGAGTTCTTGCTTCGTCTATAAGAATTGAGTCTATTTCATCAATAATGCAAAAATGATGTTTAGGCTGAATTTTGTCTTGATAACGTGTTTTCATATTATCCCGCAAATAATCAAACCCAAATTCATTGTTTGTTCCATAAGTGATATCACATTTATATGACTCACGTCTTCTTGCATTGTCCATATTAGAAACAATTACTCCAACAGATAATCCTAAAAAGTTAAAAATTGGACTCATCCATGCAGCATCTCTCTGGGCTAGATAATCGTTTACAGTCACAATGTGAACGCCTTTACCCTCTAATGCATTTAGATATGCAGCAGGAACACTGGTCAACGTTTTTCCTTCACCTGTTTTCATTTCAAGGATTTTTCCTTGATGAAGAACAATAGCGCCCATTATTTGAACATCATAATGTCTTTCTCCCAAAGTTCTAAAAGAAGCTTCACGAGCCAAAGCAAAAGCTTGAGGTAAAAGATTATCCAATGTCTCTCCACCAGAGAGGCGTTGTTTAAGTAATTGAGTTTGAATTGGGAAATCTTCATCTTTAAGAGATTTTGCCCAATCTTCATACGAATTAACTTTATCTACTATTGGACTTAAGGCTTTTATGTCCTTGTCCTTTTTTGAACCAAATAATTTTGCTAAAAAACTTGCCATAAAAGTAGTATAATCAAAAAAACAACAACAGGAAAGATTGTTGTAATGTTGTTGTAAGAATAGCAATGATTTCTTATACTACAGGTAAATTTAATACGCAGTAAGAGGTTAATCAAAAACCTCTAATTTAGTGGAAAAAGCAATGGGTGAATATCTTAAGACTATAGATTATGTTAT
>CAVDLI010000020.1:0-24221 GCA_963609725.1 bacterium | reverse complement strand
GATAATGGTACTTTTAATCTTTGTCAATAGAGGTTTTGGCAAAATGAGCTTGGTGAAAATTGGATTTGAATTTGCACGATAAAAAGCCTTTTGCAAAAACCTCAATAGACTTGAGGTTTCCATTTTAGAAAGGAAACCCCAAGGAAAGCCCAATGGAAACCTAAAGAAATCAACAACTTACAACAATCTCAGAAACTTACAAATCGTTGCCAAGACCAAAGTCATCGGTCAGTACAACGGTATCGGTCTCTGAAGAAGTTTGAACCAAAGAAACGAAATCAGTCATCCAGACATCTTGAGGAAGTCCAGCTAACAATGCAGGAACGTTAATAACAACAGCATCTTTGCCAAAAGGAACACGAAGTTTGTAATCAAGACTTTCTTCTGAGCCACCTTTCGTTTGCGTAATAGTCAAATGAAGTGTTACGCTTTGGCCTTTAATAACAAGTTCCCCTCTTTCACGAGCATAGAGTTTTTTGTTGTCATTATTGCGAGCAGAAACCTCAACCTTATACATTGCAGAATAAGAAATACCGTCATTTTCAAAAGTTTTGTTATCAACATATACAATGTGTTTGCGACCAATAAATAACATGATTATTGCAATTATCAAGAGGAGAGCAATTGCACAAAGTTTATACCAAAATGATTTACCCAATTTAATATCTTTCTTGGACTCCATATTCAACCTCCTAAGCTTCCTCTTGAGAAGTTTTTTGTGCCAAAGCAAGTTCAATGCCACCTAGGCTCTTAATACGTCTCTTTTTGCTTTCATACATTGCAAGAGCCATAGTGATAACCCCATATGACACAAATACTCTAAAATATTCACCAATCATTGAGTCTCCGGTTATCACAGCACCAGTTGTAGGAGCTACAATAAACATGAGGTGGAACAGAGTAACACCCAAGAGCACATTGCCAATAGAGGCCTTGTCAACAGAAGCACCCCCTACCAAGAGAGCTGCAATACAGAACATACCAATTTGAGAATGAGCAGTATAAGTAGACAAGTTTCCCATGTTTTGGAGGTAAATAATCATACCAAAACCGGCAAAAACAGTAGAAATAATGATTGAGATAACACGAGTCTTTTCAACTGCAATACCAGCAGCACGTGCAACTTCCATATCTTGACCAACAGCTCTCATATCTTGACCAAGCTTTGTTTTTCTAAACCAACAAATAAAAAGACACATAAGGCCAATAATTAAGAATGTCAAAACAGGAATTTTTACTCCACCAACACGAATAGCCAAACAATCATCCAATGCTTGGCGCATATCCAAAAGGCTAATTGTATTTCTAATACCATACCCACGAGGAAGCAAGATATCGTCATGAATGATTGGAATAATCACGCCCATGCCAAAAAGAACCAGTAATTGATATATACCATTTACAAAATAATTCATGATGTAACCGGTTATCATCTCACGACCCTTTGCCTTATTCATAATGGTACCGCAAAGCCAACCAAGGAAGACCGATATTGGAATGGAAATAATCATTGCAAGAACTATGCCGGGAATTCCGGCTATACGCCAGTCACTCACAAAAATGAGACCAATCTCACCTGCCATTGCCCCAAGAGTCATGCCAAAATTAAGACCCATACCAGCAATAATTGGAATAATAAGACTTAAAATCAAAAATGAATTACGAGCAATTCTTGTAATTATCTCAGACAAAAGGAAACTTAAAGAAAAGCCAGAGATGGGGATACAAACAGCACAAATTGCAATAAACATAAAAGGAACAGAATTATTTTTAATAAAAGACCCTACCTTTCTTAAGACATCTTTTCCGTTCTTCTTATTTTCTCCAACGAAAGCATTGTTTTGTTTCATTTCTTTAACACAACCTTTTTTCATCTTGTTGCCTCCGTTTTCCTTGTAAGAGCATAGAGAATCATTCCATTAGAAACGATTGTTCTAATAACTTCACTAATATCCAAACCTTCACCTGTAAGCACAATCATTAAGTTATTAATAATAGTAGGAGTCATTGTTACAATTCCTTGAAAAAGGAAAGTGCCAATAATAACATTCTTAATGTTGGCCTTATTAACAGAAGCACCCCCAATCAAAATAGCAGACACAGCAGGAAGCGCCATGTTGAAAGGAGCCATATAAAGCTGAATCCACCCAAAACCTTGCTCGTAAACCAAAATCCCAATAGCAGCAAGCCAAGTAGACATTACAACAGAAAGAAGTCTGATAAAATCAACATTAATCCCAGATGCTTTAGCAAATGTTGGATTTGAACCCACTGCGGTCATTGCTGTTCCTGTTTTTGTGTGTAAGAAAGCCCACATTCCAAAAGCAAGAACTGCAAAGAAAAGGATTGAACCTGTAGGGAACACAAAATGACCTATTTTTATTTTCAAGAAATCGGAAAGAACTCCATAGAAAAAACCTTCAAGAGAAATTGTAGTTCTAAGCCCCTTACCTGCAAATCCCCAAACCATAGTTGGACTTGAATAAGGCAAAATAAGCCACATCATACACATAAAAGAGACAGCTGAAAAACCAACATAAGTTGCAATCATCATCTCTCCGCCTTTTATCTTATTCAAAAGCCATCCATAACCAGCGCCTAAAAGAAGTGCAAAAGGAGTTGCAAACACAATAGCCATGAAAAAGCTGAAACCACCAGTAAAACCCTGTTCAATAGAAAGCGTTGCGCCAAGAAGACCTGCTATAATCCCTAAAGGAAGTCCAAAATTCAAGCCGCATCCAGAGTGAATCATTGGAACCATAGCTAAAACAAGTACAGCATTCCAGCTAAAACGGTTTACAGTGTTGCTTAATTGTGTGAAAAAGTTAGCACCAACAAACGGCGCCATAATAAAAAGAACAAGAAGAAACCCTGATATAATTAGTCTAGGGAGTCCAAAACTCTTTGCAAAATCATTTATCTTATCTTTAATTTGAGCATTCTCTAAAACCAAAGCTTTATTCATTATTCTCTCCTATCAATGCTTGCTTTTACTATGCTTTACTTCTTTTTTATCACCTAGTTCCCTGCTACTTTTTGGCCACCTTTTGGCTACTTTTTGGCTTTTTAGCTATCTTTAGCCTTTTTGCTATCTTTAGCCTTTTTGGCTCTCTTATGGCTATCTTTTAGAAACTAAAACCCGCAATCTTTTATTTGACATTGCTGACCATAAGAAGACCAAAATCCTCACTTGGAGATGTAGCAGGAAGAATGCCTGCAACAGTTCCTCCGGATACTATTGCAATTCTGTCACAAATAGATCTAAGTTCTTCAAGCTCAGAAGACACCATAATAATTGTTACACCATTTTCTTTATTGAATGTCTTAAGGGCATTAAGAACAAGTTCTTTTGCTCCAACATCTATGCCTCGTGTTGGTTCAGAAACAAAAAGAAGTCTAGGTTCAAGCGCAAAAGCCTTAGAAAGACAAATTTTTTGTTGATTTCCTCCAGAAAGCTCTCTTGCCACCTGTTTAGAACTTGTGCATTTTATTTGAAGAGCATCAATATATTTCTTTGTAATATTAGAAATTGATTCTTCATCTCTCCACTTAACAAGCCCTCCTAGCTTGTTTTTAAGGAATTTGCCTTTAACTTGCATAGCAGCAAAAGAAATATTCCATTCTAACGACTCATCCAAAAGAAGCCCAACATGCCTTCTGTCCTCTGAAACAAAAGCCATACCAGAATCAAGACACTTTCTTGGACTGTTAAGCTCAATACTTTTACCTTCAAACTCAACGCTTCCGCCAGCCTCATACAACCCCATAATTCCATTTGGAATACCAAGTTTTCCCTGTCCTGCAAGCCCCCCAATGCCAAGAATTTCTCCCTCTTTAACATCTAACGAAACATCTCTGACAAGTTCTCCCGGCATATCAACCCAGAGCCTCTTAATGGACATAATGTTTTTCTTATTTGAAAAATCTTCCTTGGAAACATCTTCTTTTTGCCTGTTTTGATTTCTTTCAACAACGCCTCTTCCAACCATCCATGCCGATATCTCTGCAACGCTCGTGTCTTTTGCTTTTACATCCTTTACAATAACTCCATCACGCATAACTAAGACATTGTCACAAACAGCCAGTATCTCTTGAAGTCTATGAGTAATAAAAATAACAGAAATACCTTTCTTAGAAATTCCTCTAATAGAATCAAGAAGAGCACTTGCCTCTTGCTCTGTCAAAACAGCCGTTGGCTCATCTAGAATAAGAATTCTCATACTATCTTTAGAAAGTTCACGAGCAATTTCAGTAAATTGTTTATGTCCAACGGGCATCTCGTTTATAATCATGTTTTGGTCAATGTGAACACCCATCTTGGCAATTGCTTGAGAAGCAAGCTCATCCATTTTTGCACGGTCAAGAAGATTAAGTCTTGAGCCAAAGATATTTGCAACAAACGAAGGTTTTTGAGGTTCTCTATTCAAAAGAATATTTTCAGTGGCAGAAAACCCAGGAATAAGAGAAAATTCTTGGTGTACCATGCCAATTCCGGCATTCAAAGCGTCAAAAGGAGTATTAAAATGAACAGTTTTGCCATTAATTAAGATTTCTCCGCCGTATCCGCCAGTCTCTCTAATAACATCCATACCAAAGAGAATTTTCATTAAAGTGCTTTTACCTGCTCCATTTTCACCAACAAGACCTAAAACTTGGCCTTCTTTCATAGAGAAATTAATATCTGAAAGAACCTTGTTGCCAAAAAAATTCTTACTGATACTTCTCATCTCCAACAAAGGAGCATCTTTTTCGTTCATATTACTCTCCCTTTTCTTTTTCCTCAGAAACCAGAAGTTCTGTTTCTAATAAAAAGACAGCGCTAAAATTTTATTTCTAGGGCTTACTATGCTGTCTTTTTATTCCAAACAAAAATTCAAACCTTTTTGAGTTTTTTTCAAAATTGTATTCAAAAAACTTCTACAAAAAATTTTTTTATTGATGATATTAAAAGATACGAAAATGGAGGAAGGCTCTAGACCTTCCTCCTTCTTTACAGGTCTTGGGAAGACCTATCTTTTCTCAAACATGCTTAGATTGTTGTATAAGCCCAATCTGGAACTTCAACTTCTGTTGAATGCATATACTTGTCTCCGCTCTTACCCATGATGTAAGTGTCTTGGTAAACAAGGAAAACATTGTCAAGTTTGACACCAGTTGAAGCATTAGTGTAATTTGCACCGTTCCAGCTTGCGTTTGGAGAATAAACTTTGAAAGCAGCTGCAAGGTCATCAATGTCAAGAAGTTCGCTCTCTCCCTTTAAGACGTTGTAAGCATGCTGTGCAAGTCCTGCAGAAACTGTAAATCCATAGCTATAAGCCCATGTTCCAAATCTTCCTGCTCCACCTGCAGCAACAACAGCATCTTCAACCTTAGCAAGAATTTTCTCAAAGTCTCCAGCTTCTTCTGTGAGGTCAAGACCAAGAGCTCCTGGATAACCCATGATTGGGCTTGGGAGGTCAGCTTCAATGAAGTAACCACCATAAGCCAAAAGCTGTTTGAGAAGAGGCTCTGTATGAGCATCGTTAGTACAGAAATAAGCAGCCTTCTGGCCATATTTCTCTACCCACTCTGGAACCTTTTCAAGAATATAAGCTTGAGCACCAGCAACACCTACGTCTGTTGTTGGGTCTGGAGCTGTCTCAAGAACAAACTTCATTCCAAACTGTTCGCAAGTTTTTTTCATAATTGCAACACGACGGCTCATTGTTTCATAAGCCATATGTCTTGGGAATGAAATATGTACAAAAGTATCACAACCAAGATCATGAGCTGTCTTAATAATAAGGTAACCACGTGAAACAAAGTCGTTGTTGGAAACTAAATCAGCAGAAGCACCAATGATAGGAAGCTCTTCATGTGATTCGCCTGCAAGACACAAAATATCAGGTCTCTTTTCCTTGATTCTTCTAAAAGCTTCAGCAGTTCCTGGAACAGCCTGGTTTACAATAATAGCTTTCATAAGAGGATCATCAGCAAGGTTAACAATTGTTTGAATTGTTGTTTCCTGTTCTTCTGTAAAGTTGTCTGGATAAATGGCAAGTTTAACAATATCCTCTCCATACTTAGCCTGGAAATACTCTGCTCCACGGCGGTCGTCTTCTGACTGAGAGACGGAGCCTGTGACAATTCCAATGTGGAATTCATCAGACTTAGATGAGCTAGAGGCACTTTCCTGTGCGCCACCTGCAAATACTGCAGAGAAAAATAGGCACAGAACCATGATAAAAGCAATGGTCTTTTTCATAATCTCGCTCCTTATGCTAAAAAGCATCCCTTAGTAATAATTGGAGCGATTATTGCATATTCAATAAAAAAAATTCAATACTAAATGAATAAAAATGCAATATTTTTACCGTTTATGTGCGCAAAACAAAATTCTGCTCTTGTTTTGTTATTATACAATCATTTTTATTTAACGATTTTGGGCAAATAAATGAATATTGCAGAAATTTCAAAGTTTTTGAGCCGCAAAAAAATTGCAAACTTATACAAACACAATACAAAATATCTTGCATAGATATCCATTTAAGAAATAAATGATGGTGCAAAGTACAAACTTAAAGTCTCAATAAAATTGAAAGCAAAAACTATTGAGGGCACGCCTTTTGCCTAAACTTATAAAAGTGGCTTTACAAGGATGATACAAAGTTAATACTATCGTAAGACATGGGGAAATTTTGGAGAATTTTACTTACTATTTGCTTATTTGTTTATCCTATATTTGTGTTCGTTACATTGGTAGTGCTAAAAAAAGACATGAGCATTGTATGTATAGGAATGCTTGTAATAGGTGTTACAACTTTGCTTTTTAACTCACAGGCAGGAAGTAAAATCACTCCAATTATAATGTGTGTAGCTTCACTTCTTTTTATATTTACAAAAAGTGAACTTGTCATAAAGTTTTATCCATTTTGGATAACAGCTGTTTTTGGCTGGGTGTTTTTATCATCCATCATAAGAAATGACCCAATTATAATGCATTTTGCTGAGCTTTGGAGTCCTTCAATAAAAGTTCACCCCGGACGTAAAGAGATTTTGTCATACTGCCTTGTATGGAATTGGATTTGGGTATCTTATTTCGTCCTTGTTGAGATTGTAAATCTCTACTTTATCTTTAGGGGTTCCACAAGAACATGGGCTATTTATAATGGATGTATATCATACATAGCACAGGGGTTAATGTTCGTTTTGCAATTTGGAGTCAATTTCTTCTTCAACAAAAGAATAGACAAAAAATATTGCTTCAATAGAAAACTTGAAAACGAAAAACTAAGGAATAACCAATGAAGAAGACTTTATTTTTTGTATTACTTCTTGTTGTAAGTCTCGCAGTTTTTGCCAAAACAAATTCTTCAGAGGACTCTTTACAGATAATCTCTAAATCTTTTTCATCTGTCCCCCTGGGGGGAACTTTCAAACAGACAAAAACAATTGGAAAATCTTCAAGAACTCTTATCTCATCAGGCACTGTGAATATAGTACCGGGAAAAGGAATTGTATGGTATATGACGCAGCCATATGTTTCAATGCTGGTTATAGGTAAAGATCATATGACACAAAGTCTACGCAACGGAGAACCTTCACACTTGGATGTAAGTGGAAACACAACTTATTTAGTTATAGCACAGTGCATGGATTCTCTTTTTTGCGGACAATTTGACATAATTCAAGAACAGTTTACATATGAAGCAACAATTAACGGCGAAAATTGGAGCATTAAACTAAAACCAAAAGACAAAATAATCTCTTCCTTCATTGCTGAAATATTGATGACAGGCTCAGATTCAATCCAATCTCTTCTGTTAGAAGAAAAAACAGGAAATACTATACTATACGAATTTACAGAACTAGTTGCCTGTGAACTCTCAAAGGAGGAGCTTTCTGTATTTGAACTCTAATAAAAAACACATCATAACTTTTGCAATGTCTCATCTTGTAGTAATTGTACTGTGTATAATTGTTTGCATATTATCTCCAAGATCAATAAGTACAAATTTCATGGATATCATTCCTAATAATGGAATATCTTCCATAATGAAAGATGCAGAAAAAACTTTTACTAAAAACCAAGACAGGTCTGTTGTCATATATGTAGGAGCAACAGAAAAAGAACATGCTATAGAAGCTGTAAAAACAATAGTTGAAGAATTGAGTGCAACCGGCATGTTTGAAAACATTGATACAGGGGCCTCTGATTTTGATTTGACAGCACTACAGAACTTTGTTTCAGAAAATGCAATGTTGCTACTTGATGAAAAAACATGCAACAAGATAAAAGAAGATCCCAATGCTTTTACAGAAGATTCATTATCTAGAATTTTTGGAGCTTTTACTGTTTCGTCTTTAGACAACATTGACATAGATCCTTTTCTTTTGTCTGAAAATGTTTGGTTGAACTATATCTCAAACGTTTCATCTTTGACATCTTTTTCGCCTGACGGAGACTTCTTAACAGAAGAATTTGATGGTAAAACGTGGGTTCTTCTCAACTGCCTTTTTAATAAAGAAGCTGTGTCTGTTGCTAATTCTGGAAGTATCAAAAAGTTTTTCTCTGTGTGCGATACAGTTCAGGACAAATTTCCTGATTGCGAGATTGTATACAGCGGTATTGCTCTTCATTCAGGAGAAAGTGCATCAAACTCTCAAAAAGAAATAACCTTGATAACAGTTGTTTCCTTAGTAGCAATGATTGTTTTATTTCTCTTTGCATGCAGGAATTTGAACATAATCAAACTTTTTATAACAAGTCTTGTGCTTTCATTTGTCAGTGCTATAAGTGTTCTTTTGATTTTCTTTAAGGAAGTACATGTTATGACTCTTTTGTTTGGTACAACACTTATGGGAACATGTATTGATTACAGTATTCATTTTTATATTCGCTACGCTCAAAGAGGGCAAAATGAGAACGCAGTTGATGTAAGTAAAAATCTCAAAAAAAGTCTCTCTATAAGTTTTGGTTCCACTGCAATATGTTATTTAATTCTAATTTTCTCAAGATATTCGCTTTTACGTCAAATAGCTGTTTTTTCAGCAACAGGACTGTTTAGTTCGTTCCTTACGACACTTTATTTTTACCCTTATACAATCAAACCCAGTATGGTAAAAGCTGGATCTTTCATATCAATTCCAGAAAAAAATCACAGTATGCCAAACTGGCTAATTTACATATTCTCCGCAATTGCTACGTTAATTCTTATAATCAGTATTCCTCACATAAAAATAAAGAACAACATTTCTGCTCTTTATGAACCATCTGCAAGACTTATGGCTTGTGAATCAAGGGCATCTGAGATTATTGGTTACAACTCTACAACTTATGGCATTGTTACTGCAGAAACATCAAGCTCTGTCCTTGATAAAGAATACGATATAACAGAAAAATTGGATCAAATGATTGAAGAAGAAAAGCTAGCGGGATATGTTGCAACTTCTTTGTTTATTCCAACAATATCACAACAAGAACAAAGTTTAGAGGCTGCAAAACTACTTTTACCGTATCTTGATACACAAGCGGCAATTCTGGGACTTGATGACAAAAGTATAGCAATATACAAAGAAAAACTTGCAACTAAAGAGTTTATTTATGTTGACAATCTTCCAGAAAACGTCAAAAACCTTATTTCAAATGTTTCTTTGGGAAAAGTAGACGACAGTTATTGTGAGGTAATAATTATAAAAAACGCAACAGACAATACAACAACAAAAGAAATTTTCGACTCTGTTGATGGAGCTCACTACTTCCAAACAGCAACTGATATAAGTAATGAGCTGGATCAACTTACAAATGCTATTTTCAAATTGCTTATTATTGCTTTTGGTGTGATTCTTATATCTTTGATGATTATTTTTGGTATGAAAGAAGGCTTTAGAATGTCCCTTTCTCCATACTGCATTATTTCACTTACAATATCGGCCTCCTGGATATTTGGTTTTGCAATTGATTTTTTCTATGTGGTTGGGTTGGTTTTGTCTATTGGCCTTGGTCTTGATTACATGGTATTTGCATGTGAAAAAGGGCCATGTAAAACAGGGAAAGCCGTACTTTTGTCTTTTGTAACAACTGAATTAAGCTTTGGAACTTTGATTCTTAGTTCATTTAGACCCATACACATATTTGGATTTACTGTATTTACTGGAATTCTCATTGCTTATATGGTGGCTATAATTTCAAGAAGGACCAGCAAATGAAAAGACGATTCCTTGTTATATTGCCTTTATTCCTCCTTCTTTTAATTTCATGCTTAGTTTCATGTTCAAGTACGAGAGGTGTATACATCACAGACGATATAAATGTTCCTCTTTTGGATATTTCATGTTTTGAATCTCCTTTTGAAATGTACCAGCTAATGGAAGGTAACGTATTTGGAGATGATGAATACTACCTTGAAGCATATTCTGTTTTTGACGGGAAGAATCTTAATATTATTCTTCTCACTTCAACGGGGCTGTCAGTAGCAGAAATAAATTATAATGGAGAGAAAACTACAATAAATTCTCAGTTTTTCAATAACAGCAATACAGTAGCGCAGTACATTATTTTTGATTTTCAACTGTGTTACGGCACTTTTGAGTCTCTCTATACCATGCTCTCTGAATATGATTTACAATTATGCGAAACCATAGAAAACGGGAGCCTTATAAGAACCGTAAGTCAAAACAACAAACTAATCTATAAAATAACGGTATCATATGATATAATTGTGGTTAATAATCTTTTAAGGGGGTATAGCTACTCTATGGAGTTGCTAGGAGAAAACAATGATTAATTCACTTGATAAGAAATGGAAGGAATTAGTTTATGCGGCATCCGGATTTGGTCCCAATTTTATGATGGTCCTGATGGGTGCGTATTTTACAGATGCAGTAAACCCTGCAGCATTAGGACATGTTGATACATTTCAAGCAATCATGTCCGGAACTTGTTTTGTAGTTCCTGCTCTTTTCCCTATTCTTTATATGATAGGCAAAATTTTTGATGGCGTAATTGATATCCCATTTGCACAAATATCAGATACATTGTCAACAAAATGGGGGCGCAGAAGACCTTTGATTGCTGTCAGCTTTTTACCAATGGTTATTTCATATGCAATGTGCTGGATTCCAATTGGAGGAGCTTCCAATCCTTTGTTGAACAGTTTCTGGATTTTCTTCTGGTCTATTATTTTCTTTGCTTCTTATACAATGTGCTTAATCTGCTTCTACGGAAGTCTTTCAACAACATGTGCCAACGAATCGCAGAGAATTCGTGTATCTGGATATAAGAGTTTCTTTGACACAATAAATTACTGTATAGTATATGCTCTTGTCCCGGTTCTGCTTGATTCAATGCATGTTCATATTGATAAATTTGCGCTTTTCTGCATGCCCATAATGGTTACAATTCTCATTCCTCTTTTCTTAGTAAAAGAAGGTGAGAAATATGGGTACCCAGAGGGTCCTGCCCTTGACAAGAAAAAAGTACCTTTGATTAAAAGTTTCAAGCTTACTTTGACAAATAAAGTTTATATGAGTTGGCTTAAAGTTGAATGTTTGACAATGGTTGGTCTTCAAATGTTCCTTGTGTCAATGAATGCAATGATGGTTGGCAGCTTGGGTTTCAACGGAGCACAGATGGCAATTGCAAATACATTCGCATTTGCACCTGTTCCTCTTATGCTTTACCTCTTTAACAAACTAAAGAACAAAAAAGGGACAAGATTTACATATAGGACATGTCTAGCCGCCTTTGCTGTTGGTATTCTTAACCTTTTCATTGCTTCACGCTATGTACTTGGAAATAACAATGTTAAGCTTCAGCTTATTATTGCAATTATTGGAGGAGTCATTTCATCCTGGGCTATTGGTTCTTTCTTTATGATGCCTTATTTAGCGGCATCCTCTGTCTCTACTACTGAAACAAAGCTGTACGGAATAAACCACAGTGCTATGTATTTTGCAACAGAAGCCATTGCAACATCTGTTGTAGGAGCTGTCTCTTCTTCAATCATTTACGAAAACATCAAAATGTTGTTCATTTCAAAACCGTTTTCAAAAGTTGTGTATGCAACTAGCCAAGTTGAAGCTGCAGGTTTATTAGGAACAACTCCAGATATGGTCTTTAACCTTGGAACTTTGCTTGTCCCGTTCATAGTCTGTATCTCTTGTATTGTTGCTATTATTCTCTCTAGAAAAATGCCTGAGAATTTTACAGAAGACTGTATTGCATTGGAGTATAAAAAATATGATCCTTCTCTTGATATTTCTGCCATTAAGCATGATGAACAAGTTCTTAGCGGAGATAAAGGTGAATTTGTATTTGTCCAAATAGTTCTTTCAATACTTACCGGCTTCCTGTTTGGTTTCATATGGCCTGTCTTCCTGTTTAAGTCAATAACAAGTGTTAGCAATCGCAAACTAGGATTCTTAAAAGGCGCTATAAGTGTTATCATCCCGTTTGCAAGCATACCTGTAATGATTGCTCAGCATAAAAAGATAAAAGAAATTGCAGATTCCAAGAATATAAAATTATTGGGAAAACCGATTACTTATGTAATAACCGGAATTTTGTTTCCAATCCTTCCTTTGAATATTGTTGGTTTGTCAATAATGCAATCAGATGTAAATAGGATATTAGAAAAATAAAATCACTTTCCCCCGGGGACAAGTTCCTGGGGGAAAATAAAGAGGAGACAATAGAATGAATCCTTTCTTCTATTGCTTTATAATATTAACTGGATGGCCTGTTTTTTATTCAATTTTCAGGACAAAAGTTATTTATGAGAATAAGTCAAAAAAGAAAAGATATTTCACTTCAAAAACAATAGTCATATCGAATCATACAAATATATTTGATTATGTTGCATTAATGATGGTGATGGTTCCTCGTTTCCCATATACACTGGGAGCTGAAATACTTTATGAGAAAAATTTTCTTTTTACATTTCTTCTTAACTGCTTAGGTGTAATTAAAGTAGATAGAAAAAAACATGATACAAATGCATTGAACAAATCAATTGATCTTCTCAATCGTGGAAAGCTTATATGTATGTATCCAGAAGGAAGACTTCCTCTTCCGGAGGAAAAAGGAAAACTCTTACCGTTTCATTCAGGATTTGCTTATATGGCGTTAAAAACAGGAGCAAAAATAGTTCCTGTTTTTACAGATGGGAACTTGTTCACATTAAAGAGAAACAATATTCTTGTGGGAGAAAAAGTAGATGTAAAAGATCTCTGCAGAGACGACCTTAGTTTACAAGAAAATGCCACTAACATTACAGAATTCTTTCACAAAAGGATTGAAGAATTGGGGAGAGAACTTGAAAGAAGAAAACAAAAAGCATAAGAACTTTTTTTTCTATGATTTTGTAAAAATAACTGGGATACTGCCGGCATTGGTCTATTTGTTACCAAAAGTTCATTACCCAATGGGAAAGCCCTCTACAAAAGGTTCTACTCTTATTATTTGTAATCACTCTTCGTTTTGGGATCCTGTAATATTGCTGTGTACATTTTTGACTCGTCGTCCCATTTTTGTTGCTACTTCAGAATTATTTGGCAGTAAGCTTGCTAGATGGTTTTTTGAACATGTACATTGCATAGAAATCAACAAACAAGATATTGCAATATCTACTTTTCATAAGATTAAAAGAGAGCTCAAAAACGGAGCAATGGTTGGTATTTTCCCAGAAGGAAGAGTACATGTCAAAGTTGATACAGTAGACCCGTTTAAGGGCGGAGCTGTAATGATGTCTATACAAGGAAAAGCTGACATAATTCCGGTTTACGTAAAACATAGAGATCATTGGCCTCAAAGAACAGAAATATTTGTAGGAAAAAGAATACAAGTAAATTCAGAAACAGATATCCCGTCAGTTGAAAAAATAGAGAGCATTTCTGAGAACTTGCATAAAATAGAATCAAATTTAAAAGAATTTTGTGATAAAGGAGTACGCAATGCGTAACAGCGAGGATTTCTTTGAAAAATACACAACAAGCGAATGCTTTAAGGCAATTGTCAACTATGGCACAGTTGTTAACCTGTGGAACCACAGTGTTTCTACATATGGAAACAATATTGCAATCGTTGATGGTCAGAATTACTCATATAATGAAGTTGAATCACTTGTAGCATCATACAGAACAGTATTGTTAAATGCAGGTTTGGTTAAAGGAGACAGAATAGGAATTTGTCTTCCAAACGGGATAGATTTTGCTAAAGTTGTCTTAGCTGCTTCAACATTAGGAATTTGTTCTTTGCTTATTCCTCCACAACTCCCTGACGCAGCATTAACTGGATGCATCCTAAAATATCAGCTTAAAGCGCTTGTAACCAATAGAGAGCTCAAGGAAGGTCTTATTAATTGTCTTGTAATAAGCGAAAAGACCTCTTGTGATATCAAAACAAAGGCCGATTCCTCTGTCTCTGAAAAATCTCAATGTGTAATAATGTTTACAGGCGGAACAACCGGAAAAAGCAAAGGTTCAATTCTTTCACATGAAGCTGTAGTGCTTGGCACAAGGAATGGATGCTACGGACTAAGAGACTTTCTTGAAGAACGTTATTTTCTTATGCTCCCAATGACACATGTTTTTGGTTTCATTAGAAACTTTATGACTGCATTGATGACAGGAAGTTCTGTTTGGATTTGTCATAACAATAAGGACATGTTCAAAGAAATGATTATCTTTAAGCCTACTGTTCTTGTTTTAGTTCCAGCTCTCGTAGAAATGGCATTAAACCTTTCTAAACAGTTTGGCAAAAACATGTTTGGTGATAGCGTTAAGTATATAATTTGCGGTGCTGCAACCGTAAGTCCTTATCTTGTAAAAGAATGCGAAAAGATTGGAATATCTCTATTTCCAGGTTATGGACTTACAGAGAGTGCCAATTTGGTCTCTGGCAATCCTGATTCAAAACACTTTCCTGGCTCTGTTGGATATGTCTATCCAGATATTGATTATAAAGTCGTTGATGGAGAATTATGGTTAAAGGGACCAAGCATAACAGAAGGTTATTATTCAGAACCGGAAGAAAACAGCATAGCTTTTGAAGACGGCTGGTTCAAAACAGGAGACCTTGTTTCATTTGATAATGAAAACCACCTTTATATAACAGGACGCAAGAAAGAAATCATTGTGCTTCCTACAGGTGAAAACATATCACCTGCACAGTTGGAAGCCTTGTTCAACGAATTGGATTGTATACAAGATTGTCTTGTATCCGAAAAAGATGGCAAACTTATTCTTGAGGTAGTTCCAAGAAAAACTTCAATTCCTTCTGATAAAGATTTAGTTACATACGTTCGTGACAATTTTGCTAAAGTGAACGACTCCCTGCCTTCAGAGCAGAAAATAAGTGAGCTTGTAATTAGGACAACTGACTTTGCACGTTCTCCAAGCATGAAAATACTAAGGAATCAAGTAAAATGACCCGTACAGAAATATTTTCAAAACTAAAAGAGTTGCTTCAAAAACTCTATCCAAATACAGCAGACAAAATGGACTCTGTCACCGAACAATCTTCCCTTACAAATGATCTTGGGATGGACTCAATTGGGATGTTGTGTATGGTAATTGCAATAGAAGAAGCTTTTGAAGTTGATTTTGAAGAAACGTCCTTAAAGGATTTTACAACTGTCAAGTCTGTAATTGATTATATTCAAAAGGTTTCTTCTTAAAGTAGAGCCTTGTATTCTTTTGCAAGGGACCTTGTCTAAAAGGCCAAGGTTTTCTTTGCGAAATGCAAGGAACCCGGGCAATAAAGTACTAGACCATAACGCTACTTGAAGAATGAAAGGGTTTTCTGTTATAGTTTGCACTGCATTGGAGAGATGTCCGAGTGGTCGAAGGTGCACGATTGGAAGTCGTGTAAGGTCAAAAGCCTTCGGGGGTTCGAATCCCCCTCTCTCCGCTTTTTGTCGGGAACAGATTCTGTGCTGCTGGCTCCCACCCAACCCCGCTAGGACCGGAAGGTAGCAACGGTAAGTGGATAGCCGGAGAGACGCAGGTGATTTGTTCCCGTTTTTTTGACCCGAGCATAAAGGCTCTAGTACAGAATTAATATGAAAATAGACCATTTTGATTGGGAAATTGACATTTTGGTCTATTTTTAGACCTTTTTTGCAAAAACAATGCAAAATGGTCTATTTTTGCGCTTACCTCTAAAGGATTTTGCTCAACCACAACAGGACTGTTTTAGCCACAAAGATTTCTGAGTGCAGGATTATCGGTCTATATTTATAGCCTTATATGCCAAATTTTGATATCATTGCATCATGGCATACGAAGTGACAGCTACAAGAAGAAGACCTCAGCAATTTGAAAGTCTTGCTGGCCAAGATTTTGTTGTATCGACTCTCAAGAATGCAATTGAGCAGGGAAGAATTGCTCATGCTTACTTGTTTAGCGGGCCACGTGGCGTTGGAAAAACTACAAGTGCAAGACTTTTGGCAAAAGCTCTTAACTGTGTTCATGGTCCAACTGCAAATCCTTGCGGAGAATGTGATAATTGTAAAGGAATTGCAAAAGGCAACAGCTTAGATGTCATTGAAATAGACGGCGCCAGTAACACAGGGGTTAATGATGTAAGAGCTATTAAAGAAGAAGTTCTTTTTCCGCCAACTTCATCACGCTACAAAATATACATAATAGATGAAGTTCACATGCTTTCTCTTAGTGCGTTCAATGCGCTTTTGAAAACTATTGAAGAGCCTCCAGAGTATGTTGTTTTTATTTTTGCAACTACTGAAACACAAAAAGTTCCTGCAACCATTAGAAGTCGCTGTCAGCAATTCAATTTTCAATTAATTCCTCTTGAAACTATAGAACGCCTTCTTGGAGATGCTGCAAGAGAGATGAATATTAAGGCAGACAAGGATGCGCTTTTTTGGATTGCAAAAGAAGCTGCCGGCTCAATGAGAGATGCTTATACTTTGTTTGACCAGGTTGTCTCTTTCTCTGGTGACGAGATAACTCTTGCTAAAATTCGTGAGAAATTAGGCATTGTTGGTATGGATAGAATAAACCAAATAATGACTAGTCTTCTTGCTAGAAAACAAGATGATGCTTTAGCAAAAGTGGGAGATCTTTTAGCAAAAGGTGTTAGTATTGAACAAGTTATTAAAGACTTCACTGATTACTTTAGAACACTACTTCTTATAAAAGAAGGCATAAAGAGTGAAAATGTTCTGGGAGAACAAATAGAAACTTTTCCGGCAGAGATAAGAAGTGCTTTTAATGAAGAACAACTAGAAGCTGCACTAGAAATGTTCTTAACTCTTTATAGAGATATACGATATTCTCTAAATCCAAGATTTGAATTAGAGCTTGCAGTTTCTAAGCTGTCTCGCTTGCGTTATGTGGCCTCAAATGCTTCTGTTTTAGAACAGTTAGCACGTCTAAAAAATGACCTTGTAACGGGGACGATTACACCTCTTAATCCGGCTCTTGCAGAGCAAAAAACTATTGAGCCTTTGGAACCTTTAGCAAAGGTTGATACTCCTTCCCTTGGGAACTTTGAACCAATTTCAAGCTCTAAGCAAGTTACGAACGCTGAGCAAGTTAAAACCTCTGAGCAAATTACGCGCTTTGAACAAATTACGAACACTAAACAGAACGAGGACTCTGACCACATTCCAAACACTGAACAAGTGTCAGATGCTAAACCCGTTGCGGACTCTGTGCAAATCCCAAACTCTGAACACCTTGAGAACTTTGATAAAATTGAGAATTTTGATGCAAATCGTGTTACAGAAGAAAAAGCTTCAAAAGAAGATACCTCAAAAATCTTAGATTTGGAAGAAATAAAAGACCTTCTTCCTCAAGGTGTTTTGAGTGCTAAAAATGAAAACGATGGCTTAATTTTGGAATTTGGCAATAAATTATGCTATCAGCTTGCACTAAACAGCCGTCAAAAAGTTAAAGAAGGCATAAAAGAAAGAACGGGTATAGAAGTAAACATTGTCCCTTCTTTGTCAGAAACTCAAAATCAAGAAGAGTCTTCTTTGCAGAAGTCTTCACAAGTAATGCAAACTTCACAAGAGATGAGAACTTCACAGCTAGCGCAAACTTCTCAGATAACAAACTCTTTACAAACAACACAAAATTCACAAAATTCACAAACAGAGCCACAAATAAAAAGTCTAAGCACTTTGGAAGAAGAAAGAAAAAACCTTGTAAATGATTTAATTCTTGCTTTTGATGGCAAAGAGGAGAAACAATGAATCCATTTGAAATTTTGAAAAACATGGACAAAATAAAAAACCAAGCACAAGAAATGAAAGAAAAAGTTGCAACTATCAAATGTAGTGGATATGCATACGGAAACATGATAGAAGCAGTTGCTAATGGCAATATGGAAATAGAGAGCCTAAAAATTGATCCTTCTATTGTAACAGAAGAAAATAGAGCAATGCTTGAAGTTCTTGTTGCTTCCGCTGTAAATACAGCTCTTAAGAACGTAAAAGAGAGAATTTCACAGGAGGCAGGGCAGGCGTTCTCCCAATATGGAATATGACAGCACTAGAAAGTCTTACAAAACTTTTGTCTAGGCTCCCTGGAATTGGTCCAAAAAGTGCCTCTCGTATTGCGTTTTCCTTAATTAAAACACCTACAGAATACAACAAACTGTTAGCACAAGAAATTTCTTCAATACAGGATTTGGTTCATCCTTGTTCTATATGCGGTTCTTTTACAGAGACAGACCCTTGTCCCGTATGCTCTGACTCAACAAAAGACAGAACTCTTTTATGTATTGTAGAACAGCCACAAGATGTAATAACAATTCAAGGCTCTGGTGCTTATAATGGTCTTTTTCATGTTCTTGGAGGCGCAATTAACCCTCTTAATGGGGTTGGCCCTGAAAATTTAAGTTTTGAAAAACTCATAGAAAGAATTGAGAAAGGTTCGTTCTCAGAAATAATCATAGCAACAAATCCAACAGAAGAGGGAGACACAACAGCTCTTTACATAAGACATCTTATGAAAAATCATCCAGAGATAAGACTTACTCGTTTAGCCTCTGGTCTTCCAGTTGGAGGAGATCTTGAATATGCAGACAGAACTACTCTTACGCGGTCTTTTAGAGGTCGTGTAAAGATATAATTCTTCAAACTTGCAACACGGAAGCTTGACTTTGCGCTTCAAGTCTCTTTGTCGTATAAAAACTTGCAACACTTCAAAAACATCTTTAATAAAACATTAAAGAAAAACATTACAGAAGTTTTCGCAAAAACCTCCACTGGCTCTTTACTTTATTCCTCGTTCCTTACAAATAGTTTCGTATGCATCTTGTATTTCTCTGAATTTCTTTGTGGCATACTCTTTGAATTCATCTGCCATGCCTTTTGATGCAACAGTATCGGGATGAAATTCTAAAATGAGTTTTCTATATGATTTTTTGATTTCTGCTTCAGTAGCCTTTTCTGTTAAGCCCAAGACAGCATATGCTTTAGAAGGAGCGCTTGAAACTCCATAACGGCGTTTTATACTATCAAGTATTGACTGCGGAATTTGAAAAACTTGAGCAGCATACTTTATAAGGCTCTCTTCTTTGGAAGAAACAGAGCCATCGGCATTAGCGACTCTGTAGAAAATATCAATCATAAGTTGCAAGATGGCAGGCGAGTTTCTAAAATTGCTGTAAAATTGGTTGACAAGGCTCTCAAATGAAATATTTTGGTCTAATGCATTGTTGAAAATGTTCACAGCATTGTAATAACTTTGGCCAGTAAGGTGTAAATCATTGACCATGAACTCGCTTATTTTACGCTTTTCATTTTCACTCACTTGTCCGTCTGCACTTGCAAGTTTGGCCAACATTGAAAAGGCGCCAACAAAGAACACCATTTGGGCTTTGCCGTAACCAGAATTAAAGAAAAATCTTCTAGAATAATCGTTTTGAGAACTATTAGTGTATTCTGAACTATTAGTGTATTCTGAACCATTTGAGCCCTTACCTTTTTCAAGGTCCGAGCTTTTGTCTATTACATGTCCAAAAACAGCCCCTGCAATTAGCCCTAAAGGCCCACCAAGGCTAAAACCAATGATTCCTCCAATTATTTTACCAAACCAACTCATTAAAGTTTATCTATAAGCATTGAACACTTACCACTTGGAATTGGAAGTGTTTTTTTCTTCTTTTCATCAATGATCTCTATTGTAAAATAATAGAGCTTTTCACTTTCAAGCCTAATTTCCCAACCTCGTGCATTCTTATTGCTCAAAATTGTTATTAAATTACGCTTGAGAGACAGCTTTTCTATTCCCATGACTTCCAAATTTGGGACCATCCAATAGACAGTTTTTCTTGGTAACGATATATCTAAACCGATAATATCTTCTATCATAAGAGTTATAGTTACAAGACACACTTGAGGAAGGAACTTCTTCCTTGGAAAGTCCGGAAAATTGCTGTCAATTGCAGGAGTACCCTCTTTTGTTGGTAAATAAGCCTCCCATACATCGCCTTGCTTATCTTCTTCTGGGTGAAGAGTGTCAAGCATAAAATAAACATTGCGTATTGCACATTCACGAGCAAACACATGCTCTCCATACTTTTCAAGACCTTTTACAACACAATATAAGTTAAAAGGAACAACTGCACCGCAATATCCCTGAACATTTTCTTTATAACAAGGAGAATCCACGCTAACACTAGGAAAAGGATTGTCTGTTCCAAAAACATTTGGATCTTTTAAGAAATCTATCATTGAAGCAGCTCTTTCGTCATTTGGAATTTCTGCTAAAAATGTCCAATAAGCTCCAATCATTTTAAGAGGAATACGATTTCCTTTTTCGTCTAAGTCATAATAAAACTTAGTTTCAGGATCCCACATAAGGTTATTAATTCTTGTTTTGAGAGAAAAATAAAGTCTCTTATACCTAAAAGAAAGTTCTTTATCATTGAGAATATCGCCAATATTTGACATGTACAGCGCATTAAGAGCAACAACAGTGTTAAAATCTACGGGATAAACTGTTTCCTCTCTTGGAACATTGCCTGTAAGACAGGCACTTATTGGAACACTAAATAGTCCATTTTCTTTTTGAAATGTTTGTTTGAGCCAATCAAAGTACTTCTCTAAGACAGGAACTATTTCCTTTAGTCGTTTTTTATTTCCAATCTTATGATAGAACAAGAACTCAGCATAAGCAAAAAAAGGAAGTACAACGCCTTCTGGATTATCTTCTTCAAAAACAGGAGAACCATCTGCAATACTATATTGAGCTCTTATTGCTCCGTTTTCTTCTTGTTTGGAATAAAAGAAATCAATCATCTCAAAAGGAGAATAAACTTGATTGCTATAATTTAAGAATAAAGAAGAAAGACAGCAATAAAACTGATCTATTGTTTGTTGGTTTTCATATGAAACATAGTTGCCCAAAAAGCCATTTTCAGCTGTTCCTTTTTTCCAAAATTCATCAACCCATACCCAAGATCTATCATAGAGGTCTACAAAATCCTGATCGTAAAAATGAATTGAAGGAATAGCTTCGCGGTTCAATTGATTGCTCCTATATCATCAAATATCAAAAATATTATTAAAAATATCATAAAAAAACCCCAATATCATAAGACGAAATTGGGTTAATGTATACTCTATCATGTTTTTACTCTGTCGTCAAACAAAACTAAAAAAATTTTATAAAATGGCGTTGCAATTGTTAATTGAAAAAGTAAGGTTAATTGAAAAAGTAAGGTTAATTGAAAAAGTAAAGGCAACACTAGGCCATCCAAAACCGCTAATTGCTTGAAAATCACTATGTGAGTATACTCTCCATTAAAGGAATCTATTAAAGGAAAGAAGAACGCGATGGATTTATTTGAATATTTTAATCAAATTTGCAAAATTCCAAGAGAATCTGGCAATGAAGAAGGTATGCGCCAATTTATTCTAAAATGGGCAGAAGAAAACAATATTGAAGCAAAAAGGGATAAAGCTGGAAATATCATTGCAAGAGTTCCTGCTTCAAAAGGTTTTGAGAATAAGAAGTCTGTTGCTCTTCAAGGCCATATGGACATGGTTTGCGTAAAAGTTCCCACAAGTGATCATGATTTTACAAAAGACCCAATAGAAACATACATAGACGGTGATTATCTAAGAGCAAAGGGTACAAGTCTTGGAGCTGATAACGGTATTGGTATTGCAATGACAATGGCTGTTTTCACAGACCCTACTTGCAAGCATGGACCTCTTGAAGCAATTTTTACATTCTCAGAAGAAACTGGAATGGACGGCGCTTTTAACCTTGATGGCTCTCTTATCCAAAGCAAAATACTTATAAACTTAGACAGTGAAGAAGAAGGTTTAGTTTATATTGGCTGTGCAGGAGGAATTGATCTTGTTGCAGAGCAAAGTTACAAACTAAACGATGCTCCAAAATTCTCAAAAGATATCAAAATATCAATAGAAGGTCTTAAAGGAGGCCATAGCGGAGGAGAAATACATCTTCAAAGACTTAATGCTATAAGTGCTATGTCAAGAATTCTTATGGCAATAAAAGAAAATGGTTGTGATTTTTCTCTCAAGAGTTTTGATGGTGGTGTTAGAAGAAATGTCATTCCATCAACTTGTAAATGTTCTATCTTTGTATCAAATGAAGATTATGAAAAAGCACAAGAAGCAATTGAAAAAACAACAGCAATACTTAAAGAAGAAAATAAATTTGAAGAACCAAATCTAAAAGTAGAATATACAATTGAAAACTGCATTCAAGGAACTAAAGACTGTAAAACTATTTCAATAGAAGAGTCTCTTACTATTGCAAAAGCATTGTTTGCAACTCCTCATGGTGTATATGCAATGAGTAAAGCCCTCTCTGGCATTGTTGAGACTTCTGACAATCTTGCAATTGCACATCTTGAAGATGGGAAACTTCATATAGAAATAAGTGTAAGAAGCAATATAGATTCTGCAAAACTCTTCTTGGTTCATCGTATTTACACAATATTGGAAGCTTTTGGGCTTGAATGTAAAATTGGAGACGGGTACCCATCTTGGGCTCCAAATCCAGACTCACAACTTGCAAAATTCTGTGCAAAAGCATATGAAGACAACACTGGAAGAAAAGCCACAATCACAGCAATTCATGCAGGTCTTGAATGCGGTGTAATCAGTAGTCTTGTGCCGGGAATGGACAGCGTTTCTATTGGTCCAGACCTCTTTGATGTACACTCTACAAATGAACATTTATCAATAAGCTCAGCAAAAAGAACTTATGAATTCTTAAAACATCTGCTGTCAATAATTGAATAATGAGGTTTTCAAAAAAGCTTTTTATCTTGCAAATCCAAAACCAAGGGATACAAAGCTCATTTTGCAAAAGCCCCTAATGTTTTACAAAAATTCCAAAGAGAGTTAAAAAATTTCAAACTAAATTGCGAGCAATTCCCGTCTTAGAAATTTGTCTGAGACGGGTTTTTCTTTCTTCTAAATCCGGCATAAAAGTTTTCATTAAGCTCCAAAACGGCTCTCCGTGTCCTGCAATCTTCAAATGACACACCTCATGCAAAATTATCATATCAATTAAATCGTAAGGTAAAACAGCACACATATAACTTAAATAAAGCCTGTTTTGAGACGGATAGCACAACCCCCATTTAGTTTTTGCACTATTTACACCATAAAAAGGAACATTGACACCAACCTTACCAGCCCAAAAGGAAACCCTGTCAGAGAGAACTTTTGAAACAATGTTTATATACATTTTTTTAATTTCTTTTTTTACAAGATTAATGTCCTTATTTTTTGCATATACAACAATTTCTTCGCCATTTATAATGTAATAAGACATTGTTCTTCTCTTGTTTACATTATCGCTCAACGAGAAATCCCTAACAAGTAGCGCTTTTTGCTGTCCCAATAATGCAACTTTGTCTCCAGTCTCATACGTGCGAACAGGTACATTTTTTTGGTGTTGTATTATCCATTGAGAATTTGAAGAAACAAAATCATCAAGTTTTGAATAAGAAACATAGTAAGGAGCACTTACTTTTATAAGACCTTTGTCATCAATACGAAGACCAAGTCTCTTTTGGCCTTTTCTTCTTGTGAGAAAATAAATAAACCCTTCAATTTCTCTTTTTTCCATATTGTTTTTCCATACCCGCTTTCAACAACTACCAAGCCATTATAACAAAGAAACATAATCACTAAAATTATTATTCCAAGAATAAGAGACTACCAATAGAAGAGATAAAATTTTTGGTGTATATTGTGTCTCATGAATGTTGAGAAAATAAG